>JAGADH010000017.1 GCA_017613715.1 Desulfovibrio sp. | reverse complement strand
TCTGGTTGCGGGGACAGGATTTGAACCTGCGGCCTCCGGGTTATGAGCCCGACGAGCTACCGAGCTGCTCTACCCCGCGTCACATACAGTTTGTTTTACGCGGCCTTTTTTAATTTGTCAACACGGTTCCGTGCGATAATCGCATCCTCATTAATCTGCCTCAAGAGACCTATCGCAAAGGGCAAAAAAGTTGCCCACAATACCAAGCTGTTCTGTTCTTCAGGGATACTCTATGACTTTGCTTGTTTTTGCCGTTGCACTGGCCGTCATTTTTTCCTTTACCTGCTCTCTGGCTGAAGCAGCTCTCTATTCAATTCCCCTTACGACCATTGAACGCATGAAGGAAAGCGGAGATAAAAAAGGACAGCTGCTCAGTGAAATGCGTGCCAATGTCAATAAACCTATCACGGCCATTTTAACTATTAATACTATTGCCAATACCGTGGGGGCAACAGTGGCCGGAGGTGCTGCTCTTGCCCATTTCGGTGAAGTCTATACAGGTATTTTTGCTGCTGTTTTTACGTTGCTCATACTGACTCTTGGCGAAATCATTCCTAAAGTCCTGGGCGTTGCTTTTGCCACAAAAATTGCCTCTGCCCTGGTTGTTCCGCTGTCTCTCGCCATCAGAATATTGACACCGATCATTGCGCTCATGAACTGCATCACAGGCTTCATCAAAAAGTATCTTCCCAAGACACCGCCGTGTTCAGAAGCTGATATCTGCGCTACAGCAGGCCTTTCTCGCAAAGCCGGTCAAATCAACGAAAACGAGGAAAGCTGGGTTCGCAATGTACTTGCCCTTGATCAGAAGCATGTGCATGAAATCATGACCCCGCGCACAGTTGTCTTTTCTCTGCCGGCCAGCATGCGCCTGGAAGAGGTCTACGCCGACAAACGCTTCTGGCAGTTCAGCAGAATTCCACTCTATGGTCATGACAATGAAGACCTTGTGGGGGTGATTGAACGACCTGTCATTACAAGACACCTGCTCAACGGCGATACTAAAACCCCTCTCGCAAGTCTGATGCGTAAGATCTATTTTGTTCCTGAAGCACAGACTCTGGACAAACTCCTGCAGAGCATGCTCAAGGTCAACGTTCACCTTTTCGCTGTTGTCGACGAATACGGAGGGCTTTCGGGTGTAGTCTCTCTTGAAGATGTTCTTGAAGAAGTGATCGGACGCGAAATCGTCGATGAAAGTGATACCGTAGCTGACATGCGTGCGCTCGCCAAATCAAGAATCGGACTTCTCATCAATGGCAATGTGACGCAGAAGCCCTAAAAACAACGCTCTCTATGCTCTTGTGTGCACTGACAAAATACCGCATACTGTAGAGCAGCTTATAGGCTCTTTTTCCGAGTACTACACAGATCAACGCTGGCAGCATGTTCTGCAAAATACTATGCAAAAATCAAAAAACACATTTCTGCTCTACACCTTGGCCTTTCTGCTCTTTCTGGGCGGTGTCTCGTGGCTCATCTACAGTGGCTTAAGCAGTAACAGCGTCTATTTTCTCAATGTCTCCGAGGCGCTCGCCGCAAGCCCTGAAAAAGTTCAGTCTATCCGTCTTTTTGGCACAGTGGCTGATCGCAATTTGGTACGTGAACCCAATTCATTGCATCTGACCTTTCTGCTTGAAGACAAGGATAATGCCTCTGTCACCATTCCCGTCTCCTATCAAGGCATTATTCCAGACGCTTTCAAAGCCGGAGCTGAGGTGATTGTTGAAGGGGGCATGAGTGCTGACAGGCATTTTCTTGCGAAAACCCTGATGACGAAATGCCCTTCCAAATACCAAAAAGAAAATCGCAAAAACCCTTAGGCTCATCGCATTGGCTGGCATACAGGGCACAGCTGACGGCTTTCGGGCTTGCCTCTTTTCACCTGCCGTAATGCCCCGTCCTTCAGGGCGGAGACGATGTCAACACAGGCTAACGCTATGTATTACTTTGGCTATCTTGCACTTGTGCTGGCCATGCTCTTTTCGATTCTGGCTGCCCTGGCTGCCCTGATGGACTTATGGCACAACGAGACACATTCCATCAAACGCATTGAGCTGGCACATCTTCCTGTCAGCCTGTGCCTGCTTCTGGCATCAGCCGCGCTTTTGCATGCGCTTTTCTGGCAGGACTATAGCCTGCAGTATGCCGCCAACTATACGGACCGCTACCTCGCTCTCTTCTACCGTCTGACGGCTTTTTGGGCCGGTCAACCGGGTTCCATGCTTTTCTGGGCACTTGTAACAGCAATCCTGGGATCCCTCTTTCCGCTACTGCCTTCTTACCGCTCGCTTTCAGCGCAGACGCGCCTCTGGTTTTGGATCTTTTTCCACAGCATCATGGTCTTTTTTATCCTCATCCTCACGACTTACAGCAATCCCTTTATTATGCAGACGCCTATTCCGGCTGACGGCAATGGTCTGAATCCGCTTTTGCAGAATCCTGGCATGATCATTCACCCGCCGCTGCTCTTTATTGGTTATGCGGGTTTTGTGATTCCTTTTTGCCTTGCTCTGGCCCAAAGTGTGTCTGCTGAAGAAAAGGCAAAAATGCTGTCGTGGTTTCAGATTGCACGTCCCTATCTGCTTGGTTCGTGGATGTTTCTGACATCCGGCATCCTTCTGGGGGCATGGTGGGCCTATATGGAACTTGGCTGGGGCGGCTACTGGGCCTGGGACCCAGTAGAGAATTCATCCCTGGTGCCTTGGCTTCTGGCTACGGCACTGCTGCACACACTGGCCATCGAACGCAAAAACAAAGCTTTTTCGCGCTATAATCTTCTCCTCATCAGCCTGACGACCATTTCCACTTTTTTTGCGACCTATCTCGTGCGCAGCGGCGTTGTAGATTCTGTGCACGCCTTTGGTCAGGGAGCTGTGGGAACGCCACTGCTTGTCTTTATGGTTTGCACTGTGTGCCTAAGCTTCTGGCTTGCACTGAGTCAAAAAAACTCTTCACCGCTTCCCGACCTTCTCAGCCGTGAGGGGCTCCTGGCGCTCATGTCCTGGTTTCTGCTTGCACTCTGCACGATCATCGTCATTGCCACTCTTTGGCCCGTGCTCACAAGGGCTTTTGCCAATACTCCCAGTGGCCTTGATGCCCGTTTCTACAACTCGGTCTGTCTGCCACTGGCCGCCTTTTTGCTCACACTTCTAGCCTTCTGCCCCTGGCTGGACACTAAGGCAGGCAGAAAACGCCCTCTATTGTACTGTATTACGGCTATTTTTGCGGCCGCAGCGCTCTTTTTGATGTTTTGTGGTTACACAAAAGCAACCGCCCTGATCACAGCAGCAGCTAGTATCAGTATTCTCGCAGGCATTCTGGTTTCACTGCTTCTCGCCTGGCCTCATAAACGAGCCTGGGCGGCCCTGGGAACCCATCTGGGCTTGGCTCTGGCGGGTCTTGCTGTGGCTTTTTCCGGACCATACGCTACTGAACAGGATGTGCTGCTGGCGCCCGGCATGTCAGAAAAAATCGGCGCATACACGCTAACCCTCGAAGCGATCCGGCAGCAGGAGGGAACAGGGTATTCGGCCCTGTTGGCCGTTTTGCAGATCAAGGAAGGAGAAAACGACAAAGGTCTTCTCATTCCCGAACGCCGGATTTATGAAAAATTTGGTGATATGCAATTTTCCGAGGTCGACACCCTTCCTTCCCTTGGCAATGAACTCTATGTATCGCTTCTCGGTCTGACCCAGGAAAAAAAGGTTCTTGTGCGTTTCAGCATTAAACCACTGGTCAACTGGCTTTGGATTGGCGGCATTTTCATGAGTCTGATGCCTGTCTTTGGACTTGCGGGTTCTTTCAGGAAGAGGCAGAGTGGAAGCGAGGCAAAGGGTGCTTATTAAGCTTGACCACATCAGCAAACAATTCGGGGCACGTACGGTACTCAGTGATCTTTCCTGCCGTTTTTTTCCGGCAAGTCTGACACTGTTGACCGGCAAGAACGGCAGCGGCAAAACCACGCTGATGAAAATCATGGCCGGTTTAAGCAAACCCACACAGGGAAGTATCGAGCTTGAAAATACCGTCACGCCTGTCTATGTTGCCCACGCCACCTTTCTCTATCCCCAACTCACGGCTTTGGAAAATCTGTCGTTCTGGAACCGCTGCCTGAATTTGCAGCTGAGTGATGATGACCTGGCCGACTGGCTCGATAAAACAGGACTCTGGGACTTTGCCGACATAGAAGCCGGAACCTTTTCGCGCGGCATGTGCCAGCGTCTCAATCTAGCCCGCGCACTCATGCAGAAACCTTCACTGCTGCTTCTGGACGAACCGTCCACCGGTCTTGATACCGATTCTCGCCAATTTCTGCACAAAGAACTGCGTGCTCTCAGGTCTTCCGGCAGCTGTATTGTGCTGATTTCTCATGATCTTGCCGAGGATGGACCTCTGGCGGATCGCACGCTGCGTCTTGAAGCAGGAAAACTTGCCTGCGATACTGGGGATATGGCATGTGGCGCGTAAGCAGGGCTTTGATCGGCAAGGATCTTTCGCTGCTTTTGTTCCGTGGAAGCGGCCTGGTTCAGGCGCTGCTGCTAGGACTGCTTTTGATCTTTGTCTTCAGCCTATCAAGCGGTCCGGGCAATCCCGTATCACCGCAGGCTGCAGCGGCAATTTTCTGGGTCAGTTCGCTCTTCTGTCAGGTGCTTATTTTCAATCAGTTATATGCTCTTGAAGAAAGCCATGGGCAACGCATGGCTCTGCTCCTGCTGCCTATCCTGCCGCAAACGATCTGGCTTGCCAAATCGCTTGCGGGTTTTTTGCTTTTGCTGACCGCTCAGCTCTGCTTCCTGCCTGCGTGCCTGATTTTTCTCGGACAAGTGATCAACGCACAATGGTTCTCCACAGTATGCGGTCTCGTGCTCGTAGACATCGGCATTGCGGCTCTGGGTTCTCTGCTGGGGGCTGTTGCCCAGGGACATGCCGCACGCGAATCTCTCCTTTCCATTCTTCTTTTTCCGCTGCTGACACCGCTTTTGCTGGCAGGCATCAGTCTGCACACGGCAAGCTTCGGAGGAACGGTCACAGATCTTGACCAATGGCTGATGTTGGCTTCAGCCTTCGATGCCATCTTCGTTGCAGTGTCCTTCGTGCTCTTTGCCTTCATCTATACTGGAGACGAGTCATGACCTCTTTGCTTCTTTTGCTTGGTGCTCTGGGCATGGCCTTATGTCAATGGCTCATTTTCTGCTATGCACCAGTTGAAGTTAGCATGGGGCTCACACAAAAAATTTTTTATCTGCATCTCCCGCTTGCCTGGTGGGGTCTTGTCAGCTTCATGATCGTTTTTGTCGCCTCAGTGGCCTTTCTCTGGAAACGCAAGGCCAGTGCCATGCTTCTGGCCAAAGCCGCCGGCGAAGTGGGAGAACTTCTTGCTCTCCTCACCGTGATAACCGGCATTATCTGGGGGAAAACGGCCTGGGGAGTCTGGTGGACTTGGGATCCACGCCTGACAACAGCTCTTGTGCTCTGTTTTCTCTATGCAGGCTGGCTGATGCTGCATAGTCTCGATTTTCCTGAAGAACGCAAACAGATGCTCTGTGCTGTCACAGGCATTCTTGCTTTTCTTGATGTGCCTCTGGTCTTTGTTTCTTCACGCATCTGGCGCACTATTCACCCTGCGGTTTTCACATCTCAGGGCATTCAAATGAGCCAGGAAATGCTCATAACGGTCCTCTGTGCCCTTCTGGCCTTTGGTTTCTTTTTTGGCGGCCTTGTCCGCCTTCGCCTGGCTACACTGAAGGCTCAGGCAAGCATCAAAAGCTACCAAGAGCAGAACACTTTTTCCCATTCCGCCTGAGAGGTCTCCTATGGAACCCTTTTCCTGGCTTCTTGCCGCCAATATTCTTGTCTGGTTGGGCCTTGGTGGCTATACGCTCTTTCTCAGCCGCCAACAGCAAAGGCTGTGCAAACGTCTGCAACAACTTGAGCACACAAGGCGGCAGACTTCCTCTTTGCCTGACAAACCGTGATTCTCCTATCACAACCATCACAGGAGGCGGCTTGCTGTCCTTTTCTAGGGACCATGCCGATGTGCCTATGACCGAGCAACGAACTTCTCTCAAACAGCGCCTTTTGATTCTTTTTCTCGCTGTGCTGCTCATCGTTATGCTTTTTGTCATGCTCAAAGAACGTCTGCTCCATCCGGCTCTGACGGTCAAGAATGCTCCGCAAGAAATGCACTTTCAGGCATCATCAGAAACTATCACCCGAGATATGGATGAAATCGGTGCCCTGATGCAGATGGTCAAGGCCAATCCCAAGGACAGCGCCCTGATTCTCAAACTTTGCGATGCCCTGATGCACGCAGAACGCTGGGATGCCGCTGAAAGCTTTGCCAGGCGTGTTCTTGACAACGATCCCAACAATTTTCAGGCGCATTTTCTCCTTGGTGTTATTCTGCATCAGCGCCAAAACTATCAAGAAGCCCAGGAAATGTTGCAAAAAGCACTCGCCATTCACGACGACCCTGCCGCCCGCTACAGTCTTGGCATTCTCTGTCTGTACTTTTTACAGCAGCAGGAACAAGGCATCCTGCATCTTAAGGCCGCCCTAAAACTTCCTGATCTTACACCTGAGCTCAAAGCGAGCATTGAAGAAGAGCTGCGCAAGCAGCAAAAAAACTGAATTCTTCCCCATAATCTTTGAGCAGAGGCCGAAGACCAGCTTTTGAGGCAATGACAGCTCACTCAAGCTTCTTGACAATAGATCTTCCATCCCTGTGATCAACACAGAAAAAACCACGAGGCAGCGATTCCACCCGTACTTCTATCCGGGTTGCGACGCTGATAGCTGATGAAAAAACACTCTTCCCAGCCCAAGATTCAAGCCGAGACAACGGCAATGAAAACTCCTACTGGCTATCTGAGCAAACGTCTTGCCTTGCTCGGCATGGCTCTCTGCCTTGCTCTTGGCCTTGTCATCGGCTCCCTTTTGGCCAATCTCGCCCTTGAACAAACAAAATCGCTTCCTCTTGCCGACAGTCAGCATTCGGAAAGTACCCAGCCACAAAGCCTACAACTTTCGGCTGCTGATCAGCAGACTCTTTTGAACCTTGAACAGGCCGCCCACAAAAATCCGAAAAACCAGGAAAACTGGGTGAATCTCGGCAATGCCTATTTTGACGCTCAGCGCCCAGCTGCAGCTATCCGGGCTTACGAGACTGCGGTAAGCCTTGGAGCTCGCTCGCCTGATCTACTCACGGATCTTGGCATTATGTACCGTCAACTACAGCGTTTTGAAGACGCTTTGCTCTCCTTTCAGCAGGCTAAAGCTCTTGATCCCACACATCTCCAATCACGTCTCAACGAAGGCATTGTGCTCTACTACGACTTGCACCTCAAAGACGCCGCACTCCAAGCCTGGAAAGAAGCCTTACGAATCAATGCGGACATTCGCATGAGCAGTGGCGAACCCCTCGCTTCACTTGTGGAACGTTTAGAAAAAGCGCCCTAATGCTCTGAGCCACGCTACAAGCTAGCGTTTGACTTTTTTTTGAGTCAGACTATACAATACCTAAATTTTTACACCTTCATCAGAAATAGACACGATTTCCTCGTCGTTCAGCCGTTTCGCTAAATGGGACATTCTGCCATGGGCAAAAGAGCAGTAGTCAGCACTTTGCACGTTTCACGCAAGCTCAGTCTTGTCTTCCTTCTGTTTATCAGTCTTTTTTTCTGCCGTGGAGCATTGGCCGCTCAAATTCTGCCTTCGGATCTGCACGGGGAATGTATTCCTTTTCTTCCCTATCTTGAATACACCCTGGATGAAAAGGGCAGTCTCGATATCGAAGCGCTTGCACTGCAGGAAAAAAGTCTGACCTTTCAAGCTATACGCTCTCTCGGCTTTGCGCCTGAGGCCGGAACCTTCTGGCTACGATTCACCATCGGCCCTCTGGCCGAAGGGGCGAAGCCCATGGAATGGCTGCTTTCTCTTGGTGAAAGTCTGCCTGGAGACCCAAAACTCTATATTCCCGAAATTCAGCCTCAAACGGGAATGCAGCAGTGGCGCATTGTCCAGATCACTGACCGACATATTTTAAATCTCCCGGAAGCAGGCAGCGAGTCTAAAACTTGCTTCATCCGTCTTGACGGACCGCCAGGACTCTGGTTTGCCCCCATGCTCCGCTCCCCTCACAATGCGGCTAACAACTGGGGGGCTCTGGCCAGACCGGCCGCAGTGCTTATCCTTGCCATACTGTTACTGCTCAGCCTTTTGCGCTGTTTTTCCGAAAAGGGCCAATGGCGACTGTGGACGGTACTCTTTGTGGGATGTGCTCTCGCTGCCGGCTATCTGGGCCTGCCGACACTGGAAAAGGGCCATATCGGCTTTGGCCAGTTTGCCAAAGTTCTCGCCCCAGGCCTCGCACTCATGCTTCTGCCGCATGTGGCCAGACACATGATGCGTACCCAGCACTTTTCACGCTTTATCGACGCACAGCTCATTGTCCTGACCCTGGTAGGAGCCTGCGTTACGCTCGTACCGCTCGTTCCTGGTTTCAGCTGGACAGCCCGTTTCCTTGAACTATGGCCACTTGTCACCATTTTCTTCATCCCCACTGCGCTTTGGGCCCTTTTTCTCGGAATTCCCACCGCAATGCACTTCCTGCTGATCTGTCTTCTGCCACCGCTCTTCACTGCCGCTGGTCTGCTTGGCCTTCTTAGTGGTTTATCAGCCGACATTCTGGCTGCTTTTCCACTCTTTGGCATAGTGTGCAGCAGCCTGCTCCTCGTAGCTTCGCACTCGCCAGAAAATGCCTCCAAAAAAGAAAACAATAGCAAAGGCAACGAAACCATCATGCTCAAGGATCAACTTGATGACCCTAATCTGCGTATTATAGCCTTCGATCAGCCCCAAGCGACCGAGAAAGCCCAAGTTACTCCCAAAACGCCCGAAACACGCAGCCCTGATCACAAAGTGAATCCCGAACTTCTTGAAAATCTGCAGCGCCCTGTTGATCTTCTCCTATCAGAAGCCACACATCTTGAAGAATGCGCTCTGCCTCCTGCTGTACGTGTGCACGCCAAGAACATGGTCGACCAGGCCAAACGTCTGTGGAATCTCGTCAAGGGTAATAAAGAAATCGACAATGCCTCTGTCCAAGAAGAAAACGGTAGTTGTGATTTGCAAATTATGATGCGTGATATTTACAATCACGCCATGCATGTCAGTAATACGCAGGAAATTGCCCTCGGCTGGTATATGCCACCTGAAATGCCCTCGCTCTTTCAAGGTAAAGTTCGAAAACTCAAACAAACACTGGAGATGCTTGTAGAAAGTTCTGTACGTGCCACACCCCATGGTTCGGTACATTTTACCGTCTGTCCCTTCCCTGAAAGCGATGATACAGGGCATCTGCTTTTCTCCGTAACAGATACCGGCAGTGGCATGCCACCCAGAGATCGCAGCGGTCTGGCCTTAACTATGGCCTGGGAGCTTGTTGCCGATCTGCAAGGGGCTCTTACGCTGCAAAGCAGCATTCAGGGAACGACCATCAATTTGGCCGTGCATCTGACCAACCTCCAAGAAAAGGCGTCAGAACTCTGCAAGTCACCTCTTATTCTTATCTGCTCGCAACGCAATCAGATGTGTGAGCAAATTCAGACTGTGCTGCAAGGACTGCCCTGCCGAACCAGAACATGCGCCAGCCTTGATGAGGCCCTAGCCATCTGCCCCGATGATCCCTTTGTGCTGCTCATTGCCCATGAGGCCGCAGCTTCAGCTCATGCTGCCCCGCTGATTGCTACGATTCGCCAGAAAAACCTTCAAGCCGGCCTTCCTTTCTGTAAAATCCTGGCTATCACGCGCAACGATCTCTCTTGGAAAGAGCTTGGCGAGGCTGGATATACCCTAGCCCTGCTCGAACCTCTTGACGAAGAAGCGCTGCGTGTAACTGTCACTGAAGTCATTGAGGAGCTGAGCCAAGAAAGCAATTGTTCAGCGGAAACAAGTGCTCAAAAAGGTATTCCCGACCTTTTTGGCAACGGTGGGGCGGTTCCCAAGGACATAGAGCAGCTCACAGGCCTTGCTAAGCTCATCAACACCTTCAGTACCCTTGGCAAACAGGATTCCAAGAATACGACCTTACAGCCTGCAGAGCATGGTTCACAGACGCAAGATGCCCTTGAACACGATCTTCTTTCTCCGACGAGCGCTCCGCTATCCTTTGATTCCGCCGATACATCACCAAGTAAGGAAAAAGCGTCGAGCTTGAAAACCGAAGACAGGCCTGCAACTAAGACTGTTGACAGCGCAAACACCATTAACGATACACCCGGCCGGCCTTTGTCCATCATCGAACCTGAAGAGCGTAAGAAAAGCGCTGAGCTGCAAAACACAAAAACGTGCGCTGATATTTCCTTCACCGACGCCTCAGAGACTGCACAAGATCACGCCTTAGCATCCGAATCAGCTGTTCTGCCATCCTCTGAGCCTTCAACAAGTGACTCAACCCAATCGCCTGAGCGCACTGTGTCTTCAGACGCTGATCGCGAACAGAGCCAAAAGCTTGAATTACGCAGTGAACTCCCTGAAACAGCATCAGCTGAACCCGTAAAAAATATCTCTGTAGGTTCAGAGACAAGCACTATCACCATTTCTGCTGCTGATAATCCTCCTGCGCACGAACTTTCCTCTGCTACAGAAAACAAAATGGCACAAGCGCCATTATCAGCAAACGACGAATGGGTTGGTGAACCTACCCCTGTCGCTAAGCCTGTCGAGACATCCTCTAAGCCTGAGATGCCAAGCAAGGACCTTGATAGCCAGAAGCGTTCCCAATCCTTCCTTCCTGCCGACGAATGGGTTGGTGAACCTACCCCTGTCGCTAAGCCTGCCGAGAGCTCCTCAAAGCCTGAGATGCCAAGCAAGGACCTTGATAGCCAGAAACGTTCCGATTCCTTCCTTCATGCCGACGAATGGGTTGGTGAACCTACCCCTGTAGCTAAGCCTGCCGAGAGCTCTTCAAAGCCTGAGATGCCAAGCAAGGACCTTGATAGCCAAAAGCGTTCCGATTCCTTCCTTCATGCCGACGAATGGGTTGGTGAACCTAC
>JAGADH010000125.1 GCA_017613715.1 Desulfovibrio sp. | reverse complement strand
TCAAGATTGTCTATGGCGTAAAGCAGATCGTGAACGCTAGCCATACCGGTCTCAGGGGAGCATTTTAAGGGGGACACGGTAGACACAATCATCGGCATTGGTGGCTTCAAAGCATTCCCAGTGCGTATTGTCGCTGTCATAGGAACGATAGCGGGCAATCAGACCCTTGAGCCAGCTGATCAATTTCTGACGTTCGCCCGTGGACATATTTTCCCAGTCCTGCTGCGTCATGCCGCTGATATGACTTTTATAGGGAAGATCAAGCAGAACTTCATCCAAAAGCTTATTTTCTATCAGATTAGCCTCAGGATTCAGAGAAAACTGCTTGGGATCACGGCTCATTTGCGCTGAAGCCGACTGAATCTGGGCAAAAAGATCAGTTTTGCCGTTTAAAAAGGCTTCCTCACTGGCTTCCAAAAGCTTCTTGAGCTGTTCGTAAAGATTGTCGAGCTGTTTTTTGGTCAAAAGGACTGCCGGTTCACAGGCCAGGACAGGAGCACCCTGTGCTGATTCCAGCTTGGCCAGATCCGCATCGGCTATCCAGGCCTTGACCACCTGCGGTGCCTGGCTCTGCTTTTGATTGCCGAAAAACTGCAACTGCATGGCATAGCCAGTACTTTTGGCGATACGCTCGGCCTCTTCTTCCGGAGAGAGCTGCTTTGGGCTTTCAGGTTCCTTGGGCTGCGTCAAAAACTGACCTGTGGCTGTGGCACGCAGGAGATTTTCATAGGATTTGGCCAGAACCTTGGCTGCACTGTGAAAAGCCTTGGCACCCTGTTTTTGATCCCTGGCCTCAATGGCAATATAGCTTGCCTGGTTATTGCTCTGCATGGTCAGCGTGCGGTAGGCCTGGGCGGCATAAGCGTGATTTTTGGCATTCTTGCCCCCTTTGACATGCACGCAGGTCAGATAGATTTTGCGTTCATGCAGATAATCAGCCAGAGCCTCAGGCGAAAAACCGGTCAGCGATGTGGGGTCACCCGCTTTAAGGGGGCCGGCATCTGAGAGCATGAGCATGATACGGCTGCCGTAATCCTTCCAGCTAAGACTCTCAGCGGCTTCCTTAATGCCGGCAAAGGAATCTTCGTTGATATCGTGGGTGGAAACCGTGGCCTCACTGACCTGTTCCAGGGCCTTTTCAAGACGAGCACGGTCCTTGACCGTTGTGAAATCGCAGATCACGCGTGCTGTATACTCAAGCTTGGGCGTTTTCTTGATGCTGCTGCGAAAAGCCACTACGGCAAAAGCCATATTTTCGGCATAGGGGCTTTTCTCCAGCTCATTATAAAGATGCTTGATCAGGGCTGTAGTCTGCGCGATATAGGGCCCCATGGAAATAGTGGTATCAATGACAAAGGCAAAGCCTATTTTGAACTCTGACGCTGCGGGCTTGGGCAGGTCAGGCTTTGGCGCCCCGCCCTGGCCGGGATCAATAGATGCCACCTCGAGCAGCCTGAGACCTTCATATTTGGTATCGATATTCAGGACAGGCAGAAGATAAAAGTTTTTTTCCGCAACCTGGCTGTCGATGGGTTCACTGGCAATTACAGGCAGCCCGCCGGCCTTTTGATTTTTCAAAGCCTCAAGATAGGACTTGACCGTGCCGCCAACACTTTCTGCCTGGCAGGTCTGTTCAAGCGCCGCGTGATCTTTGAAAAAGAGTACAGGATCGCGACCGGTTCTGTCGGTAAAAAGCATAGTGATAGCCTGGGGCCATTCCGTGACAAGGTTGGCATCAATCCAGCCGTCGGCTTTATTGCTGTTCACGCCGACCTGCAGGCGCTCGCCCTGCCTGGCATAAATATACATGACCGTAAAAGTACGCACTTCCCGGCCAGCTTCTGCGGTTGCCTCAGGACCCTGGTAAAGACGGGCTCCAGGATGAGTCACTACCCGCTGAAAAACCGAAGTCTTTCCCTCCTGCAGAAGAGGCTTCATAGCCAGGGCCTGCCCCGAAGCAAGGAGCAGGACAAGGGGGAGAAAGAAAGCCAACGAAGCCAGGGATTTTCGCAACTCTGTACGCACCCTGGAGACAGAACGATGAAATTGCTGCATTGGTATTCTCACTGAGCAAGCCGTTATTTGGGAAGTTGAGAAAGCCACATTCTCGCCTGGGCATTGCCACCTTTGGCAGCCTCTTCAAGCCAGCTTTTCAGTTCGTTTTGACGCGTCTGGGCCTCTGGCAGCTCCGCCTTGGCCTCTTCATAGAGGCGATAGGCCTCAAGCGCGTCCTTCTCAATGGTACCCCAGGCAGGCCTGGCAGGATCAAAGCAGGCGGCATAGTCGAGCAGAATCTTTCGTTCACCGTGTTCTGCCGCAAAATAGTAAAGACGAAAAACGGCATCCTGTTCGCTTGGACTATTGTGGGCAAGACTCTGACTCAATTCCACGGCTCTGGCTGCTGTGCGCTCACGATCAGCAAAAAAGGTCTGCACCTGATCTTCCACACTGAGAACGGGACTGGGCTTGGGACTCGTTTCAGGCGCTGGCTGGGCTAGTGGTTCCGGCAGAGTCTGCTGCAGAGGGTTATCCTCCTGCCCAGGTGCCGGTTCCGGCAGAGCCTGCTGCAGAGGGTTATCCTCCTGGCCAGGCGCCGGTTTTGGCAGAGCCTGCTCTAGAGGATTATCCTCCTGACCAGGCGCTGGTTGCGGCAGGGCCTGCTGCAGAGGATCACTCTCCTGGCCAGACGCCCCTTCCCCGCTTTGAGCTGTTTCGCCCTGTGCTTCTTTGCCAAGCGGCGTGACCACAGTTGCAGGCTCAGGCGGCACCTCCTGCCTCAGGTAAAACCAAGCAAGAAAGCCGGCTAAAGCCAAAAGCAAGAGGCTAGCAAGCACAAATAAAAGGGGTTTCTTGCCACGTTTGGCACTCTCTTCCGGCTTGGGAGCAGGACAGGGCAGGACCTCAGGCATCGGCTCAGAGGCTGCAACGACCGGCTCCGGCGTTTTTGGCGCGGCCATGACCTGGGCATTGTTTAAGCTGTCTTCGGCGCTGTAGGTGATGCTTTCAATGCGAAACTGCGCAAGCAGCGGCTTGTCACCTTGTGTGATGAGACTTAGGCGATAGGTATCCTGGGTTGAGAGAAGATTGACAACCCTTGGGTCAAGCGGCAGCAGGAGTTCTCCCTGCTCTGAAAGAGTACCTGGAACATCAAAAACCGTACGCGACTCAATCCAGCGTTCATCAGCTTTTTCACAGAGCGGACTAAGAAAGCACTTATCAACGGCACGCTGCAGGCAAAGGCCATAGTTCCCGGGCGCAAAGCTTTCACCTGAGCAGGCAAGATAGCCGTAGCCCGGCCCCTTCTGCTCATCACAGACATAGGTGACTTTCATCTTCAAAAGACCTCGCAAGCAGAATTACTGGTCGGCCTTGGCGGCAAAGTGCTGCAGAAGCGTCCCCAAAGCCAGGTTCTCTTCCATATTGATTGCTGTCTCACCGTCAAAATTCACATTACCCACAACCAGAGCGTAAAGTGCATGCAGCCAGTCACGCAGATA
>JAGADH010000124.1 GCA_017613715.1 Desulfovibrio sp. | reverse complement strand
GTGGGAGAACCAACCACAAGACCATCGGCTGCCTTGAGCTTGTCAATGAAGTCGTTAACCCCATCGTTTTTGAAGACGCAGTAGCCTGACTCGACACATTTACCGCAGGCCAGACAGCCACTCACAGGCTTGGTTCCAAGCTGCACAATGTCACTGGTGATCTCGTGTTTTGCGAGCTGCTCGGCCACACAGGAAAGCGCCGTATAGGTACAGCCATGGGGATGGGGACTGCCGTTAAGCATCAAAACGTGCATTGTTCTTCTCCTTTGAGAAACTCTTTTACGAGCCCTGGCCTGTCACGATCAAAAGGCCAAAAGCCACAAAGACGACCGACAGCATGCAAGGAAGAATCGTATCGCTCGTGAGAAAAAGGGACAAATCAGTGTCCCCACATGCCAGCCACTGCTGGCTGCTATTTTTTCGGCGCAGGATGCGTGTAATCAAGCACAGGCACAGCATCACCCAGTTTACGACGGATGGCGGCCAGCATCAGATCCTTATGGGGGCAGGGAAAGCCAAGGGGCGTTCCCAGAGTGATACAGGATGCCAGAACGACGACTTCAGCACCACGGTCTTTGAGCATCTGGGCTCTTGCCACAGCTCGTTTGCCGGGGCAGCCGCCACAGCTGACAAAACCCACGACCTCACAGGCACCAAAGGGCTCAAAAGCCCCCTTGCCCTTGGCAGCAAAAGCAAAATCCGATGTACCACCGCAGAGATCTTCTGTCTGCCGGCAGCGAATAATACCAACCTTGGCCATCTAACCCTCCTTGGGGAAGTTTTTGCAGCAACGACAGCGCTACGCATCGTGAAAATGTCGATACTGCCGTGACGCTAGCTTTTAAGAGCTGCCATCTTCTTTCCAGATTTTTTTCAATCCTACTTTCAGGTTCAAAAGAGCCGAAGAGCAATAGCTCAAGCCGCGTTCTAGTTCTGAGCACGCATCGCAAAGAAGATTGATACTCTGGCTTATCTTGACATCTGGCACACCATTGCCAGTTGACGTTTGCCCAGGTTCCGCATCATTTCTTCTTGATGTCTGTGGGCGTCCTCGATGGCCACAGGGGACGATTGCCTCGGTTTGAGGATCAACTTTGCCAATACACTTCCTTTTTTGAACTTTGCGCTGCAGCTCGTCGCTCCAAACGTAGCTGGTCTCATAGGCATAGGTCGTCTTGGTGCGTTTGTTGTAGGATTTCGTGATGCTCATCAAGCCCTCTCTATCTGCCAAATAAACTCTTTTTGAAAGTAACACAGGAGGAAGAAGGCGTCAAAAGCGATGCCAGCCTTTTTGTGATAGAGAGCAGCAAAAATGACATAGACAAAACATGAGGCGTCCTTTGCCTGCATGGTCTTAGAAGCATACGCTGAGATCTCTTGACGCTTGCTGCCTACGTGTGTTGCGCAGGTGATTCTTCCTGTGATAGCCGTGAAAAAAAGAGACCTTGTGTCACGGCAGGAGCCTGCTTTTCCGGGCATTGCTCTGCCAGGCTTCACGGTGTAGCATGCAGGGTTTCAAAGATGGCTTTTTCCCTTCTTTTGCTTTGGGGGAGACGCAGATGCTGCGACCAGTCCTTTTTTCGATGCTATCCCTGATCTTCACGCTGCTTTTTGGCCAGACAGCCCTGTGCTTTGATTTTCATGAGGATGCCGTGGAGTTTCTGCAGAAGCTTTCCGAACAGAACCGTGAAATCCACACCATGTCGGCCAGTTTTACACAGGTCAAGCGTGTCGCTGTGCTTAACCGCAGCCTATCCTCGCAAGGCTTTTTCTGCCTGCGCAAAGCAGAAGAACAGGAAGCAGCAGCAGAAAAGAGCCAGCCCCGATCAGATGCCTTGCTTTTTTCCTATACCAAGCCCATAGCAACAGGCTTCATTTTTCGGGATGGACACGGCAATCTCTGGCAGGGCAATCCCAGAAAAACCTTTATAGCCCGGATACCCGGGCAAAGCGTTGTGGTCGCCGTGGCTGAACATATCTTTGACTGTCTTCGCGTCCAGCCCGTGACACTGCTTGCCAACTACACGGTCTCCCTTCTTGACAGAAACGGCTCCGCACTGCGTCTCATTCCCCATCGTCAGACCTATTTTGCACGCATTGATGCCTTCTTCAATCGCGATGATGGCAGCTTGCGCAAAATGCAGCTGATCGAAGCCAACGGTGACAGCGTTGACATCACTTTCCAAGGCGTCCATGTCAATGATATTCTGCCAGAACGCTGTGACAACTACCTGCGCTGAGGAGACCAAAAAAGCTCAAAGGCCCCGCTGAACGGGGCCTTTTTTCGTAGCCAATGGCGAACAGGGCTCTCCGCGAGCAGAGGGGTAGAGCTATGCATGGCAAAGAGAAGATGGCTGCTGCATTTTGCTGGGAACACGGCACAAGAAAAGATGGCATGAGCAAGAGCCGGCTCTCCAAGAGGCGCAAGAGAGAGGAAGCCCGCCAGGTTTTCTGGCCGAGCTGAGTTTTGTCTTTTCTGGAGCTTATGAACTTTTGCGGGGAGAGCGTAAGCCACGAAGAAGCCTTAGTGAGACATTGAGCAAGGCACTGCTTCCGCGAGTCTCGAAAAGGCCTGCCAGATCCTTGATGCTCTTTTTTCAGCTTAGCGCAGGCGTACACGCCGTATCCCGGGCTGTGCCAGGGAGTGCCTGTGGCGCCATGACAATACGGGCAGGGCCTCCCGCACCCGGCTGATTTCATCTCCATCAAGACTCAGCACAAGTTCACCTTCGCCTTCTCCAAGCTCCTCTAAGATTTGGCCAGATGGATGGACCACAAGGCTATGACCGAGACCAAAACCCTTCTGCCAATCATTGCAGGCCTGACCACAAGCAAGGAGATAGCTTGTGCAGTCAAGAGCACGTGCCTGGGCTAAAAGCCGCCACTGCTCAAGTTTACCGGGGCCTTGTGCCCAGTCTGCGCAAACGATCAGGACATTGGCACCCTGAAGAGCCATGGCAATGAAGTGCTCAGGAAAGCGCAGATCATAGCAAAGGCCAAGCCCCAAGGAGAAATCGCCAAGCTCCAGGATCAGACAGTCAGAGCCTGCACAAATCTCAGAGGATTCAGCATAGCCAAAAGCATCATAGAGATGGCGTTTGTCATAGCCTTCCGTCAGATTGTCGCCCGTCACAAGCAGGGTATTGTAGAAAGCCTTTTTCTCTCGGCGGAAGAGCCCGACAAGTGCCAGGATACCAAGCTCCTGAGCACAGGCCTGCAGGGCCAGCGTCCAGGTCGCATAGAGATCTTCCGGCAGATCCTGCAAAGGCAGACCAAAAGGACGCATGCAGGCCTCAGGCAGCACGGCCACCTGAGCCCCTGCTGCGGCAGCTCGTCGTATGGCCGAAAGACAATGCAGAAGATTGTCCTCAAAGGATGGACCAAGAGCAATCTGCTCAAGGGCAATGACAAGTTCTGATCCAGACACAGACAGCTCTCTTTGCTAACCTGCGTGAGCCTTGAATTACTCATGCTATGTCAAAAATAATAAAGAGCAGAAAAGCGTTTACTCTGGTATGCCAGGCAGCGGAGCGATCGGGCGGAGCACATGATGTACGCTTAGTCAAGCACCAGGGGCGTATGCTCCCGCAGCTTGTAATCGATGTCTTCATCGATCATGGAAAGCATGATGTCGGCGTAGACGGGATCAAACTGCTGGCCACGGCCTTTGAGGATTTCAGCACGTACCATTTCCTGCGGCAGAGCACTACGGTAACTGCGGGTTGAGGTCATGGCATCGTAGGCATCGGCTACGGCAATGATCCGGGCAAGCTTGGGAATCTCTTCACCTTTCAGGCCTTGAGGATAGCCCTGACCGTCGTAGCGCTCGTGATGGTAATGCGCCCCAATGGCAAACCACGGCACCTCATCAATATTCTGCAGAATGCTTGCGCCAATGACCGTATGGGATTGAATGACCGTATACTCGTCATCGGTGAGACGGCCAGGTTTATTGATGATATTCTTGGGAATGCCGATTTTGCCGATATCGTGCACAAGACCTATATAGTAGATCTCATCCTGCGTCTCCTTGGGTTCACCGGCCCGCTCGGCAATGGTTTTGGCATAATCAGCCACACGCTCCGAATGACCTGACGTGTACCGATCCTTGGCATCAATGGTCTTGGCCAGAGCCAGAACCATTTCCTGAAAAAGCCTGCGACTGGCGGCAAGACGTTTCTCAGCAAGAGCAACCTGATTGGAGACTTCCTGTGTCACATGGTTGTGCAGATATTCATAGCGCAGAACATGGTTGACACGCCTGCGCACCACATCGGGAAAGAAAGGCTTTAAAAGATACTCTTTGGCACCGCTGTGCAGAAGACGCTGCTCCGTAGCGGCATCAATGCTGTCGGTAAAAATGATCAGAGGAACCCGCGACATATTCCCTGTGGCTCGCACGCGCTTTAAGAGAAGCTGATTGTCGATCTGATCATTCATCCGGCAGTGATCAAGCAGCATAAGGTCGGCATCATTGTTCTCCAGCCATTCCAGAAGCGCATTGGCATTGGTAAAACCCACCAGCGTCGCTTCAGTCAGAAAAATATTCTGCAGCTGATGCAGATCTCGTTCATTGTCACCAAGGACAACAAAGGATGGCAGGTGGCTGACACAGAGAATATCGGTCATGACGCTTTCCAGACGCTGATACGTGCATGCAAGGCTCAAAACGTGCCTTGCGCCTACCGTCAAGAGTCATCTCAAAAAAAGAAGAGCACAAATTTTTGTTTTATTGCACAAAAGCTCATCGCAAAGCCACAGGAAGACGCATTCTTTGACGTTATAAGCTAATACTTTTAGCCATAGCTCTGTAAAAAAGCAATGACAAATCCTAACGTGCCAGTCAAGATTATCCTGTTGGCTAAAGCCTGCAAGGGCAGGGCGTCTGAGAGAAGATGCCAGGCCCAAGAGCTCTGCACAAAAATTCAAAGCCTTGAGGAGGAGTCAAGCCCGGCCTAACCACAGCATAAGCCTCTGGCTTTGCAGCAAGAATACCGTACGTCATCACAAGGCTCCCGGAAACCGGACAAGGCGTCAGACACAGGGAATTTGCAGGCTGGCAGCTTTGCAGCACGATTCCCAGCGCCTTTTTCCTTTTCCCTGGCAGCTTGCAGGCCTGCCTCTCCTGATGTATGCCACGTGGATCTAAGGATTTTTGGAAAAAAGCCGAAGAGCACAACAAGTCTTTTTTCTCCGGTTTTTGCCGATTTTCAAGGAGATCACATGAAACTCAACCTGCAAAACAAACTGCTCCTGCCAAGCCTGACAACACTTATCGTCCTGATGCTTGCCTGCGCTTTGCTTCTCTCCAGAATGGTCATTCACCAGCTTGAGGAAGACACGCTTTCCATGCTCAATGCCGGTAATATCATTTTAGCCAAAAGCATCGGCAGTGCCTCTCAAGGTTACAAAGACAATGTCCTGAGCATGACGGGTATTGCGCGTCTCAAGCCTTTGGCCGATCATCTCAACGGCACACCTCCTGCCAATGGCATGAGCCGTGAAGATGCTGCCAAGCTGGCCCAGAGCGTCATGGAAGGCTTCAAAGGCATCTACCATGCTTTTGCCCAGATCAATTTTGCAGGTCCTGACGGCACCCTGGTTGCGAGCACTGATCCCGCTTCCGTTGGCACTATCAATGTCAGTGACCGCCGCTACTTCCAAGAGGCCATGCAGGGCAGGACCACGATCTCCAAGCCGACCAATAGCCGTTCCATCAACGACAAGGCCATCATGGTTGCCACTCCCCTCAAAGACAGCAAAGGCAAGATCGCCGGTGTCATCTATGGCATTCTTTCCTGCAGGCGTCTGATCGCCGACACCATCGAGGGTGCCAAAATGGGCAAGACAGGCTTTGCTTTCCTCGTGGACGGCACAAGTGGTCTGATGCTTGCGCACCCTGACTACAACCAGGTGCAGAGCGTGAATATGTTCCAAAGCCAGGGCTGGATGCAGAATCTTCAGGATGGCAGCCAGGGCATCAAGAACGATTACTACACAAGCGATGGACAGCGTCGGCTGATCGCCTTCTACAAGGAACCCAAGAGCGGCTGGATTGCCGTCTCCTGCCTCAACGAAACCGAGCTTGAAGAGCAGGTCTCCTATATCCGCAATATCACACTGCTTTTAATGCTTGGCAGCGCCATCATTGTGGCTGTTATCCTCATCATCGTCATTCGCTCCATGACGCGTGACGTCAAGACGACCAATGACTTTGCCCATGCCGTGGCCTCGGGTGATCTCGAAAAAAGCCTTGATGTCAACCGCAGTGACGAGCTGGGCAGCCTTGGCGATGCCCTGCGCAAAATGGTCGAAGCTCTGAAGAAGATGATCAGTTCTTCACGCGAAGAGTCCATCAAGGCTCAGGCGGAAGCTCAGAAAGCTCAGAAGGCCATGGCCGAAGCCGATGAGGCCAGAAGGAATGCCGAGCAGGCCAGAACCCGAATTTTCGATGTAGCCGAACGTCTCGGCCAAATGGTCAATATCATCTCGTCGGCCTCCACACAGCTCGCCGCTCAAATTGAGCAGTCAGACCGCAGTGCCAATGAAAGCGCCTCGCGTTTGCAGGAAGCGGCAAGTGCCATGAACGAGATGAACTCGACGGTTCAGGAAGTGGCCCGCAATGCCGCCCAGGCCGCCCAGGCCTCGACCTCAACCAAGGAAAAGGCTGAAGCCGGTGCCGAAGTCGTCAAAAAGGCAGTGGAGAGCATTGAGTCCATGCGCAGAGCCTCCATGGCCCTCAAGGACGATATGACGGAATTGAGCGAGCACGCTCAGAGTATTTCCCAGATCATGAATGTCATCAGCGATATTGCCGATCAGACCAACCTTTTGGCCCTGAACGCTGCCATTGAAGCGGCCAGAGCCGGTGAAGCCGGACGCGGCTTTGCCGTTGTGGCCGATGAAGTGCGCAAGCTTGCGGAAAAGACCATGGCCTCAACCGCCGACGTGGGTAAGGCCACCAAGGCCATTCAGGACAGTACGATCAAGAGCATGGAAGGCATGACACGTGCTGTGGAACGTCTTGAAGAAGCTACGCAGTATGCCCAGCAGTCAGGCACGGCCCTTGAGGAAATCGTGGCCAATGTGGATGCCACAACCGATCAGGTCAATGCCATTGCCGCAGCCAGTGAAGAGCAGTCAGCGGCCAGCGAAGAGGTCAACCGTTCGGTCATGGAGGTCAATTCCCTCTCCGGACAGACCGCTCAGGCCATGAACGAAGCAGCCCAGGCTATATCGGAGCTCTCGACGCAGACACAGAAGCTTGGCGAACTGATGCAGGAAATGCAGCAGTAGCCACCTCTCTGCTCAGCAAAAAAAAGGCCGGATCCGCAAGGATTCGGCCCTTTTTGTCTGCTTCTGGCCAAAATGCCGATCCCAGGCCTATGCAGACATTGACTCACTACCTGGGAAAGGGCGTTGATGAAAGGCCTTTGCCCAAGAAAAGCCATGGCAGAAAAGAATAGCTTCCCTGCCAGATAGGCTCATAGGCAATTACGGAAATGACAAATGGACTTCAGAGCTTCTGCCGGCGTTTTTTCGCGTGGGCTGTGGGCAGGGCCTTTGTCGGATCTTCCGGCCAGGGGTGCTTGGGGTAGCGACCCAGCATTTCCCCGCGCACCATACGGTAGCCATGGCTCCAAAAATGGGCAAGATCAGAAGTGATCTGCAAGGGTCTGCCAGCCGGGGACAAAAGCTGCAGGGTCAGTGGTATCTTCCCTTGCGCAAGCGTGGGACTTTTTAGCAGACCAAAGCATTCCTGCAGTTTCACCTCAACCCACGGTGCTCTTCCCTGATGATAGCCCTCATAATGCACGGCATGTTGTACTCCGGCCGGTGAGACCCAGAAAGCAGGCGCCAGTGTGTCAAGCAGAGCATGGAGTCTGTACGGGAGCAGGGCGCAGAAATGCGGCATAAGCATGCTGTCTGTGAGCCTGACTAGGGCCTGCGCATCTTCAAGCAGGGGTCCTAGCCATTCATCAAGCATGCCAAGAAGCTTGGCGTCACTAAGATCCGGCCAGGGTTCACCCAATTCTTCATGCAGAAACAGGACGCGCTGCTGCCAGGCGCGGGCACGGCTGCCCAGGGGCAGTTTTTGTGTTGTCGTAAGATGCTGCAGAAGCGCTTTGCGGCATTGACTGGCTGAAGGCTGCGAGACTTTGCGAGCAAGCTCAAGCGCATCAAGCCTGGTCAGAAGATAGCTGTGTACACAACCATCCTCGCCCACCTGGATTTCGTCTTCGTTCTGGCAGAGATCCTTGGCCAAACGCTCAAGCTGAGCATGATCTACGGCTGCACAAAGACGGATGCGTTCGCGCGGTGCCTTGCCAAGCACACATGGCACCACAAGAAATGCGGCGCGGGCCGAAGGATCCTCTGCATTCAGCTCAAGCACATGGCCTCCGCGCAGTTTATAGCCAATCTGCTGCGAGCTGGCCTGCGTATTGGCTTGGGACAGGCGCATGGCGAGAAAATCAGGCCAGGCCTCCAGTAAAAGCTGCCCGCAGGCCGATTTACTGGCCAAAGCCTTGGACAGAAGCTGCCTGGGCTTTAGTCCCAGAGAGTGTGCAAGCCGTAAAGCGTCGTTGAGAATCAAACTTCCGGCTGGCTGGAGGCTGATGTCTTCCAGAAGGGCCGTGATATCACAGGTTTTGGGCGCAAGTCGCGAAAAATTGTCAATGAGGGCTGCGAGCAGACAGGCAAGCTCAGCCAAGCCCAGTTCAAGGCCGCGCAGCACAAGCAGGCCTGTACGCGGTGCCAGGGGGAGGCTCGTGAGCTTCTGACCAAGGGCTGTGATCTGGCCCTTGGCATCCAGCGCGCCAAGCGTCTGCAAAAGAGAACGGGCTCTTGCAAAGCTGCCTTGGGGCGGAGCATCGAGCCAGGGGAGAGCAAGGCAGGCCTGGTAACTGACAACGCCCATGGCCGCAAGCACAAGGACAAGACCGGCAAGATCGCTGCGCAGAATTTCCGGGCTGATGCTTTCAGGAAAATCGTTAGCCTGGGCCTTGGAAAAAAGCCTCAGACAGACCCCCTGGGCCGTTCTGCCGGCCCGGCCCGTACGCTGCAGCATGCTGGCCCTGGCTTCAGGAACCGTTACAAGACGGTCGAGCCCCTGGCCTGGATCGTGCACCTGTCTGCGGGCAAGCCCGGAATCCACCACACAGACAACGCCGGGGATGGTCACGGAGCTTTCGGCAACGGACGTTGCCAGCACAATACGGCTTTCTGAACTTGTCCTGGGCTGAAAAATGGCCTCCCGCACAGAACGCGGACTATGGCGTGTCAGCGCATAGCAGGGCACGTCACAGGCAGGCTCAGAGGCCAGATATTCAGCCACACGCGCAATTTCAGCCGCTCCTGGCAAAAAAACGAGAATGGTACCGCTCATCTTGTGCGCAGCCCGGCAGATCACAGAAGCCGTATACTGCCAAAATGCCTGGGAACCCGGCACAATACCGCGCTCAGGCTCAAGCCAGCTGACCTGCACGGGAAAGCCCTGCACGTCAAAGCTGAGCTGTGTGAAATCTCTGAGCTTTGTGGCCAGGGCTTCACGCTCAAAAGTCGCACTCATCAGCAGGAGGACGAGATCTCTGCGCAAGGCTTTCTGGATATCGCAAAGCAGCGTGAAGCCAAGGTCACAGGCCAGAGAACGCTCGTGGAACTCGTCAAAGATCACACAGCTTATGCCGCAAAGCTCAGGGTCAGCCAAAAGCATGCGCGTCAAAACCCCTTCGGTCACAACCTCGATCTCGCAGCTCTGGCTTGTTCTGGTCAAGCCATGCATCCTGAGCCCAATATGACAACCAAGCTCTTCACCCAGAAGGCGTGCAAGATACTGCGCCAAGGCATGCGCAGCAAGACGCCTTGGCTCTAGCAGAAGAATGCGGCCTTGCCGGCAAAAGCCTGCCTCACGCAACCAGAGAGGCACACGGCTGCTTTTACCGCTCCCGGCCGGTGCTGTCAGGGCAAGACGCGCACCTGGCTTGAAGCGCTCAAGAAAAGCGCTGCGCATGGCATCAAGGGGAACGTTGGGAAGAATAGACGGCATGACAAGATTCCTCAAAAATCTCTTCGGCTTCAGAGCGCTTTGTGCGATCAGCGGCAGCCGCTTCAGGATCTACCGCAAGCCAAGGCCAGACACGCTTTCTCAAGTATGCTCAAAATCACGTCGCAAGGTCAATGCCTCTTCAGATTCGTCGTTCTAAGCTTAAAAAAGCGTCTCTTCAGCATGCCGGGAGAGTCAGGCATAACGTCATATGTTCTCAACGCTTTCGAACTCAGCAAGCAGCAAAGCCAGCTCTGGCTTATGCTGGTACTTAAGACTGAATACACAAGAAATCAAAGGGATCATCATACTCGTAAGCCCAGCATGTTCAGAGACTTTTTGTCGTAGAAGCGAACAAAGCAGGGTAGCCTTTTGAGCTACCCTGCTTTGTTAGTGTGGACGGAGGTTTGAGGGAAATTATTCGTTCTTCATCTGTTCAACAAGATTTGTCAGAGATTCCGTCTGCTGGGCCAGATCAGAGATGGCCTTGGAAGCTTCACCCATAGCTGTCGCAGTCTGGCTGGACATGGAATTGACGGCCGTGACGGACTGATTGATTTCTTCACTGGCTGCCGATTGTTCTTCGGCGGCAGTCGCAATGGCCCGTACCTGATCAGCTGTATCCTCGACATTCCTGATGATTTGCTGCAGCGCTTCACCGGACTGCTGGGCCAGGCTTGTTGCCTGCTCCACGGCGGAGAGCGCTTCGCTCATCTTGTCGACACTCTTTTGAGCACTGCCCTGAATGGCTACGATGGCCTTGGAGACATCGTTGGTGGAGGCCATGGTCTTTTCCGCCAGCTTCCGGACTTCATCAGCCACAACGGCAAATCCGCGTCCGGCTTCACCGGCTCTGGCCGCTTCAATGGCCGCGTTAAGAGCGAGAAGGTTGGTCTGATCGGCAATGTCGGAAATGACATTCATGATCTGGCTGATGCTCTGGGTATGACCATGCAGCTGACCCATATCCTCCTGCAGTTCCAGAGAGAGCTTTTGCACCTGATTGATGCTGTTTAGGGCATCAGAGAGAATCTTCTGTCCGTCTTCGGCATTGCGTCTGGTTTCGGCTGAGACAGAGGCGGCGGAAGAGGCATTGTGGGCCACTTCCTGGACTGTGGCATTCATCTCGTTCATGGCCGTTGCCGCTTCAGAGAGACGACTTGAGGATTCGGTTGCCACCTGATCTGATTCCTCAATCTGTGCCGACAGTTCACTGGCCGCAGCGGAAATACCGTGCACAACAGATTCAAGATGTTCGGCAGCGGTATGCATGCCTTCACGCTTGGCATTTTGAGCCTCAAGGGCTGCAGCTTCTGCCTTGCGCATGGCCTCTTCAGCTTCCTTGCCTTTCTCTTG
>JAGADH010000123.1 GCA_017613715.1 Desulfovibrio sp. | reverse complement strand
CGGGAGGAGATAACCCACAGTTTTGCACCTCAGGATGTAATAACCTTTCAGGGTCGTTCCATAGATGAACTGAAACAGGCACTGGCGGACTCAGTTGAAGACTATCTCGAATTCTGCGACCCAAAAGGCAAGATCCCGGAAAAGCCTTATTCAGGAAGATTCAATGTTCGAATCACTCCTGAAGTGCATCAACCTATCGCTTTAGAGGCTGCACGAGATGGTATCAGCATCAATTCATGGGTCGCTAGAGCTCTTTCAGCTGCAACCAAGCAGCATATATGAAGATGGGATAGACCCGGTAACTATTCAGGTGTGATTTTTTTTGAACGTTCAATAATGTAGAAACGCGGTCGCGTCATCACCTCAAAAATCCGATATACCCTCGACGAAAAAAGAGATGTACGAAAATACATTCGCATACACCCAGAACCATACTCAAGCCACAAAAAATCTTCCCTTTGGAGAGACTTGCAAAGCCTCATAAGCGCCCTCGCTTAGCCGTTAAACCACGGCATGGCTCAGGACAAAAAGGCAACGTTTTTCCTGTCCGGAGTATAGCTCTCATCTCCCCCCTTAAATCCATTTCCAGGTAAATTTCGATCTGCCGAAATTTTTCGAATCCTGCCGCATGCTATTGACGGCTTGAATAGCCGTTGATGATTCCTTCCTGTTCACAATTCCTCAGAAGTTTAGTCTCAAAAACAAATGGCTTAATGGCGTGGCCGCCAAAGGTGCCTTGACAGAGGTTTTCGACCATACTATATCTGTTAATATGGCAAAAACGCAATCTCAAAAAATGTTTGTCGGACTTCGACACCTACTATCTTGCCCCCCCGTAACGACAAACAGGTCAAGCCGCGTTTTTGCAAACGCTCGGGAGCAATCATGCCTTCAAATCCCTTAGAAGATCAGGATCTTCAGGCCTATCACGGCTTTCTCAAGGAACGCGACGTCCGTTTTCAAAAAGAGTATCAGCGCATCCAGGCGAGCTTTGGCTCGCTTGCGGCTTACGCCAATCTGCATCAGGAGCTGGGTATCCATCGTCTGAGCAAGGACGGTGAATCCTATTGGTGTCTGCGCGAATATTTGCCTGAAGCCGGCACAGTCTGGCTGACGACTGAACGCTATCACTTTCAGCGCCATGCCCGGCAGCGCTTCACCCCCAAGGGCAACGGCCTCTTTGAGCTCATACTCCCGGCAGCTGACTTAAGCCACGGCATGTATTGTGAATTGCGCATTGAACCGGCTGGCTATGAAGTCAAAAATGCCGAAGGCGTCCCCACAACCCTCAAGCGAGTGCCGGCCTTTGCCACATGGGTGGAACAGAATGCGGAAATTCCCACACAGTGGTGCGCCCGCCTCTATGATCCAGCCAAGCCCTACCGTTTTCAGCACGCAAATCCCGCAACACCAAGATTTCTGCGCATCTACGAGGCCCATGTGGGTATGGCTCAGGCCGACACAGACCATGTTGGCGAATCCGTGGGCAGCTATCAGTACTTCAGCGAGAAGGTACTGCCCTGGATTGCCCAAAGCGGCTACAATACCGTGCAGCTTATGGCCATCCCCGAACATCCGCTCTACCGCTCCTTCGGCTATCAGGTCTCCAGCTACTTTGCCCCGTGTTCGCGCTTTGGTACGCCAGACGATTTCAAAAAGCTCGTGGACACAGCCCATGCTCTGGGACTGCTCGTCATCCTCGACATCACCCACGCCCATGCCTGCGCCAATACCGAACAGGGCCTCTGCAGCTACGACGGCTCGAACTATTTCTTCTCAGAGCAAAACAATCAGTGGGGTACGCCGACCTTTGATTTCTCCAAAGAAATGGCACGGCGCTTTTTACTCTCCAATCTCCGCTACTGGCTTGAAGACTACCGTGTGGACGGTTTCCGCTTCGATGCGGTGGGCAATATGCTCTACAAAGATTTTGGCCGTGATGACAGTTTCTCACACACCGGCCGCTGCTTTTACGGCAAGGACGGTAAATCCCGTACCAATGAAGCCGGAGAGCTCTATCTCTGCCTGGCCAATGCTCTGGTGCACGAACTCTCGCCCCAAGCCATCACCATTGCCGAAGAGTTTTCCGGCATGCCTGGTCTGACCTGCAAGCCCTCAGAGGGCGGTCTCGGCTTTGACGCACGCTTTGCCATGGGTATTCCTGATTACTGGGAAAAATTCATCAAGCAACCGCGCGATCTTGGCAGTATGTGGTATGAGATGAACAATCACCGCTCCTACGACCGCACCGTCAGCTATGTGGAATGCCACGATCAGTGCATCAACGGCGACGACGCCATGATCTGGCGCATCCTTGGCGACGACATGTACTCGGCCATGCACATCACCACCGAGACCTGGAAAATTTCACGCGGCCTGGCTTTCTACCGCCTGATGCGCTTAATTACGCTGGCCACCTCAGACAAGGGCTATCTCAATTTCATGGGCAATGAATTCGGCCATCCCGAATGGCTGGATGCCGAAGAACACGCTCACCGACAATGGCGTCTGGCAACAGATCCCACTCTCAAGTACCACGCCCTCAGACTTTTCGATCAAGCTCAGATGCAGCTTGTGATGAACTTTGAGCAAGATTTTCAGTGCGCTCCGCTTTTCCGTTTTATTCACGAGGACAGAAGACTGCTCGCCTTTGAACGCGGTTCTCTCCTCTTTATCTTCAATTTCCACGAAACCGAACCTGCCACTGATCTCTGCTTTGCCGTGACTCCCGGCAAATACCTCGACACACTCTCTTCCGATGAAATACGCTTTTCAGGCCACGCCAATCTTGTGGTTCAGGATCCTCCGCTGGAACACTTCACCAAGCCCTGTCAGGATCCGCTGCTAGGCGATATCACCATCTACCTTCCGCCCATGGTAGCCCTCGTGCTGACACGTTGCGACTAGAAACAGAGTAAGCGTTGCAGGCTGGAAATTAACAACCCAGAGAGCCGCAGTGAGCTTGACACTGCGGCTCTCTCTATTTTGGCCATACCTCACATAAAATTTCAAGGAGGCAGACCGAGGATGGGCTCAGAAGAGTTGCCAGTCTGCCAGCTCAGATTTGAGATGGGACCAAGCGTTCTACAGGGGGGATGGCCACCTGGCGGTTCGCGAGGTATAGGATGATCAAAACAGGATAACAGGGTATCTCCTGCAGACTTGAGTCCTAACCTGTGGAGTATGCCCTGCAAAGCAGATGCCGCTTGTGGTGTTTGGTATGTCTGAATCAAAAAGGAACCACTGGCATTTGACCAGGGCTCTTCTTGATCCGAAGGGGAATGCATATTTCAAATATAAGGTAGCACTACGTAGTGTTGCTTTGCAGGAGGATGTCTCTCATGGCGTTTATTCGCTTCCAAAAGGTCAAGAGCGATTCGTCTGGTAAGATACTTTCAGGTTCAGCATCGATCATTGATGTTCAGTATGTGCCAGGAAAAAAACACCACTCAAAGCAAGTGGTTCGGGAAAAGCTGGGAAAAGTAATCGAGATCTACAGCAAAAAGAGAGGCTTGTTTGAATCTCCTACCCGAGGCTTGGTGACCTATGATGCTGAAAAGGATCAGTTTTCGCCTTCCCTCACCAGACAAGAAGTACAGGCTTCTGCGGCCATTCATGAAATTGCTGATGATCTTTTTCCTGAAACAGATATACACACAGTTTTTGGCGATGTATATTTACTCATTGAAGTTTTAAAAAAATCTAACTTCATTAATATATTATCGTCTACATTTAAAGAGAAAGTTTTTTACGAACGTCTGCTTTGTCATATTTTATATGGTATATTACGTGATGGATCAAGAATTGCTTGCGATGACTTCATTGCAAAATCATTTTTATCATATTGTGTAGAAGATATACGCATTCAATCATTAAAATCTGATACGGCATTTTTTACAAAAATGGGTGAAGATAATATTAAAGTTGAGTTTTTTAGAAACTATATTAATTTTATGAGGAGTAAGGTTCCTTCTTTTGGTAGAGCATGCTTTGTAGATTCAACTCCATTACCAAATAATATTGGTTCTCCATTTAATGCCTTGTGTTCTCATGGAGTATCTGCTACATCTGTGCAGATGAGACTTGTGTTGGTTTTAGATGAATTGACTTGCCTGCCTATCTGGTATGAAATAATACCAGGAAATGTACTCGATATTAATACGTTAAAAACTGTTACAAAAGATGTTGAGGTTACACTTGACATAGCACTAAATGGTTTTATTTTAGATGCTGGATATATATCAAAAGAATTGATTCAAAATTTCGAATTTCAAGAAAAATATGAACAAATCCCCGAAAAAAGATATCTCGGCAGAATGCCGGCCAAGAAGGGGTTTCCTCATAGAAGCTTATACACAAAAACAAGAATTTACTTTGGAAAATCTAAATATGATTTTATTCGTAAAAATCATACATACTTTGGAAAAGTTGTAAAAGAAAGAGTTTTTGAGACAGATGTATATTGCTATGTATATATTGACTACAATAACGCTTTAAATGGATATACACAATATATAAAAAATAATTATGAAGATTTTATTAAGATGAAGGATAAAGAAAAAGATTGGTACAAAGTAAAATTTGGCTTCTTTGTCTTGATTTCAAATTACTTTAAAACACCACAAGAAATTTTAGATGACTATTTCACCCGAACAAATATAGAAACAGTTTTTAAAACTGACAAAGAGTATCTAAAATTATTGCCTTTATGCAAATGGAGCGATAGTACTGTTAGGGGGAAAATCTTTACCGATATAATCAACTCTATAATAAGACAAAAAGTTTACGAATATATTAAAGGAACATTTTGGAGCATTAGTTCAATTATAGGAAAATGCCAGTCTCTTATGTGTTTTAAAGATAGAAAAACTGATACAGTCTATGTAGAAACGCCACGAAAACAAGTTAAGGATTGTTATCGTGACTTTGAAATTAAAATTCCATCTCAAATCAGTATAAGTGCGTATTTGCAACAATTATACCCTCAGAATGCAGATTCCGTGTAGTGTTACTTTTGTTCTCTTCTAAGGCTAAGAGCCTATCCACGAATAGCTGAGTCTCTTGCGGGCGCACATGTGTCCGATCATTTTTCGCGGCTGACAGACTGTTTCGAGCTATACGTCAAACTTCTCTGCAAGAAGGAGTACGGTGTTAGCTTCAGGCCTTCGTCTTATTTGTGGATAGCCCCTAAATAGCGAAAGAATGTGACAAGCTAAATAGCCCATGTACAAGCGCATGACCTTGCTCTGTCCTTGATGTTCACAAAAGAAAAGAGGCCGGAATATCCGACCTCTTTTCTTTTGCGCCAAGACTAGATCTCGGCTCGTATGCTCTTAGGCATCCTGCATCTGCCGCACCAGGGAGGTAAGATTTTCGGCCTGCTCGGCCAAGTCGCTGACCGCTTTGGCCGCTTCATTCATGGCCTGCGTAGTCTGCGAGGACATTTCATTGACCGTGGAAATGGAGCGGTTGATTTCCTCACTGGCCGCGGACTGTTCCTCACTGGCCGCAGCAATGGCACGCACCTGATCAGCGGTTTCTTCCACATTGCTCACGATCTGGGTTAAGGCCTCACCCGACTTGGTGGCCAGTTGCGTGGCCTTATCCACCTCATTCAGGGCTTCTTCCATACGCGCCACACTCTGCTTGGCGCTGCCCTGAATGGAGGTGATGGCATTGGCCACGTCATTGGTCGAAGCCATGGTCTTTTCAGCCAGTTTGCGCACTTCATCGGCCACAACGGCAAAGCCGCGTCCCGCTTCACCGGCTCGCGCCGCTTCAATGGCTGCGTTCAAGGCCAGGAGGTTGGTCTGATCGGCGATATCGCTGATCACACTCATAATCTGGCTGATATTCTGGGTATGCTCATGCAGTGTCCCCATATCTTCCTTAAGCTCCATGGAGACTTTCTGAACCTGGAAGATGCTGTGCATGGCATCGTTCAAAATCTTCTGGCCCTCTTCGGCATTGGCGCGTGTCTGCGCCGACATATTGGAGGCTGAAGAGGCATTGTGAGCCACTTCCTGCACTGTGGCATTCATCTCGTTCATGGCTGTGGCTGCTTCGCCAAGACGCTGCGAGCTTTCCACGGCACCGCGGTCGGATTCCTCAATCTGCGACGAGAGTTCACTGGCTGCGGCGGAAATGGCCTCAATATAGGTTGAGAGCTGACCTGCGGCATTCTGCATGCCTTCACTCTTGGCGCGCTTGGCCTCTTCGGTAGCCCTTTCAGCAGCCTCAGTGGCCTGTTTGGCATTTTCTGCCGCTTCAGCGGCGCGCTTGGCCTTGTCATCGGCATCGGCAAGCGTTGTCTTCATCTTCTGGACCATGTCTTCCACACTTTTGGTGACAAGACCCACTTCATCGCGCTGATCAATACCACTTCTGGCATCATAGTTGCCACGGGCCACCTCATCGGTATAATTGCTCAAAAGGCGGATGGGCCGGCCCACACCCTGCGTGACAAGCAGGCCAAGGACGATGGAGACCACAAGGCTGATGCCAAGTGCGAGACAAAGGTTACGATTAATGCTTTTGGCTGTCCTGGTAAAAACGGCATTTTCACGCTGAATAATGCCTTCCAGATCGCCAATGACAGCCTTGAGACCTGCCTTGGTCTCATCGAGATATTTGAGAGACTTCTCGTTCAGGATCTTTTTGACCTTATCCTCGTCACCGCTCTGCCGCGCCGTTTGAATGGCCTCGGCTGTGGCGTGCAGACGTGCATGGGGGTCCTCCACCTGCCGGAACATCTGCACAAGTTCCGGGAACTTGGCTTCGGCAGCTCTGCGCTCAGAACCATAGAGAAATTTGCCAAAAGCGCACTGCGAGGGATCGCGCTGCACGTCGAGTATTTGTTTCTCAGACTGATTGGCGAACTCCACAAGCTGAGTCACCCAGTTCAAGTGGTCGATTTCTTTGTGCAGCATATCGCGGGCCAGAACCTGGGCATTACCCAGGGTTTCCATGCCTGTTTCCAGTTCCCTGACGCCAAAATAAGAGTAGCCGGTCTGTACAAGTATCACCAGAATAATGGTACTCATCATCAGGAAAATTTTCCTGCCGATTTTCATGTTCTTCCACATGCTTTCCTCAACTTTGTTGTCCGCGTTATGCTTGAATTGGCAACGGGGCACGAGACAAGCTTAACTCTCTGCCCGCAAACAAAAGGTTCTTTTGCTCTGTTCGGCAAAAAAAGCCAATTCATTAGCTTGTCTGAGATTTTCCATTAGGCTGGTCAATCAGCCCTGAATTTCCGGGCTTTTACAAGCCCCGTCCGAAAGGCGCGGGGTGACTGACCGTCCTCTTAGGCCGAAACGCTGAGACTGAGGCCCACAGGGCAATGGTCTGAGCCCATGACCTGATCTTCGATCCAGGCGTCCTCGACCTGGTCGGCGAGCTCGGATGAGACAAAGAAATAATCAATACGCCAACCGATATTGCGTGCCCTTGCCCGTGTTTTATAGGACCACCAGGAATAGGCGTCCTTGGCCTCGGGATGCTTGAGACGGAAGGTGTCGAGGTAGCCCTTGGCCAGCATACGGTCAAGAAAAGCCCGCTCCTCCGGCAGAAAGCCCGTGCTTTTTTCATTCTCCCTGGGTCGCGCCAGGTCCTCGGGTCTGTGGGCGATATTGAAATCACCGCAGATCACTACCGGCTTGCTGGCGCGAGCCTCTTCGGCATAGCGCAGAAAGGCTTCAAAAAAGGCCATTTTATAGGGCAGACGGGTGAACTGGCCGCTCGGACGCCCCTGGGCATCGCAAATTTCCGCTCCGCCATTGGGAAAATAGCCGTTCATCAAATGAAATTGTGCGAACTCAAGATGCAGAAGCCTGCCCTCGCCCTGCTGTTCAGGCCAGGGCAGCTCATACCGCACGCCAAGCGGAGCCATACGGCTAAAGACGGCCACGCCTGAATAGCCTTTTTTCACGCTGCTTGAACAAAACTCTGCATGCCAGCCTGCAGGGCTGGCCACAGACTCAGGCAGCTGACTTTTCAGAGCCTTGGTTTCCTGCAAGGCCACGATATCGGCAGTACTTTCCGTAAACCAGCGCCAGTCAGGCTTGGCAGCAACAGCCCGCAGGCCGTTGACATTCCATGAGAGAAGTTTCAATGCCATAATGTCATCCTTAGCGTCTATCCACAAATCAGGATCAATAACTTTTAATAAACTTTCACCTTTGTAATGTATATTTATTTTACTACTAACGATGCAATACTATGTTTTTTGCTGCACATTCAAGCAATAAACCTCGTAAGTTATATTTTGTAAAATCAATTTTTCAAATCTCTTATGGACTTATTGTTAGACGAAAACTTAGCGGTTCAGAAGGAAGATGCCGCAAAAAATGAGCAGAATACCGGCAATACGACTTGCAGAAAGTTCCTCGTGAAAGAAAAAAGCGCCGATGAGCAGAAGGCAGACGGCGAGCAGCGCACTGTGCACGAGTTGCCCTGCACTGATGGGCCAGCCAGCCTTGTACATGGCAATACAGCCTGCCTCAAGGCCGACCAGGGCCAGACCAAAGAGCACATAGGAAAAATTCAGATGGCGGTACTGCTCAAGAAGCGAGCTTTTGGGCACAAGCAGAAAAAAGGCTATGGCGCTGACAAGAAGAGAAACAGCATAGGTCACGGTCAGCCCGGCCAGAGGATGGATTTTGGCCGGAGCCATTTTGGCGCAGAGCTGATAAAGGATATTGGAAAAAACGATGAGAAGAATCGGCCACCAAAGTTGCATAGCACTTCCTCAAGACATGGGGCTTTGATATCAGAGAAACGACGATGGTATTGCTCAAAGCCTTGCTAAGCTGGACGTTTTCCGCAATTTCGTCTTTGCTTTTGTCCTCAGGGACAGGCAGAATGATCTTTGCCCCTTCAACGGTACACCGTGACGCAGTGCGAGGTTTTGCGATTCCTTAAAAATTCCACATTTCCTGGTCTGTGATCGCTCTTTCTTTTCCTTGCCACAGAGGATTCATCCAGGAGATCCTCTAGCAAAATTTTAGAAATATGTCAAAGTAGCAGCGCTATTTGCAGAAGGAGCGACTATGAACTGTGTCATTCAGCGTAAGCTTGCCTTGGCCACAAGCAAGCGGTCTTCTGAAGCAATTTCCGAGGAGAGCCTCAAGCCGCCTCATTTCTCTGTGTTAACGGCTATTTCTCAAAATTTGAGCTATCTTTTATCTTTTTAAGTTCTAGTATTCTATCATATTTTCGTACTATTCTTTATACCATTCATGTTGTAAAGGGCTGTCTGGAGAAGGCGTAGACCCAATACACGTTGTAATTATAGGGAATTATATTTTGTAAAAGCGATCTTTCTCAATCTGCTGGAGTTTTTCCGGCAGCGGCTCTTGGGCATCAGGCCAACGCCAAGTCGGCTGTGAATAGTAACCTGCTGCTTGCCCAGGAGCATTTTTTTTCTTGCCTTTCAGCGTAAGATGAGGTAAGCCATGGCATCTTCACGCAAAACCTGCCGCTTAGCCTGCGACCTGTCTTCCACAGGCTGCACACGAGAATCCCGGACATATCTGCATAATTTTCATCTGGCCAAGCTCTTTGCTTGAACCAGATATCTTCCTGAATGCCTCTCGAGCTGCACTCAGCGCCTTCTCCACGTTTTTCTGCATCATGGCAAAGCCGTCCCGGATTGCTCCGAAAGCCCGGCCGACTTGCCTTTCGTCTTTTGTCCCACCCTCAAAATCCCCAAAAAGATGGTTCCTTATGCGCAAAAAAAAGCAAGCACCCCCCACTCTCTCCTCCGAAGCAGCCCTTAATCTCACGGACCTGAAAAAATGTTCCATGCAGGAGCTGATGCAGCTCACCGAGCAGTATCCCATTGAAAACGCAAGCTCCATGCGCAAACAGGAATTGATCTTTGCCCTGCTCTCCAGTGCTTCGGAAAACGGCGGCATCAACGGCGACGGTGTGCTTGAAATTCTGCCTGACGGCTTCGGCTTTCTGCGCTCACCCTTAAGCAGCTATATGCCAGGCCCTGACGATATCTATGTCTCGCCCTCGCAGATCAGACGCTTTGCCCTGCGCAAAGGGGATGTGGTCTCAGGCCAGATCCGTCAGCCCAAGGAAGGCGAACGCTATTTTGCCCTGCTCAAGGTCACGCAGATCGGCTACGAAGAACCCGAACTGGCCAAGAACCTTGTGCTCTTCGACAATCTCACGCCCATTTACCCCAACCGCCAGCTGATCATGGAAACCACGGGCAAGAACTATTCCAACCGCGTCATTGATCTGCTAGCCCCCATCGGCCTTGGGCAGCGCGGTCTGATCGTGGCCCCCCCGCGCACGGGCAAGACCATCCTGCTGCAGTCTCTGGCCAATGCCATCTGCGACAATAATCCCGAAGTTTCCCTGATCATCCTGCTCATTGACGAGCGGCCCGAAGAAGTCACGGACATGGAACGCACGGTCAAAAAGGCCGAAGTCATCAGTTCGACCTTTGATGAGCCGCCGCAGCGCCATGTGCAGGTCTGTGAAATGGTGCTGGAAAAAGCCAAGCGCCTGGTGGAACGCAAAAAAGACGTGGTCATCCTCCTCGATTCCATCACACGCCTTGGCCGTGCCTACAATGCCGTCACCCCATCCTCGGGACGCGTGCTCTCAGGCGGTCTTGACGCCAATGCCCTGCAGCGGCCCAAGCGCTTCTTCGGCGCAGCCCGCAATATCGAAGAAGGCGGAAGTTTAACCATCATTGCCACAGCTCTCATCGATACGGGCAGCCGCATGGACGAGGTCATCTTTGAAGAATTCAAGGGCACGGGCAATATGGAAATCTACCTTGACCGCCATCTCTCGGAAAAACGTATTTTCCCGGCCATTGACATCAACAGAACCGGCACACGCAAGGAAGACCTGCTGCTCGACGAAGACACCCTGAACCGTGTCTGGATTCTGCGCAAGGTGCTCTCACCCATGAGTCCCATCGAAAGTATGGAATTTCTCCTGGATAAAATGCAGGGGACCAAGAGCAATAAGGATTTTCTCAATGCCATGGGCAAGTAGGAGCCAGCTCAAATTTTCTCTGGCAAGGTGAAACTTTTTGCGCTAGCATAGTACGCTTTTCCACCAAAAGCAGTCTCTCTACAACGTTCTTTCTTTTGAGGAGGTTTCCATGGCATCCTATGCTGACAACGTTATGAGTGAGCTCAAAGCGCGCTATGCCTACCAGCCGGAATTTCTGCAGGCTGTTTCGGAAGTGCTGGAGAGCCTCTCGCCCATCCTCAACAAATGCCAGAAGTACCAGGATTACAAGATTCTGGAGCGCATCGTCGAGCCTGAGCGCACGATTTCCTTCCGTGTGGAATGGGTCGACGACAAGGGCCAGATTCAGGTCAATCGCGGCTATCGCATTCAGTTCAATTCGGCCATCGGCCCCTATAAGGGCGGCATACGCCTGCATCCCAGCGTCAACCTGAGCATTCTCAAGTTCCTGGGCTTTGAGCAGATCTTCAAGAACTCGCTGACCAGCCTGCCCATCGGCGGTGCCAAGGGCGGTTCGGATTTCGATCCCAAGGGCAAGAGCGACAATGAAGTCATGCGTTTCTGCCAGGCTTTCATGAACGAGCTCTATCGTCATATCGGACCGACCATTGTCGTGCCGGCCGGCGATATCGGCACAGGTGGCCGCGAAATCGGCTATTTCTACGGCCAGTACAAAAAGCTGACCACGCGCTATGAAGGCGTCTTAACCGGCAAAAACCTCCTCTTCGGCGGCTCTCTCGCCCGTACCGAAGCCACAGGCTACGGCGCGGTCTACTTTGCCCAGAGCATGCTTGAAGACCGCAAGCAGAGCCTGGAAGGCAAAGTCTGCGCCGTTTCCGGCGCCGGCAACGTGGCCACCTACTGCTGCCAGAAACTGCAGCAGATCGGCGCCAAGCCCGTGACCGTGACCGACTCCCGCGGCATGATCTACGACAAGGACGGCATCAAGGTCGATGTGCTGAAACAGGTCAAGGAACAGGAACGCGCTTCCCTGGTCCGCTACAAGGAACTCGTGCCTTCAGCTGAGTACACAGCGGTTGCCGACTATCCCAAGGGCCTGCACAAGGTTTGGACCGTGCCCTGCTTTGCGGCCTTCCCCTGCGCCACGCAGAACGAACTGAACAAGGAAGATGCGCAAGTTCTGCTCAAGAACGGCTGCCAGTGCGTGACCGAAGGTGCCAATATGCCCTCGACGCTCGAGGCCGTGCACGCCTTTGTGGACGCCAAGATCGCCTATGGCCCGGCCAAGGCCGCCAATGCCGGCGGTGTGGCCACAAGCCAGCTGGAGATGGAGCAGAATGCGGGTATGCAGAGCTGGACCTTTGAAGAGGTCGACAATAAACTGCATACGATCATGCAGAATCTCTACCGCAACGCCGCCTCCACAGCTGAAGAATTCGGCGCAGCCGGCAATCTCGTCTGCGGTGCCAATATTGCAGGCTTCAAAAAAGTTGCCGATGCCATGATTGCACAGGGCGTCTGCTAGTCACAACCTTTCTGCCTGAGCCGTCCGCTGCATTGCCCGGGCGGCTCTTTTTTGTTGAATCTTAGGGAGTCCTGCTTCATGGATGGACTGCTTTCCGACGTCATACTGCTCTTTCTCCTCTCCATCGTCGTCACCATCATCTGCAACCGCCTCAAACTATCCGTAACCGTGGGCTTTCTGCTGACAGGCGTGTTCTGTGGCCCCTATGCGCTGGGTGTCGTCTCCGACGTCAAAGCCATTGAAGAAATCGCCGATATCGGCGTAGCCATTCTGCTCTTCACCATCGGTATGGAACTTTCCGGCGATGCCTTAAACCGCTTAAAGCGGCCGGTCTTTCTTGGCGGCACCTTGCAGATTGGCCTGACCATCCTTGCGGTCACAGGCTGCATGATGCTTCTGCCGGAGAACAACTGGCAGAAGGGGCTCTTCTGGGGCTGTCTGGTTGCGCTTTCCTCCTCAGCCATAGTGCTGCAGATTATGCAGAGCAAAGGACAGACCAGCACGCCGGCAGGCAGGCTTTCCCTGGCCATCCTCGTTTTTCAGGACATCATGGTGGCACCCATGCTGCTCTGCGTGCCCCTGCTGGCAGGCAATCTCAAGCTCTCGTGGCTTGAAGCGCTCAGCTCCATCGGTGAAGTTGCGGGCATTCTGGGCGCAGTCCTGCTCATTGCCCATTTTGGCCTGAACCGCCTCATGGAAGTGGTCATGCGCACGCGCACGCGTGAAATCCTTCTGGCCACAACGGTCGGCCTGTGCATGGGCATGGCCCTGCTCACGCAGAAACTCGGCCTTTCCCTCTCACTGGGAGCCTTTCTGGCGGGATTGATGCTCGCCCGCTCGCAGTACAGCATGAGTGTCATCAGCGGTATTCTCCCCTACCGCGACATCTTCATGAGCCTCTTCTTCATCTCCGTGGGTATGATGCTCAATCTCGGCTACTGCGCAAACCACCTTGGCTTCATCCTGCTCTGGACCGTCATTTTCATTGTTTTCAAAAGCCTTCTGACCTTACCCTCGGTCGTCATCCAGGGTTATCCGATCAAAGTGGCGGTCATTGTCTCGCTCTCGCTGGCACAGGTCGGAGAATTCGCTTTTGTCCTGGCCAAGCAGGGACTTGAGGCCAAACTCTTCTCAGCCGGAGCCTATCAGGCCTTTCTAGCCATCAGCGTGCTCTCCATGATCGCCACCCCAAGCCTGATCGCTCTTGCCCCCCGACTTGGCAATCTTGTGCAGAAGCTTTTGCGCAAGTCTCAGGAAGATGAGCCTGCCGAAAGCAGCACAAGCCAGGAACAAAGCCTTGAAGATCATCTGATCATCGTGGGCTTTGGCATCAGCGGCAAACATCTGGCCTCGGTGGCCAAGCAGTCGTCCATTCCCTATGTCATTCTTGAAATGAATCCTGAAACCGTGGAAAAAAATCGCAAGATTGAACCCATTCTGCACGGCGACGCCCAGGCGCCCGTGGTCCTGGAGCATCTTGGCGTGACCAAGGCGCGCATCATGGCCATTGTCATCTCTGACCCTGCGGCTGTACGCGCCATCACAACCGAAGCGCGGCACATGAATCCCAATCTCTTCATCGTGGCGCGCACACGCTTTGTCACGGAAATCGCCCCTTTGCGCCGGCTGGGCGCCAATGCCGTCATCAGCGAAGAATTCGAATCGTCCATTGAAGTTTTCAATACTGTACTCAGCCAGTACCTTGTGCCACGGCAGGACATCGACGCCTTTGCCTCAGAGATTCGCCAAAAGAACTACCGCATGATCCGCCGCATGAGCTACAGCTCCTCGGAAAAATTCGATGTGATCATGAAGCATCTGCCTGATCTCTCGGTGCAGGCCATGCGCATAAGCTCTGCCTCACCGCTTTTAGGCGTCTCCCTTGCAGAGAGTGAGCTGAGGGCACGTTACGGGGTGACCGTGGTCGGCCTTTTACGTCAGGGCACAGTCTCCGCGCCTGTCGATCCCAAGGTCGTCTTTGCCGCTGATGATATTGTCTATCTCTTTGCCAAGAAGAACAAACTCTTTGCCATCAGCCCCCTCTTTCCCGATGCACTGCAAGCCTCAGAACAATCCGCCTCCGATCAGAAACAAGAAAAACAGGCGTGAACTCTTGCGCTGCGCCCGCAAGAGGCTTAGGATGCGCTACGTGGCATGCAAAAAGCACTCGGGGGAATGATGTCCGATATATTTGACTGCAAGATGTGCGGCACATGCTGTGAAGGCCGGGGCGGCATTGTCGTCAGCCCCAAGGATCTTACCCGTCTGGCCAGGTTTCTCAAACTGTCCGAGGACCAGGTCATCGAGCGCTATGCCGAATACGCAGGCTCAAAACTGAAATTGCGCAATGCCGACAATGGCTGCTGCATCTTTTTTGCCAAGGATCAGGGCTGTCAGGTGCATGCCGGCAAGCCCGACATCTGCCGGGCCTGGCCGTTTTTCAGAGGCAATCTCGTGGATGCCGAGAGCTTTGCCATGGCCCGCAGCTTCTGTCCCGGCATCAATAGCCAAATCTCACATGAAGAGTTTGTCCAGGCAGGACTCACGTATCTGCGCAAGGAAAATCTCTTAGCCCACGATGCTTCCCACGAAGCCAATGCCCTGATTGTCCAGTAAAATCATGCGACACAAGACACGCAAAATTTCCCTCAAAGAATGCTACGAGATCCTCAAGATTGCCAAAGGCGCCAATCTTGAAGAGGTCAAGCACGCCTACAGAATCAGAGCCTTTGAGCTGCACCCAGATCTCAATCCCGACGATCCTCTGGCCGGCAAACGTTTTCAGCAGCTCAATGAGGCCTATGTGGCACTTTCGGCTCTGCTCAAGGCCCAGGGCCAGACAGAAAGCCCAAAGAGCGAAGAAAAGCCAAACGACAAGACAGAAAAAAGCGAAAAGGCGGAAGAGCAGGAGGAAAAAAGCGCTGAGGCTTCGGCTGAGGAAGAGGCCAGCCAGAAAAGGCGGGAGCAGGCGGACCGCGCCTATGCCGAGCAGGACGTTTTACGTGATCTGCTCAATGATCCTTTTGCGCGGCGTGTTTTTGAGGATATTTATCGTGAGCTGAACAGGCAGCAGGCAGGCAAGAAAGAGGCCAAAGAGGAGCCTTCAGACAAGACGAGCGACAAGCCCAAGCAGGAAAAACCCAAGACACAGACTCCTCAGAAAGAGCCTGAGCGCAGCCAGACTTCGCTGCATAAGGATAATCTTGCCTGGAACACGCCCAAGTGGGAAAAACAAAAAGGTGTGGGCGGCCTTGTCAAAAACTGGTTTCAACGGCAGATCGACGAAGAAATTCATCTGACCCTGCCGGCCCAGTCGCTTCTGCCAGGCAGAAAGGTCCGCCTGCAGATCCGCCACGGTCTCGCCAGTGATGTTCACACCATTGAAGTGACACTGCCCAAGGACTTTGCCATTGGCAAACCCGTACGTCTGCGCGGTCTTGGCAAGCATGTGGGTCCCTGGCAGGGCGACCTCTACCTGATTCTCGAAAGCAGCTAGCTCAGCTTCTCGCAGGCAAAGCTGTACCAGTCGGCATTTGGCTCAACCCTGTAGACCAGCTCGTCGCTGATACTGTTATCATCAGCAAAAGAAAGCACATGCGGGGCGTGCGCTGCAATCTCTTCCGGCCCCTGCAGATAGCTGTAAGCACAAATAATCAGGGGATCACCCTTGGCGCAGGTTCTGGCAGCGGCACCGTTGACAATACAAGACCGTGACCCGGCTTCGCCGTAGATCACGTAGGTCGAAATGCGGCTTGCGGTATTCTTGTTCCAGAGGTAAACGAACTCTAAGGGATAGATGCCGGCACGAGCACAGATCAGCGGATCAAGGGTTATTGAACCGTGATAATCAAGATCACAGTCAGTAACACGGATACCGTGCAGTTTGGCGCGAAGTACTTGCAGCATAGGCAGGCTTAATAGGCTCTGATGTACTCTTCAAGGCTGCTGGCCTGAGAAGCACGGCTGACCCAGTAGGCGGCGGCCCAGATCATCAGAGCAGTGGCCTGGGTATCATTGAGATTCTTGATCTTGGCTTCAAGGCCCGCGCGGTTGATGCCGTATTCCTCATCTACGTGGGAGAGTTCACAAACATCGGCCAGACGCAGAAGAAGATACGATGTACGCGCATTTTCCGGCTGCAGACGGACATCTTTGTGAGCGGCAATTAAGACCTTGAGTTCGCCTTCGGCAAAGGTTTTCTTGATCCTGGCGATGGAACGGAAAAACGTGTCCACAGCCCAGGGCAGAATAAACTCGGCACCGGCACTTTTGGTGCGGAAGTATTCCTTCAGCCAACGTTCCTGGTCACTGTTGATACGTGCGGCAACTTGCGGCATACATCCTCCTGACAATTTCCACGTGAGTTAAGATAGTCTTGCTCTATCCTTTCTTTAGAAAGTATCTTTGATCAAGAACTTTGGCAAGCCTTTTTCGCAAATTTAATAAAATTTTTTCACAACAATTTCCGAACCCCCCGGTTCAGCCGGGATTTCAACGCTCATCTGCCTAGCCATCCCTTAACCAAGGACAGATTATGGACAAGCTTCCCATCCGTCGGGCCATTCTGAGTGTTACAGATAAGACAGGTCTGACCGATTTCGCCCGTTTTCTCGTCGATCACAAGGTTGAACTTGTCTCCACCGGCGGCACGCAAAAAACGCTGGAAAAAGCCGGCATTCCCGTCACAGCCGTCAGCGACGTCACACATTTTCCTGAAATCCTCGGTGGACGCGTCAAAACCCTGCACCCGCATATCCATGCCGGCATCCTCGCCAATAAGGACAAAGAAGACCATCTGGCCACGCTCAAGGAACTGGGCATTGCTCCCTTTGACCTTGTCTGCGTCAATCTCTACGATTTTGCCGGTGCTGTGGAGCGCAATCTCTCCCTCGAACAGGCTGTGGAGGAAATTGACATCGGTGGCCCCTGCATGCTCAGGGCTGCAGCCAAAAATTTCCACAGCGTGCTCGTGGTACCCTCACCGGAATGGTATCCTGCCGTGGAGGAGGAACTCGCCCACGACGGCACCGTCAGCCTTGAATTCCGTCAGAAGCTGGCCTCACGGGCCTTTGACGCCACATCACGCTACGATGCCCTGATCACGTCCTATCTCAGGCCTTAGCGGAGTGTCCTATTTCCAAGGCAGAAGGCAATCTCAAGGGACTTAAGGCCAGCCAGCTTGCGGCCCTCAATCGTCTCTATAAGCGCCGCTTTCCCAAAGACGCTTTCTATACGCAGGCCCAGGCGCGTGAGATCGCCCTGCTCTCACGGGCGCTGAACCGGCAGCTGGGACTTTTCTGCGACCGTAAAGGCCGCGTTGTGCTGGTGCTGGTGGGCACGGCCCTTGGCATCAGTATCCCTGAGCTTGGTGGCTCACCCAGTTACGCACGGCTCAGGGGCCTGCGACTTCTGCATACGCACCTGACAGAAGAGCTGCTCTCCAAAGAAGATCTCATGGATCTGCTCTTTCTGCGCCTTGACGTTTTGGCCGTACTGACCGTCTCCCTGCAGGGTGAACCCAAAGCCCTGCAGTATGCGCAGCTTACGGCGCAGAGGAGCGATCCCCCCTATAGCCTCTCAGAGCCTCTGCCCTGGGATGAGCAGAATTTCTGCCTGAGTGCCGAAACCTCGGCCCTTGAGGCTGAGTTTTCAGCGCAGGCCCCGGGCCGCGAGATTCAGGGTGAGGAACGGGCCATTCTCGTTTCCGTCTCTGTGCTGCCCCATGCCCAGCAGGAAAAAAACCTTGATGAACTGGCCAGGCTTTGCCGGACCTGCGGCATCCAGCCGCGTGCCAGCATGATTCAGCGCACAGCGCATCTCAATCCGCGCCACATTCTGGGCAAGGGCAAAATCGCCGAGCTTGAGGTGCTTGCCCTGCAGCACAATGCCCAGACCCTGCTCTTTGACGGTGAGCTCACCCCGGCCCAACTGCACAATCTCGCCGACATCACCGAGCGCCGGGTTCTCGACCGCACCCAGCTCATTCTCGACATTTTTGCCCAGCACGCCAAAAGCAAAGCCGGCAAATTGCAGGTGGAGCTGGCCCAGCTCAGGTACCTGCAGCCGCGTCTGGCCGGCAAGAACCGGGCCATGGACCGCCTGATG
>JAGADH010000122.1 GCA_017613715.1 Desulfovibrio sp. | reverse complement strand
TCTGATCTATTCATTCAAACGCATTTTATCATTATTTCTCTTGACGAATCATATGAATCATATCTACAAAAGATGTTTGATGTTGAAAATTATATAAACATCGTTGGACGTGCAGCAAACGTTCCAGCAACAAAGTTGAAGTCATCGCGCTTCAGTTTCCAAAAAATCATCTAAGCTTGATAATCTTATGTCCCAGGTAGACGTCCTTTTCTCTGACAAGCGTCCCATACTTGTTGTGTTTGTTCCTGCAGGGCTTGGCATAGAGGACGCCGTTTTTCGTGAAAGTGTTGAGGAATAGAGTACTCCCCTCGTCGTACGAATTCTGGAAATAGGTTCTTCAAGTATGTGAAAGTTTACGACTTGCTCAAGCTAGGGGAACGTGATTTTGTGGTACCAAAAACTACGGGAACTCATTTTGTCGGGGGCTATATCCTTTTGTCTTTGTCCTGAATCCGTGAACAAAATATCTCACGAATTTATGGTACAGATCAGGATGGGAGTAGAGTTAGGGAACGATTTGATAGCGCTGCTGGGTCTTGGGTACCCACCAGTCTTCAAAATTGTACATGATGCCTGCAAGAGCAGGACTTATGCCGTGAAAGCGCCGCTGCACCATGGGTAGGGCATAGGGCACAAACAGGAAACAGTAGGGTACATCCTGCGCAAGAAGTTCCTGCAGTTTGTAATAAAGAGCCTGACGTTTTTGTCTGTTGGGTGTGGATCTCGCTGCCTCAAGCAGCTTATCGCAGGCCTGACTCTGGTAGTTGATAAAGTTCAAACCGCCTTCATGCGCCTGTGAGGAATGCCAGATTTGAAAGATATCGGGGTCCTGCGAAAGAGTCCAGCCGAGGATGACGCTGTCAAAATGGCCTTTATTGACGAACTCGCGGATAAAAGCAGCCCATTCCACCGTGCGGATGCGTACGCCAATGCCGATTTTGGCCAGCTGCTCCTGGATGAGCAGAGCTACGAGAATGCGTTGCTCATTGCCCTGATTGGTCAGGATAGTAAAGACGAAGGGGTGCCCATCCCGGTCAAGGATGCCGTCTCCATCGCTGTCGCTAAAGCCTGCCTGGGCGAGCAGGGTACGGGCACGGTCGGGATCGCGTTCCTGGGCTTGGAGCGTGGGATGATAGGGCCAGGTGCCAGGTTTATAGGGACCGAAGGCTGGAATACCCTGACCCAGAAGGCAGCCCTGGACGATTTCTTGGCGGCTGATAGCGCAGGATATGGCTTGGCGAACCCTGACGTCGGCAAAAAAAGGATGTTTGAGATTGAAGCCTAAAAAGACGTACATCGATGCCAGATAGCGGTACTTGGCAAATTCAGCGTCCCAGAAGGGGCCCGTGGTCTCGCGCAGATACTGCAGCGGTGTCAGATTGGTCACATCGAGCCGTGAGGCGCGTGTTTCCATGAACATAGTGGCCTGATCAGGAATAATGCGGAAGACCACCTGATCGAGATGTGGGCGGCCGAGAAAATAGGTGTCTGAAGCCTCAAGAGTAATGGAGCTGCCGCTTTTCCATTCTTTGAGACGGTAGGGACCGGCACCGATGGGCTTGCGGGCAAAGTCCGTGTGACGGATGTCCTGACCCTCAAGGATATGTTTGGGCAGAATGGGATTCATCCAGCTGTCCAGAGCGCGTGCAAAGAACGTATTATAGTGAACCTCAAAGCTGTAGCGGTCAAGGACTATAAACCGGGATACCCTGAGAAAATCGTCGGCGTAGGGGCTGGCTGTAGCCGGATCTGTGACAAGACGGAAGGTGAACTCCATGTCATAGGCTGTGACTTCCTGACCGTCTTGCCAGAGTATGCCTTGTCGAAGCTTGAAGCGCAGGCGTTTGCCGTCCTCATCCATGCTATAGCTTTCGCAGGCCCAAGGCTCAATTTCAAGATCCTTATTGAAGCGCAGGGGCGCGATAAAAAGCAGATCAGCTACTTCATGCGAGGCACTGTCTGTGGAGAGATAGGGGATAAGATTACTGGCTTCACCAATGCTGCCGAAAATGATCCTGTCACCACGGTCCTTGACTTGTGCTGGATCATCTGCCGCCAAGGCTTCCAGGCTGGCAAGGCAGCATAGCAGGCAGCTTAGGCAGAGTTCGAGCAAACGTGGCACACGTAACTGTCTGAGAAAAACGCTGATCATGCTATTCCCTGAGTTATGGGGCAGAGGTCAGAAAATCGGAAAATTGGCACGTCTTTGCTACTGAGCAGTTGCCTTTCGTGGCTTTCCTGTGCTATACCCTAGATGAATGCTCAGGATAATCTGAGCTTTGATAGTGCCCCTTCATGCACATCCCCTCATATCGCAGCTGACCTTGATACCTTGGAGAGGCCAAGAGAGATTCCTATGAGACGTAGTGAACAGACCGCAGTATATGAAATCTGTCAAAAATTTCTACATGAGCATATACCGGAGTACGTCCGTGACGTGGCTCTTGAACTGATCTCGGAAAACGGGATTCAGAAAATTGATATTCAGGAAGGTGAAAGTTGGAAAGTTCGCGGTGTGATTCAGGGCGAGGACTTTCAGGTCTATACGCCGACTCTTGAATTTTCCTTTGCTGACATGCAGATGCGTCAGCAGTGCAATTGTCAGGACGCCTTCAGCGGCTCTTGTACGCATGTGGCCGCTCTCATTCTGAAACTTATCGAAGACCTGCGTGAAGACGAGACAAGCTGTGAGGATGAGCCAGTTATTCAGGTCAGGGACTGGAAACAGACCTTTCACTCCTTTTTTTCTTCAGAAATGGAGCCGGAAGCCGGTCGTCACTATCTTCTTTTTCGCCTCAATCCAGAACGCGATCGCCTGATGGTTTCGTTTTTTCGGGCCAGACAGAATAAGAGCGCTATTTCAACGGTGCATACGGAAATTACCCTTGAGCAGATCATCGCCAATCCAGAATGGTGTGAATTTTCGCCAAGACTACCTGACGTGGCTCAACAGATCGGACGCTATCTAGACTACTATGGTCATTGTGTGGAGATTCCCCAGGGACTGATTTCCTGGTTTTTCTGGACCATCCGCAAGGAATACTATCTTCTGTGGAAGGACACCGACAAACAGTGCCATATTGAGACTTCACCGTTCAGTCTGAAGCTCAATCCTCAGATGGATGATCAGGGGCTGAGCTTCGGCATGCTCATGAAACGAGAAGGGAGACCGCCTGTTTTTCTGCATTGTGAGGGTGAAGAGGAGGCCAAAGCTGAAGAGGATGAGAATATCACTTTCCATGGCCTCATGCCTCTTTGGGTCTGTTATCAGCACAATTTTTATCCTGTGCAAACGAGTTTGCCACCTTCTCTGGTGCAGACCCTGATCCACGAGAAAAATCTTGTGCCCCACGACGAAATTCCCGAATTTCTCGATCGTGTCTGGACGCGTCTGTCCGCTTCGGACCTCTATGAGCCGCAGTCTTTCCTGACACGCATGGAGCCCCTCTTTCAACCTGCCAGCTATTCGCCCAAGCTTTATCTCGACGAGGAGGGCAGTCTCCTGACCCTTGAGATCGAGAATATCTACGAGACCGTTCATGGGGAATTTCCCCTGAAAGGGCCCAATCCAGACTTTCAGACAGGCAGTTATACCTACGAGGGCAATACCTATCTTGTTCGCCGGCATCAGGAAGAGGAAGCGGGACTTTTGAACGAGCTGGAAACCATGAATTTTCAGCCCAGATCCAATAAGCTCTGGTTTCTCGAGCCAGAAGAAGCCATCAGTTTCCTTTTGGACTTTTATCCGACACTTCTTGAAAAATACCGAGTCTTTGGCGAAAAAGCGCTTTCTCGCTATAAGGTGCGTACGACCCAGGGTACCATCCAGGCCACGGTCACGAGCAATGAAAAGGATAAGTGGTTTTCACTCGATATCAATGTCGACTACCAGGGACAAACTCTGCCGCTGGAAAAAATCTGGAAGGCTTGGACCCGAGGCAAGCGCTATGTACAGCTTAAGGACGGCTCCTACACAAGCCTGCCAGAAGCCTGGCTTGAAAAGTTGTCCACCAAGCTCCAGGCTCTTGGCATGGATCCTACCAAACCGCCGCAGGAAAAGTACAAGCAGTTTGAGGCACCGGTTCTGGATAGTCTGCTTGATGATATTCCCAATGCCGAGACCGATTCCTTCTGGAACAAACTGCGCACCAAGATCCACTCTTTCAGAGAAATTCGGCAGATTGAAGCTCCTCGGGGCCTGCAGGCAACATTACGTTCCTATCAGCAGCAGGGCCTTTCCTATCTCAACTTCCTTTCCGAATATAATTTCGGTGGCATACTGGCTGATGAAATGGGGCTTGGCAAGACCATTCAGACGCTTTCGTTCATTCAGTACATGGTGGAGCAGCATATCTCAGGTCCCAATTTGATCGTCGTGCCCACTTCGGTTTTGCCCAACTGGGAACGTGAGGTGAAGAAGTTTGTCCCTACGCTTAATCTTTTGACCATCTACGGTGCTCGTCGGGACAATATGTTCCGCCAGATTGCCGATGCCGATCTGGCCTTGACCACCTATGCTCTGCTTCGGCGTGATATGGAGGAACTTGAGAAATTCGACTTCAACTGCGTCATCCTCGATGAAGCGCAGAATATTAAAAATCCTAATACCATCACGGCCCGTTCAGTCAGGCGCATCCATTCACGCCTGCGCATTTGTCTTTCGGGTACGCCCATAGAGAACAATCTTTTTGAACTCTGGTCACTCTTTGAATTCCTCATGCCAGGTTTCCTTGGTTCCCAACATGCTTTTCAGCGTGGCGTGATCAAACCCATCAAAGACGGTGACGCTTCAACTCTTGATTATCTCCGTACACGTGTGAAGCCGTTTATTTTGAGGCGCACCAAGGCCGAAGTGGCCAAGGATCTGCCGCCCAAGTTGGAGACAGTTACTTGCTGCGCTCTTGAAGAGGAACAGGCTGAACTCTATGCCTCGCTGGCTAAGAAACTCAGAGAGCAGGTCTTTGCCGATGTCGACAAGAATGGTATGAGTAAGAGCCAGATGTCGATTCTCGATGCCCTGCTCAAGCTCCGTCAGATCTGTTGCCATCCGCGACTTTTGAAGCTTGATATGCCCGGCTTTTCCAATAATCTCCCTTCCGGCAAATTCAATGCCTTCAAGAATATGGTTTCGGAAGTGGTGGAAGGCGGGCATAAGGTTCTGGTTTTTTCTCAGTTTGTGCAGATGTTACAGATCATCAAGCAATGGCTGGATTTTTCCAAGGTGCCATTCTGTTATCTCGACGGCAAGAGCAAGGACCGTTTTGAGCAGGTGGATCGATTTAACAATACGGACAATATTCCCATTTTCCTTATTTCCTTGAAAGCCGGGGGGACGGGCCTGAATTTGACAAGTGCCGACTATGTCATTCATTATGATCCGTGGTGGAATCCGGCCATGGAAAATCAGGCTACAGACCGGACCCACCGCATCGGCCAGACGCGCCAGGTCTTTTCCTACAAGCTGATCTGCGAAAATACGGTTGAGGAGAAGATTTTGAAGCTACAGGAGGCCAAGCGTTCTGTTGCCGAAGCTATTATTCCCGGTCAAGATTCGTGGAAATCCTTGACGCGCGATGATCTTGAAATGCTTTTTGACGTTTAACTCTCTGCCAAGCGCAATAGATCGCTTGGCAGAGTGCTCACCCACGTTTGAACGAACCAAGGAGTCGTCTATGCTGCGCATTCTTATCCTGGCGTTCACTTTAGTCTTTGGTGCATCTTGCGCCTGGGCAGCGCCGATCACGTTGAAACTCGGTCACATCGCCGAGCCGGAGAACCCCTACGGGCAGGGTGCCGATCACTTTGCCCAGCTCGTCAAAGAACGTTCCAACGGCGAAATCGACATCAAGGTCTTTCCTTCAAGCCAGCTTGGAAATCAGCGAGATCTGGTTGAAGGCCTGACTTTGGGCACCGTGGATATGACACTGACCGGCACAGCTGTGCTTGGCAATTTTGTACCTGAAGTTTCCATTTTTGATTTGCCCTTCCTTTTCCGCGATGTGCAGCATGCTTATAAGGCTCTGGACACTGTGGGTATGGAACTCTGCAAGAAGGGCGAGGCTCGCGGCATGATTACCCTGGCGATCTGGGAAAACGGCGTGCGCCACATGACTAATAACGTCCACCCCATCGTTACCCCTGACGATATGAAGGGTTTGAAGTTCCGCGTCATGGAACAGCCTGTGTATATTGAAATGATGAAATCGTTAGGTGCCAGCCCGACCCCCATGGCCATGAGCGAGCTCTATACGGCTCTGCAGAAGGGTGTGATCGATGGTCAAGAGAATCCGCTGGCCCATATTGCCACCAAGCGTTTCTATGAAGTTCAGAAGTTCCTATCCCTTTCCGGCCATACCTATGCTCCTGAGCCGGTTCTGATCAGCACCATTGCTTGGAAGAAGCTGAGTCCCGAGCAACAGGAAATCTTGCGCAAGGCAGCCGTGGATACTCGCGACTGGCAGCGCAATCTCTGTCGTGAGCTTGAAGGTAAGTTCCTGAAGGTAATCAAGGACAGCGGCAAGTGCCAGGTCAACGACAATGTTGACAAGAAGGCCTTTGCGGAAAAGACGCGCGTGGTCTGGGATATCTACAGTAAGAAGTTTGGTGATGCCAGCATCAAGGCAATTTTGAGCATTCAGTAATCCGCTTGACACATTATTGCCCCAGAAAACAATATTTTTGTTGTTTTCTGGGGCTTTTTTTGTGCGAGCGCTCACGTCTTTGAGAAAAGCGCAGCTTTCAGCGGTTTCTCAGGATACTTGCCTATAGCGAATTACTGGATTTACTTATGGCAAAAGAATAGTATTAAGTCGAGCATAAACGATTTCGGGAGCAGTTCAATCACGGACACTTCTGCCATGCCAGCGCTTACGATGAGCTGTCTTGACCGCTTCGTAAACGGCGTTTCTCTTTTCGCCAAGCTCTCTCCAGATGCCTGTATGGCGCTGCGCTGAAGTCAAAAGCTGATGCCGCTGTGATAGTGATCGCCATTGAAGCAGCGGTTGACATTCTCCCCTCGCCTTGCGGGAGGGGATTCCTGCTGAAATCCGTATTGCTACCGAGTTCCACAGGTGGGTGTCTGCGGAAGCCAGGGCGCTTGAGCGTTCCCGCGGAACATCCTGATACGGCCTGCCCGGCCGCCAGAATATTCTTAGCCGCATTGAAGTCGGCATTATCCGCATGACCTAACTGACACATTTGAACTGCGCCTGAGATATGCGGTTTCCTTTGTCGATGCAGCCGCAGTGCTTGCACGTCAGGCTTGTATTTTTAGGTGGAACAAGGAGAAGAGTTCTCCCAAGCCATTCAGCTTAGAGCCGATTTGTCTTTGGAACTCGTACCAGCCCTGATCAAGGATCGCTTTGTTCAAGCCTGGCTTGGCCATGACATTGCGTCCCGGTTTTTCAAGTGACCCGGATGCGGAAGCCGACATAGACATGACTTTCATTTCTTCCATGACAACTAGCGCGTGCTTCTTGCTTTGGCTTTCGAATGTTTGTGCAGAAAGTCATTGCACATTGGCTATTTTCTGATCTTGCTTTTGGACACGAAGCTTCTGCTTTTGCCAGTTCTTTGAAAATTTCTGCTTACGTGAGAGCTATCTCTGAAGCTTCGCAAGCTTCTTTTCATGGGAAGGGAAGCTATTTTGCGGTTCAGTATAGGTTTCATCGCTCATTGCGGCAAATTTTTTAATTCCCATGTCAATACCGACTGCCCGATCAGAGCGAGGAACCGGATCGTCAATATATCGTTCAGTCTGTATTGAAACGTACCACGTGCCGCACTTGCAGGCAATTGTCATCTGCTTTGGTGTACCCAAAACTAATCGGCTTTGCGCTAGGCAACCCATACGATTTTTGGCAAAGAGACACGGGAATTTACCTCATCCTCCTTGAAGCCCTGAGGATATCTGAAACTGTCATTATCCACTAATCTCATCAAATGTACTATAAATGCTATCTGAAAGGTCTTTGCTTTGTATATTAAGACTGTAAAAAGTTTGTATTGATTAAAATTTTATAGACAAGTTTAAATATTTACTAAAGTTAATTGAATGTATTTTTGGTTAATAGTACAGCATATAGTTAGGTATAGTGTAGATTGCTGTAGGTGTCCAGGAGTAACATGGGATGAAGATTCATATTGGCATTGTGACTTGGAACCGTCTTGAGCTGACCAGACTTTGCCTTGAGTCTTTGTTCACCAGAACTCATGGAGACTTCTCATGCACTGTGGTTGATAACGGCAGCAGAGATGGTACTGTTGAGTATCTGTCAGCGTGTGCTCAACGGATGCCGAATCTTACGCTTCGATTGCTTTCGCGTAATATGGGTGTGAGCGTAGCTTCCAATCTAGCCTGGGACGACGCCAGGCAGGCGGATTTTTTTATCAAACTGGATAACGACGTGGAAATATGTGATCCCGACTGGCTGCTGCGGCTTGTTCGTGTTTCGCAAGCTAATCCCACACTGGGCCCGCTAGGCTATCGTCTCTGTTCCTGGCATACGGGAACAGCGAGAACTCTGTCTGATGGTACTCGTGTTACTATGGTTTCCTGTTGTAACGGAGCGTGTGCCTGTATTCCACGTATCCTGCACGAAAAATTGGGCTTCTGGAACGAAGGCTATGGGAGATACGGATATGAAGATCTCGAATACAGCTGGCGAGCGCTGAAGGCCGGTTTCTTCCCCGCCTACATTGAGAGGGATCAAGCGCTTGTGCATCATGGTACGGATCCCAAGCAGATCAATCTTGAGCAGGAAGAGATGAAAAAAGAGAGTAGAACATCTGCACTACACGGAACCAAGGCCTATCTTCTCTATCTCTTTCTCTTTGAGCAGGGGCTGCTGCCGTTGAAAATGGGACGTAAGTACCTGATCCAAGAGGTCAACGGCAGGTATATTTTTACTCTGAATGGGGAATACAAACACGTTCAGAAACTTATGAATATGCTTGTGAAAACGGTGCAGATTACCCAGGACGGTGAGCTTTCGTGTCTTGATTTGCATGCGTGGCAAAGTGCTTTCAAGACAAATACTAATTAGTAATAGTAGTGATTATGAATCGACAACTCTGATATTAACGCAAAATATATTTTGATGGTATTCTGGTATATTAGAATATTGTGCTTCTGAGGTATGTTAGATTGGGCTAAGAGGGTCAAAGAGTAATTAAGGTTTTGGGTGTTTTTGTAAAAATGAACGCAAGAAAAAACGTTGTTAACTCAAGAAAGATCTATCTTGCAAGGCTAATGTAAATCTCTATGTTCGAATTATTTTTAATTTATATAAAGAATATTTTAAACTACAGTTTGTGAGAAACAAGAGGAGAATAATGCAACCAAATATAGATATTCTGTACATTACGTATAACCGACTCAGCTATACAGAGCAAACCCTTCCTGCTCTCGTTGAAACTGCCGAAGCTTCTTTCCGTCTGACCATTGTTGACAACGGGTCTACAGATGGTACTGTGGATTTCTTGAAACAATTCGCTCGGCGCAATAGCAAAATTCTTTCCAGCATACGCTTTCTCGATAATAACAGTGGGATTTCGCAACCAACCAATGAATTTTGGCGGACATCAAAAGCTGAATTTCTGGGCAAAGTTGATAATGACACCCTCTGCCCACAAGGTTGGCTCAAGCGATTGCTCGACGCTCATAGACAGTCATCTCGTCTCGGTGTTGTTGGAGCATTTCATTTTAATACGGACTATGTGGACATGCAAGGTCTAGCGCAGCGAGTCATCAATGTAGACGGCGTGCAAATTGTACCGGACGCATTTATCGGTGGTTGTTGCTATCTCTTCAGACGAAGCATTCAGAGACGTCAGGGACTCTTGTCAGTAGGTGCCTTGAAAACACACGGTTGGACTGAATATCAGGCAGAAATTTGTCGTCGCGGTTATATTAATGGATATCTTTGGCCACTACTACAGGTTGCACATTTCGATGATCCACTCGACTCTCATAATCTTCTATTTACGAAACACAAAGAAACTTCACAAATTTCTATGCGCGAAAAGGGGATTGCGTTCAACCATGAAGCTCTTTTGAAGTGGTATACAAATGATGCTGCACGTGTCGTTTCTGGAATTTCTCTTAAGAAAGTTCTGGCAGAAAGTCGTAAGATAAGCTAGATATATATGTAGCTTGTTTAAAATATAAAGCTAAT
>JAGADH010000121.1 GCA_017613715.1 Desulfovibrio sp. | reverse complement strand
TTTGCGGGTCACTGCGAAGCTGAACGCATAAATGACCTCGTCGATCAGCAGTTCAAAGCTCAACCGTGACGGTTGATTGTTCCATTTGTCGTCCAGTCGGAACGGTTCGACAGGAATCAGGCTATCAGGCAGAGTTCCCCTGATGATTAGATCCTTGGCGAAGCTCAGGGCGTTGAAAAAGTTGGTCTTGCCCGATGCGTTCCCGCCATAAATCGCTGCAATCGGAAGAATTCTCGTCTGGTACTTGCGGAGTTTGGGAACTCTGTCTCCATGCAGACGCTCTCTGCTGGCAACCATCGAAAACGTGACCTGATTGCGGAAGGACATCCAGTTTTCAAGGGAAAAACTGATGAGCATCTTGCCGCCTCCTGAAGTGAAATATTCTCTTGATCACGCCCTTAATATAGGTTCTAATGCCCAAAAAAGCAATCTTAAAGAGAAATTATCTCGTAAAACACTCGAATATGAGGTGCGCTTTGACGGAGTAGCGGAGCGGTCACTCAGAACAAGGAACGTCATTGAAACTTCAGAAGGCAGTATTGCCAGCAGGGGATTGTCTTTCACGGAGGCTGGAGCTGCATTTTGCCGAGGGGAAGAGGTACGACCGCGAACAGAAGAACGAAATGGCAGAAAAAGATCGTCTCGACAGGCAGGCCAATCAGGATTTCTGGGAAAAGAAAGGACGGTAAGAAAGAACGTTTCGCACTGATTCTCAAGGACAGCGGCATGACACTCGATCAGATCGCAAAAAGTGCAAAAGTGCCGCTCTCTGAAGTTGAAGAGCTACTTCTAAGCGGCAATGAGCACTGAGTCTCATGGTGTTCCGCATCTTTCAGTTTCACCGCCCTGGTTGTTCAGGGCGTTTTTTTTGTTTTCAGCGCATGTGTGTTTTTCTCCGTGGGGCTGTACAAGCGGCAATTGCTTGGAGAGGGCAGCGTGCCCTTTTTTCTTGCTTGTGAGCACGACGAAAGCCTGCAGAGGCACGTACAGGTCTGGCCACGAAGTGGATAGCTGTCTTCGTTACGATTTTTCAGGGGGATTTCTTGTGCCAAAACTGGGGAAGAGCACGTGGAGAGGCGAGCGTCAGTTTTTGCAATGTGCTATGGCAAGGTCCTGCCAGTTGCCAAGATAATTATGTGAGCGGCGCTCCTGTTTCATCTGCCAGGCTTCCGGTTCAGTGCCTTCAAGAGCAAAGCGGATTTGTCCGTGACCATAGCGGCTGTTGATGGAATCAAGCGTATGCATCAGCGTGTCTCGACGCAGCTCATGGCTCATGGCTGAGAGGTCGAGCAGAGAGCCCTGACGGACGTGGCTGCTGCTCAGATCAAAGAGAAGAACGCCGGCTCTGGCGTAGGGAATGCCCGGTTGAAAAATCTTCGCAAGGCCCTGACGGGCTGCCTCAATGAGCACCTGGGTGTCCATGGTAGGGCGTACGAGGCTGATCTGCCATGATTTGTCAGTATACTGCTCGCTGAAACGCGAGGAAGCAATGTTGATGGCCAGGCCTTTGGCCAGCAGTTTGTTTTTTCTAAGACGCACGGCGGCTCTGCTGACAAAGGCTGTCAGGGCATGGGCCAAGGTTTCCTGTGCGTAGACTTTTTCGCCAAAAGAGCGTGACGTGACAATGGTTTTTCGTGCTTCGGCCGGGGCCGTGCTTTCTTCAATACAGGGGATGCCGCGCAGCTCAAGCTGCGTGTTCAGGGCCGTGACATTGAGTTTTCGGCGAATCCAGGCGGTGTCTGCGTATTTGAGATCATAGACCGTGTAGATTTCAGCCTCATTGAGGCGTTTAGCCCGCCTTCGGCCAATGCCCCAGACCTCCTGCACGGGAATTTCGGCAAAAAGACTGTCGTGCTGCTCTTCTGAGCCGTTCAGAAAAAAAACTTCCGAGCAATACGTTTTGGCGAGATGGCAGGCCAGTTTGGCCAGCGTGCGGCTAGCGGCAATGCCGATCGAGACGGGAATGCCCACCCACTGCTGCACCCGCTGAACAATGGCGCGGGCTATTTCCAGGGCATTGACAGCTTGCGAGGGTTTGAGGCGGACAAAACATTCGTCTATGGAATACTGTTCCACAGAGCCCACAAGCGACTCAATGCTGGCCATGACGCGTTTGGAAAGCGCTCCGTAAAGGGAAAAATTGGAGGAGAAAATGTGGACTTTGTGGCGTTCGAGAAGAGGGCGCAGCTTGAATTCCGCTTCTCCCATGGGAATGCCCAGTGCCTTGGCCTCCTTGCTTCTCGCCACCACACAGCCGTCGTTATTGGAGAGGACGACAATGGGTTGATGGGCGAGATCAGGCCGAAAGACACGTTCACACGAAGCGAAGAAATTATTGCAGTCAATGAGGAAAAAGCGGGGTTCGCTGCTGTGCGTCTGCATGACTAGAGGCTGTGCACGACATAGGTGACGACACCCCAGATATAGACGTATTCGCGTTCAGTGATGTCGATTTCAGGATAGGCGGGATTTTCCGGCAAAAGAAGAACCCGATTTTGGCGTCGGCAGAGGCGTTTGACAGTCAGCTCGCCTTCAATGGCTGCAATGACAATGCGGCCGTGAGCGGCTTCTGCTGAGCGGTCAACCACAAGCAGGTCACCGCTGTGGATGCCCGCGCCGATCATGGAATCGCCACAGGCCCGCAGAAAGAAAGTCGCTGCTGGATTTTTGACACAGTAGCTGTGGAGATCAAGCCGGCTTTCCACATCATCCTCGGCAGGAGAAGGAAAGCCCGCCTGTACGGGGCTGCTGTAAATCGGCAGCCCCCTGTCGTTTTGCAGGTCCGCGCTTTTGCCAAGAATGGTCAGATGAGGAGCAAAATGGAGTTTAGCCATCGCTATGCCATAGCTTTTTTTTGTCTGTCTGAAAAGAGCTTTGTCTCAGTCGGCATGCAGCATTTTCCTGGTAAGAGCTCCTTGAGCCTGAAGCCCTAGAGACCGGCACGTTGAGACGCGGCCTTGAAGTGGGACGACAGAAGGGAAGCGTTGTAAATAGCATTTGTAATAATCACCGAGGTGGGAGAGAATCATTTTTGCGGTCTTTTTTGTTTTGTAGGCAGACGGCTAGCCCACAGAAATATATTTTTTGCGTTTTTTCTGCAATGGCTTTGCAGGAGATTCTATTATGGCGGAACATCAATAATATTAAAACTTCTCATGGAAACAATGTAAAGATTTGTCGTCCACCAAGACGTCAATAAAATCTTATTGACTATATTGAAGCGTGATAGATATATTAGATGGTAACCATTTATATTTTTTTTGAGCCTCATCCACGGATGGGGCTTTTTACTTGCAAACGCCGCTTCTAGCCATGTGGAGCACGATGTATCGTGCGGTCCGGTATTTTCTCAAGTTTTGCCATCCCAGGAATAGCCCGGGCTGAAACAGGTGTTTGAAGGTTAGGTGCTATCCTTTCACGTGCTCATTCATTCCCGCTATGCCAAAGCAAGCTATTCCCAAAGGCTGTCCAAGCTGATGAGAACAAAATGAACTGGACTTTCGGAATCCGCTGTAGAGTGGCAAGGGCATACTCAGCAGGTTTGAAGGGCAAGTTTTCCGATTTTTCTGATGGGAAGGGTCCGGTATGGCGTTATCTCAATGCGTAGAGCCTTTCAAAGCAAATTTGCCATTGGGCTTTGTTCCGTTAGGAGCCAGAACAATGTCAATTATCAATGCTGCAACCCTGCTCAGTCGGGACGTTTCGCTATCTTTTCCAAAGCGTGGAAAAAGGCTATCGTCGTGCACGCTGTGGAGTGCTTTTTTCCGCAGTTCACCCATTCTCCTCGCATAGAGCGCCAAATTTGACCAATCTTTTTAAGACAGAAGGGATAGAAGTATGTTCAAGAAAACGTTTCTCGCCATTGCCTTCATGGTGTATACGTGTGGATGGGCCTTGGCCGATCAGGCAAAGACAACATTTTCGGTCACCAACAAATCCGGAGCGGATATTTGTGAAATATACCTGGCCCCGAAGGATGCTGACAACTGGGGAGATGATCTCATTGAAAATCTGAGTGAATGCCTCCACCCCGGCAATTCTGTTGAGCTCCGACTGCCCAAGGACTGGTCACAAAATACGACCTGGGAAATGAGGCTCGTCTTTCCGGAGAACGAGGAAGCATCATTCACGGCCGATCTGCAGCTTAAGCCCGGGAAAAAAGCCAATCTCTATAAGGCATCAGCAGAGTTTCCCGGCGATAACATTGCTTGGAGCGAGCTTCCGCAGCTTGGGAATTTGCGTGAAGCGTCAGAATATTTCCGCCAATGTGCGGAAAAGATGCAGCCGTCCATTCCCCTGGTCTTTACGAACGGTTTTCTGCCGGATGCAGGCGATCTCGTACGCGGCACAAGCGTGACCGCCTGGAGTGTCAATACGCTTGAGCAGGATGGCAGCAATACCAGGCAAATTTATGATGTTACCTATTATGCTGGCGCACGTGTTGCCTTTGCTTACCTCCATGATGACACATCTGCCCTAAGTTCTGAAGAAATGAAGCTGTACAGGGAGGCTGTCTCTATCCTCAAAAAGATCATGGCACAACCAACGGATTTGCAAAAAGAGTATCTTATTCACGATATTGTTCTGAACAGAGCTCGCTATGAGATGGTCGATTTTTCAGGTCTAAAAGGTAATGAAATTCCCAGAGGTAAATCTGCCCTCGGCGTGCTCCTTGATCATAAAGCTAATTAACCCAGGTAAACCCCCGGCTTTGCCGGGGGACTCCCAAAGTTTGACTTTTGCGGAAATGTGCAAAAATTCCTTATGCGAGCGGAATGCTGCGAGCAACAAGGAATTTTTGCTCCTGCATTTGGTCTATCTTGATCTATGTTTTGAGTTTGTAAATCTGTTTGTGTGATCTATCTCAAATATAGGTGATAGTGATATCTACAGAATAAGTTAAATTATTGGAATTGAAAGCGAAGCGTCTTCGCAAATGAATTTCTATAATCTGAGATCCATTCAGTCTTGAATCTAACATTGCGTTAGAACAATAGTTGAGTAGAGGACGCCGCCTTTAGGCGGCCAAAGCGAAGCGTCCTAAACCGCTTTGAGCGGTTCCTGCCTTTCAAGCCACCGGCTTTGCCGGTGGTACCTGACTTTTCTTCGGGAATCCAACACCAGGCTGTTTTTCAAAAAACAAAAGGGGCAGCTAGATACTACATCTAACCGCCCCATT
>JAGADH010000016.1 GCA_017613715.1 Desulfovibrio sp. | reverse complement strand
GCAAAGCCGGCAATAAAGAGGTCTGCAATGGAGGTATTAGCGATGGCACCATAGACGACCATGGTGATGGAAGGGGGAATGACAATGCCTACGGTACCGCCGCTGGCAACGACGGCAGCGGCAAAGGAGCGGGGATAGCCGCGTTTTTCCATCTCATCGATCATCGATGCCCCGATGGCCGCCGTCGTTGCTGCCGATGAACCTGAGAGGGCGGCAAAGAACATGCCAGCCACTGCCACGACCAGGGCAAGTCCTCCGGCTAAAGCACCCACAAGGGCCATGGAGAAATCCACAATGCGCCGTGTCACGCCGCCGTCAGCCATAAAGGCTCCTGCCAGCATGAAAAAGGGCACAGCCATGAAGGAGAAAGAATCCACCGAAGTGAACATGCGTTGGACAACCACGACAAGGGGCATGTCCAGCACCGCATAGAGGACTATGGCCGAGGAAAGTCCCAGCCCGACGCCAATGGAGGCACCGGTGGCCAGGATGAGAATAAAGGATGTCAGAATGACCCAGAGTGTCATGCCTTGCCTCCTTGCGTAAGCTCACTGCTTGGTGTTTTGAGTACTTTGATGAGATTGGCAAGGACATAGCACCACATCACGGCGCAGCCGAAGGGTATAACAGAATAGACCCATGACATGGGAATGATCATAGCCGGAGAGGTCTGGAACTGTGTGATCAAGACCATGCGGATACCGTAGAAGACCATGATGGAAAGAAAGGCCAGAGAAAAGAGATCGGCAAGAATATTGAGAATTTTCAGGGGGAGACCGTGCACGCGGCTTGTAATGGTTTCAATGCACATGTGGCCGCCGTATTTGGCAACAAGAGGCAGAGAGAGAAAGACCACCCAGACAAAGAGATAGCGGGCCAGCTCTTCACCAAAATACGGGGTCCAGCCGAAGCAGTAGCGCGTCACAACCTGACCGAAAACCAGAAGCAGCATGGCTCCGTTGCAGAGGATGACAAGGCATTTGAGGAGTTTTTCCAGAAAGTTGAATACGGCAAGCATTGTGCCTCCAATCGTTGTGTGCCAGAAGTCTGGCAGGAGCGAATGAAAATTACTTCGGTCGGGTATACTACACGCCTTTCGGCTGAAGAACAATCTTTGCGTTGGTGCAAAAGCCTTAAGACGCCCAGTTTTGGGAGCATTGGCTTCGAGTTGCTCAGAGACACATGCTGTGCTATTCACTGAGATCCCCATTTTTGTGCAGAGCGGCTTTGACGAATTGCGCTATCGCCCAGCTCTCCTTTCTGGGGCAGAACTACGAGGAGGATCTTTGGCAATGAGTGAGGCAAAAAATACGAGCTTCAGTGGACAACTTGGTTTTGTGCTGGCATCGGCCGGCAGTGCCGTGGGACTCGGCAATATCTGGCGTTTTCCCTATCTTGCCGCCAAGGACGGCAGTCTCTTTATTCTGATTTACCTGCTCCTGGTGCTCAGCTTTGGCTTTGCGCTGCTGCTCACCGATATCGCCATAGGCCGTAAGACTCGCAGAAGTTCCGTTTTTGCCTATTATGCCATTTCCCCGAAATGGCGTTATCTCGGTGTTTTGACGTTTCTCGTGCCGGCGTTCATCATGACCTATTATCCGGTCATCGGCGGCTGGATCTGCCGCTATATCGCCGTCTACCTGACCGGCCTGCAGGAAGCGGCTGCTGATTCCGCCTTTTTTACGAGTTTCATAGCATCCTCAGGCAGCCCTCTTGGCTACGGTCTCTTTTTTATGCTCATCACAGGTCTCATCATCTTTTTTGGCGTGCAGTCAGGTATTGAACGGGTCTCATGCTGGCTTTTGCCCGTCATGTTTATCATGATCATCGGCATTGCCGGCTATGTTTTGACCCTTGAACATACCGATGCCAACGGCCAGACCCGTTCGGGCATGATGGGACTTGTCTATTTTTTAACACCGCATCTTGAGGATCTCACGCTTTCGCGTTTTCTGCAGATTCTGCTTGACGCCATGGGGCAGCTTTTCTTCTCCTTGAGTATTTCCATGGGCATCATGATCACCTACGGATCCTATGTGAACAAGGAGGTCAATCTCGGCAAATGTGTGCTGCAGATTGAAATCTTTGATACGGTTGCAGCACTTCTGGCAGCGGTCATCATCATTCCGACGATCTATGTCTTCTCCGGTCCCGAGGGCATGAGCGCAGGACCTTCTCTGATGTTCATCTCTCTGCCCAAGATCTTCAATGTCATGGGCACAGCCGGTATCGTCATCGGCGCGCTCTTTTTCCTGATGGCCGCCTTTGCCGCGCTGACATCCTGCATTTCCGTGCTTGAACCCATTGTCGCCAATATCATGGATGTTTTTCAGTCAGCACGCAAAAAGACCACGGTTCTGACCACGCTCTTTTATCTGATTGCCGTGGGTGTCATCGTGCTCGGCTACAGCACCTTCTACGTGGAAGTGAAGCTGCCCAACGGTTCCACAGGGCAGCTTTTGGACATCATGGACTATATCAGCACAAGCTTCATGATGCCCTTTATTTCCCTTCTGACGTGTCTGCTCATTGGCTGGGTTGTGGGCTGCCAGTGGATCACGGGTGAAGTGGAACGCTGCGGGCACGCATTTCGCACCAAGGCGCTTTACACCTTTATGATCCGCTATCTGGCACCTGTGCTCATGACCATACTCTTTCTGCAGTCAACGGGCTTTTGGAATATGCTGACCAACTGAGTCTGTTCTCTTTTGCTTTTCTCATGACCCCGGTCTTTGGCCGGGGTCCTTCATTTCTGAAAGACTGTGTGGCGTTTTGGGAGACAGATGGCTGTTGCTGTTTTGTGTTTTTGGCCGTACGTTACCAGGAACGGCTCTTCTGAAATAAGGATGATGGTGCATGGAACAGGCTTCTTCGGCATCACCGGCAGTGGTCGGCATCAAGCGGGCACTGCCCATTCTTCTCGGCTATTTGCCCGTAGGCTTTGCCTTCGGTGTGCTTGCTGTGAAAAACGGCATTCCCCCGTCTGTGGCTTGTGCCATGTCGGTCTTGATGTTTTCCGGCTCAGGTCAGCTGATGTTTGCGGGGCTCTTGGGCGCTCAGGCAAGCTCCCTCTCGATTATTGCGGCCGTTGGTATTGTCAATCTGCGTTATCTTCTGCAGTCGGCAGCGGAAGCGCCCTGGCTGACAGGTCTGCCACGCTTGCAGCGTTTCCTTCTGGGGCTTGGCCTGACCGACGAAACCTTTGCCGTGCATGTCACAGCCCTGCAAAAGGGCTGGGCACGCAATCTGACCACGCTTTTTGTCTGCAATCATCTGGCCCAGCTTGGCTGGGTGGGCGGGACTGTCCTTGGTGCCTTCTGTGGAGGCCTCGTCCACGATGTGCGTCCTCTTGGCCTTGATTATGCCCTGCCTGTGATGTTTCTGGCACTTTTAGTCCTGCAGTGTGTGAGTAGGCTCCATGTCCTTGTGGCGCTTTTTACGCTTCTTTTGGCTTGCGGACTTAAATATGTCGGCATGACACAGTGGAATATTGCCCTTGCTACCATCATCGGCGCGGGCCTTGGCGCCTTGCTTGTCTCGCGGAGGGAGCGACATGAGTGAAATCGTCCCTTCCCATAGCCTGGCCCTTTATCTTTGTCTGGCAGGCTGCGTGGCTGTCACTGTCCTGCCCAAGATTCTGCCCGTGACCTTTCTGCGCGGAGACTCTTTGCATCCGCTTTTCCGGCGCTGGCTTGATTTTGTGCCGGTAGCGGTCATGTCAGCATTGGTTGGCAGTGAAGTCTTTTTTTACGAAGGCCATTTCAATTGCGGGCTTTCCAATCTCTTCCTTGTGGTTTCCCTGCCAACGCTACTTTTGGCCTGGAAGAGTCAAAACTATTTTTTGACCATTGCCGTGGGGCTCGTCCTGGTTATTCTGGCCCGTGCGTCTGGTCTTTACTGACGGAGTTCGTGTTGCATCCTCTGAAAACAGGCCTTGTCCTAAGCCTTTTGCTGCTTTTGCCGGGTCTTTCGGCCTGTGCTGGCGTTGGCCACGAGCTTGATGACTGGTTCGATTTTCTGGCTAGGCCTGAAAGCAGGCCCTGTGCTGGCAGAGGTGAGCCCATGGAGCCTGAGGCCTTGTTTGAGGAGGAAGACGACGATGACGAGCAGGCGCAACCCTGTGGAGTGCCTACGAGGGGTGAGAAGCAACCTTGCGGGGTTCCTTCCGGGGGCAAGGAGCCTTTGGGAGCTTCTGCCAGCGGCGATGAGCAGGCGGCCGTGGATAAGCTTAATAGCCTGCGAGCGCAGGAGGGACTTTCTGCGCTCGCCTGGGATCCTGCTTCGCGTCTGCAGAAGGCTGCCCGGGTGCGCGCAAGCGAAATAGCCCGGCAATTTTCGCACACGCGTCCCGATGGCCGCGACTCTGCAAGCGTGCTCGACGATCTTGGGCTTTCCTATCGTTCCACAGGCGAGAACATTGCCTACGGAACGAAGCTTGGCCCTTCCGGCGTGATCCGTCTCTGGGAGAAGTCTCCGGGCCACAGGCGCAATATGCTGGACAGAGACTATCGTGAGGTGGGCCTTGCCGCGTGGCAGGGTCCTCATGGCAATGTCTACTGGGTGCAGGTTTTTTTGCTTCGCTAAAGGAGGCTTTATGCTGACGAAACCCTTCCCTTGTCTGCAGCTTTTTTGTGTCCTTTTGGCTCTCTCACTTTTCGGCTGCAGTGCGGCGCAGCTTGCGCTGACCAAGAAAGATCTCGACGTGCAGACCAAGATGAGCAAATCTCTTTTCCTGGATCTTGAGACCCAGGGCAAGCGTGTCTGCCTCATTGTCCGCGATACCGCCAATAGCCGCCTACCCCTGGAGGAGAATCTGGCAAACGAGCTTGAGGCCAAGGGCTATACCCTTGTGTCAAGCCGCAAGGAAGCCGATTACGTCCTGCAGGTCAATATCCTTTCCTGCACGAAGAGCTCCGTGGCTGCCGTTGAGCAGAATCTTGGCCTTGGCTATGCCGGCACCATCGGTACAGGTGCCCTGACAGGCGCCCTGATCGGCACAGCCACCCATTCTCCTTACGGCATGGCCACAGGCGCAGTCGTTGGCGGACTGGCCGGCGGCGTGGGTGAGCTTGTGACCGGAAGTCTGGTCAAGGATGTCACCTACGCTTTGATCTGTGATCTCCAGATTACGGAACGTGCGGCTGATGAGTCCAGGGTGCACCAGACACGGCTTGCGGCCCAGGCCAATAAGGTCAACCTCAACTATGCCGAGGCTGCACCGGTGCTCTGCCAGGCCATGGGCCATGCCATTGCCGGT
>JAGADH010000120.1 GCA_017613715.1 Desulfovibrio sp. | reverse complement strand
TTCGTCATAGGAAATGACAGTTTCACCTACAAGCTCGTCTGCCCTTTGACCATCAGCGATATCGTCGCGGACAAACTGTAAGATCCATTCAACTCTTTTATAAAGTAGCAAAACCGCTTCAGCTTTTTCTCTAAAATTTGGGTCTTTTTTCACGAGGTAATATTTTACTTGATGTGGTCTTATAGAATTATCATTTAAAATTGTCCAAATTTTACTACCACTCACCTTTAGAAGAGAGGGGTGACCTTGCTGCTCACAGTGGCTTTGCACATATTCTGTAAGTGCATGAATGGTCCAGAGTTGAGCCGGCGGACCTTCCGGCACATTCTGCGGAAGTTGACACGCCAAATGGACGACCCAGGCTTTTGCCTCTGAAGTAATTTTCTTTGGCTGTCCTGGTCTGGCCAAATCCTCAAGGGCATGCATCACACCGAAGGTTGACCATTTTTTCACAACTTTGTTTACAGTTGCCTGGCAGACGTTGGCTTCCTCAGCGATCTCGCTGTTTGTTTTTCCAGCGTGAACGAGAAGAATGATTTTGGCACGCTCCACCGACCTTTGGGATTCTGTTCGAGAATTTGCCAGCTTCCTCAGGGCGGTGAGTTCTTCGTCAGTGAGGGTGAGTTCTTTACGTTTTCTTGGCATTAGGAGACCTCCGAAAAGGCATCCTAACGGATTTCTTTTTAATATGCAAATTAACAGAATGACCTACTAGCCCTGACGTTAGCATTCTTTTCGATGATGTTCCGCGTTTCGGCGCTCTATACGGTCAACCCCTAGCAGACGGCGTACCGGTCTATGCACTGGGTGGCATGGAGGTTTACAAATCCCCTCAGCCGTCACGCTTCGCCTCGGGCTATGGCATGATCAACTTCGTGCCCAAGAAGATGACCAAGGAAGGATATGAAATCCGCCTCGGTTTCCAAGGCGGCAGCTTTGGTACCATAGCAGAAAACATCGGCCTCGGTGCAAAAAAGGACAATGTGGATATCTACGCCGCTCAAAGTCTCATCAGCACCCTCGGCCATGACGACCACACGGCCGCCAATCAGCGCAGCTATTACGTCAATACCGGCATGCAGCTTTCCGACAACTGGGAAGTTCGTCTTATGGCGAACAAGGTGGACGCGGAGACGCAATCACCGAACAACCCATGGGATGAGAGCACATACTGGCAAAATATTGAACGTTTTCAGACGAATTCGCATCTCATGACCTTCGCCCTGAATAATACATACGACAAGGCCCATGGTTTTCTGAAGGCGTACTATAATGACACGCAGTTCTATCTTCGAGGGGAAAATTTCAGCACGCCTTCCAACAGGGCGACTTCCAATCAGTCCATTCTCATGTACGGCCTGCGCGGCCGCGAGACCTTCAATCCTTGGGACGGCGGCGAAATACTGGTCGGCTTTGACCTGGACGCTATAAACCTGCACAACAGCCAGCGCACATGGCAGACGGACACCACTACTGACTGGGATTTCCCATTCCAGACTGTCTTCTCACCATACATTGCCGCAAGCCACACTTTCGGTGATAAGGACGCCTTTCATCTCACCCCCTCAGCCGGAATTCGCTACAACAACAATTCTGTTTTCCGTGATGCCCTTTCCCCACAGGCGGGCATCGTGCTGGGCTATGGCAATACAAACCTCGCCTTCAACTACGCCCGAGGCGTGAACTATCCCAGTCCTGTCGTGTTGCAGGGGTTTTTGCAGAATAAGGATCTGCCCGGCTGGCTTGACACGAAGGACATCAAACCCGAAATCGTCGACCATTATGAAGTCAGCCTGAGCCACAATCAGCCCGACCTCTTCAGTGTGAGCGCGACATACTTCCACGATGACGGACGTAACCGCTTGCGGGCCTGTATGACGCCCATGGCGATGATGCAACCGGCAACGACATCTTTCTTCACATCATCCATCGCAAAATACACTATCGACGGTCTCGAACTGGCGGGCAGCGTAAAGCCTCTGGATAACCTCGAGCTCTTCGCCGGCGCAACGTGGCTGTGGGCAAAGGCCAAGGGTGATGACGACAAGACTCGCGAGGAGGTTCCCTATACGCCTTCCTTCGCTCTTCAGGCCGGTTTCACTTGGGATTTTCTGGAGCATTTTCGCTTAAGCGGCGATTTCCAGCACCTCCGCAACGTGTATGACGCGACCTACATGCGCGGCAGTACCCAAAAGGGAACGAGCAATTTCCAAAAGCTGACGGACAATGACAGATTGCCGGACAGCAGCGTACTGAACCTGCGTCTAGACTACCTCTTCAAGTGCGATAGCCTGCACATTGAGGAAGGCAAACTCTTTGTGGCCGTCAATAACGTGCTGAACTCCCCCTACGCCTATTCATTGGAAAAATCAGGGGACGGCAGCGACAGAAAGCTGTACTACATGCCCGGCACCAGCGCCATGGTGGGCTTTGACGTGACATTCTAACCCGTAGGGCGGCAGGAAGGAGCCTACTTCCTGTCGCCTGTCCAAGAGGCGCAACATGGAAGACAAGGATAAACGGATTCAGGAACGCATCGAATTCTTCAATGCCCATGCCAGGGAATGGATGCAACGCAATTACCCAGAAGAAACCCTGCAGCGTACAAAAGAGCTGATAACGGCCCTGCCCATCGAAAAGGGTTGGACCGTACTGGACGTGGGTACCGGCCGAGGGGTGATTCTGCCTTTTCTCAGGATGTTGACAGGGGATGCGGGCAGACTCATTGCTTTAGATCCCTGCCCTGGAATGCTTGGTGGAGTGTCCGAGCAGGATGCAGCGGCATGGCCCTTGCTTGCTCAGGCGGAGAAAATCCCCCTGTTGGACTGTTGGGTCAACGCTGTAGTGTGCTTTTCAGCCTTCCCGCACATGGATGACAAGCCTTGCGCCGCAAAGGAATTTTTCAGAGTGCTGAAGCCCGGTGGTTTGGCTTTTGTGCTACATGTGAACGGTCGAAAAGAGCTGAACCATCATCATAACATGCACCACGCCGTAATGGGTGATCACCTGCCAGACCCGAGCAGCATGCGGAAAATATTTCTTGAAGCCGGTTTCAGCTCGACTGAAGCGCATGAGGACGAGCACAGCTATTATTTCTCGGCAATGAAATGACACAGGGCATATCATGAAGCACATTGATAAATTCAGTACTCTTCTGCCGCTACTTTTCATCTGCATCCTTACCACCTTCGGAGAGTCTAGGGCCGCTGCCTTGCGTATTGTAGCTGGTACGTCACTTATCTCGGACATCGTCAAGGACCTCACAGCCGGTGAGTGCGAGCTCAAGATCCTCATACAGGGGTCGAGCTGCCCTGGGCACGACGACGTAAAGACGAAAGATTTCGTTTTCGCAGCAAAGGCTGATCTTGTCTTGTTGCATGCCTTTCAGCGGACCATACCGCAATTCAAGACGATGTTTCAAAGCATCGAAAAGCAGGATCACGTCGCATTTATTGAGGAAAAAGGCAGTTGGCTGATTCCAGAACACCAGAAAACCGTGTCCCGAAAGATCGCAGAGATTCTTGTCGCAGTTGCTCCAGACCGTAAAGAGACGATAATGCGACAATGCGAGGCTCGCATAGCGCGTATTGACCGAATCAACGAAGAATGCCGTGCAAGATTGGCATCTGTCAGGGGAAAGAGCGTCGCAGCGGCAAAGATGCAGGAAGAGTTCGTCCGTTGGGCGGGATTTAATGTTCTGGTCGCTTACGGTCGTGCTGAAGACATGAACGCTGCGAAGCTGGCTGACATGGTCAGGGAACTGCAGGGCCGCAAGCTCGCAGGTGTCGTGGACAATATCCAGAGCGGTGCGGAAGCGGGCCTTCCTTTGGCCGAAGAACTGGGCGTTGCGCATACAGCGCTCTCCAATTTTCCCGACTCTGATCCTTCCGTGCCAGATTATTTCAGCCTGCTGAAAAGCAACGTCGACAAACTGGCTGGCCTGCAGTGACGAATATTCACCGATCCATTGACTCCCAGGGGGGCGATCCACTCGCCCGCCTTGATGCGATGGGCGTACACTACGGCAAACGCCAGATATTGCGCGACGTAACTCTTTCGGTGCAAAGAGGGGAATTCACAGCCATCATAGGCCCGAACGGTGCTGGCAAATCAACCCTTTTGGGCCTTTTCAACGGCATGACACCCCATTCGGCCGGGCAGGCTTTCTTCAAAGGACGACCGGTTCAGGGACGTGGTGTTCATGCGGCTCGGCTTGAGATAGCACACGTCTTTCAGGCGGCCGATTTCGACCACAAGATGCCTATCAGTGTTTTAGAATCCGTGCTGGGTGGCATGTACGGCAAGCTCGGCCTTTTTCACCGTCCAGGCGAACATGAAAGGCAGATTGCATGTGAAAGCCTCGCCACCGTTGGACTCTTGCATCTTGCTGACAGACCAATTGGACAGCTTTCCGGCGGAGAATGCCAGCGCGTTGCCCTAGCAAGAGCCCTTGCCCAGCAACCGGCTCTTCTCCTGCTTGACGAGCCTACGGCATCGCTCGACTGGCAGGCCCAAAGGGCCATACTGGATTCCATAAGCGCCTTGCGCCGATGCGGCGAAATGGCCATCATCATGGTGACACATGACCTGAACGCGGTCTTCGCCCTGGCGGATACGGTCATCATGATGCGAGAGGGGAGGATCTTCTGGCAGGGGCCCGCGCCTGAGGCAAAAGATGAAGCCCTGCTTTCGGAACTTTTCAGCGTGAACATATCCCTTTTGACAGGCAACGGCCGAACGGCCGCCTTGTTCTGATGGACATATGGAAGATTTCTTCACGTATACTTTTTTGCAACGGGCCTTTCTGTTAGCATTTTTCAGCGGCACACTTTGCGGCCTCATGGGAGTTTTCGTCGCTCTGTGGCGTATCAGTTTGGTTGGGATGTGCATATCGCATGCGGCCTTCGCTGGCGCCCTTGGAGGCTTGTGGCTGGGATTCTCTCCCCTCTTGGGAGGGCTGGGGGCAAGCATTGCGGCTGCCGGTTTTGCGGGTGCACTTGCCGAAAGACCAGGATTCAGTCTCGACACCGCCATGGGGATCATTTTTTCAGTCGTTATGAGTCTGGCAATGCTGGCCCTTGGCATGTTACCCGGCGCACGTACCGAAGGATTGGGCTTGATTTGGGGCAATCTCTTAACGGCGACCTGGACGGACATCTCCTGTATGGTCGTTGTAACGCTTTTCGTGGTACTCTTCATCTGTGCGCTTTTCAAAGAGATACAGGCGATATTATGTCACAAACGTGCAGCTGAAGCCTGCGGCATACCCATCAGACCAATCTACTACAGCACTCTTATCCTCATGGGTCTCGTCGTTGCCTTTTCTCTGAAAGCCGTAGGTGGTTTGCTGATCTATTCGCTCATCATAACGCCTGCGGCGACGGCTTTACAGCTGACATACAGTCTTCGGAACATGTTTGTTTACGCCGCTCTCTTCGGCGCACTAGCTTCCTGTCTTGGCTTGTACATATCCTATTTTTTGGATATTCCCACAGGTGCCTCCATTGTCATGGTCGCCTCTTCTATGCTTATGATTAGCATGCTCCTTTCAAAGAAGCAAAAGATGCAATAGTGTGAAAAATTATACGATAGAAGACTTACCTCTGGTAGAAAGGTATGACAAAAAATACCGTCTCATATATTATGTTATCTTATCGTTAATACTTCATAGCTGTTGTTTAGCAATAGTCTATTTATTTATTGGTAGTTTGTCAAACAACAACCAAGGAAATAATAATATTTATTCCTTAGAACTATCAAATGTTGTCATAGGTAAAGGCAGCCAAGCAAACGTTAAAAATACAGGTAGTGCTTCACAACAAATAGAAGAATCGGTAGATAAGCCGAAAAAGCACGAAAGCATTGAGCATGAAATCCACAATCCACATGCCTCTTCTGAATCAGAATCGTTAGAAAATCTGCTTGATAATCCCGAAAAAATATCCCCCTTCAAACGACCGGAAATTAAGAGGGAGAAAGCGGAAAGCAAACGCCATGCACCGCAAGCGAAAAATAATCCCTCACGCTCAAAAAATTCTTCACACACAGCCTCTCCCAGCCCTACTATTCGTGACAGAGCAAGTTCTGCAACTCCGTCAGCGTCTCACGATGCAAACCAGGGAAATCCATCTCACGCTTCGGGCATGCCCACAGGCCGAAACGGTGCCTCAGCGGAATTTGTCGACAGCAGAGCCTTCGGCTTCGCAGAAGTCGATACCAAACCGTCCTTGCTCAATCGAATCTCACCAGAATATCCCGCTAAGGCCAAGCAAAAAGGTGTCAGCGGCCGGGTTGTCCTGAAAATCATCATCGGAGCCGATGGTAGGGTGGAGAAAAGTTCCATCCATTCAGCCAATCCAACTGGCTATTTTGAAGAGTCTGTGCTGAAGATCAGCTCCAGGCTACGTTTTTCCCCCGGCAAGAAGGACGGTAAAGCAGTACGCGTCATTGTGCTCATACCCTTTGATTTTCACCTGCGATGAAGATTTGCTTTGGTGTCATTGAGATAGGGATGCGCTCCACGCTCCAAAAGGAATGGACTTCAGGAGGACAATTGACCAGCACATTTTTCCCTTTCTGTCACACTCATGCAGTCTCTATCATCTTGCAAAAGAGCAGTTGATCGTTTTCCTCGTGTTGGATGATTTGTTGGATAAGTTGGATAGCAACTGCCGAACAAAAGAAAATAGCCGCTTCTGACCTTCGAATTTGCACCAGCAAAAATCGGATAGCCGGAACGGCTCAAAGCAGCCCTCACCCCCCACACCATTGTCGAGCTGTTTTCACATCACGACGGTTCTGAACGCATACGTGAAAGCCGCTATTTTTGGCTTCCCTGCGCCTAAGAATCAAACTTTTATACCCTTTTCTCTATCAATTAATAACCTATAACTGGTTTTGCGTGCTCACAAGTTGGCTATCCTTGGATAAACCAAGGAGTGCCTATGAATTTTCCGCAAGTTCTTGGAGAGCGGATCAGAGAGTTGCGTAAACAGGCGGGCCTGACACAGGAGCAGGCAGCAGAAGCCGCTGGTATCTCAGGAAAGTATCTTGGTGAGGTGGAGCGGGGAGAGGTAAATGTGAGTTCTGTCATTTTGCACAAGCTCGCTGAAGTACTCGGAGTCGATATTGTGGACTTCTTTCGATCTCAGCATTTGCGGCCTATCTCCGAACTCAAGGAGGAGATGAAAAGATTCATCGATACCGATAAAGAGGAGAATATCCGTTTGCTCTACAGGATTTTTACCGCAGTCTTCAGGTGACCTTGAGTCACGAAAGGCCTCACGATTCCTTGTGCAATGATTGCCCCAACAGCACCCATCAGCATCTGTATCAAGGCTGTCTTAGCGCTTTCCCATCAATCCCTCCACCTTTACGCCCCACACATTCTCATCAGATGGCACTCCTCTTGATTCCATCAAAAAAAGACCCTGCTTGAGGGTCTCTGTTTACGGTTCGTTATCCCTGCTTAATACACATTCTCAGCAGAAAATAAGCCAGTAGAACCTTTTCATCCGATGCTGACTGAGAGAAGCCCGAAAGATATCCACGGGCAAAGTCAGGTGATACCTCATCGTACTGCTCTGCCAGCATCTCATCGGCTGTTTTGCCGAGAGCAACGGACAGATTCAACAGCAACTTCTTTTGTTCCCCAGAAAGTCTAATGATTTCAGCCACCTTCATCTCCTTTGGCTTAGGTTACTCGATGAAGGCCTATATTTGTACGAGAAATACGAAAATCCTCCTGCCTACCCCGACAGAAAGATTTTTTCATGCCCAGATGCGGCTCCCTTCTGATTGCAGTTATGCAGAAGTATCGGACACCAATTCAGATAAGACTGCGCCTCCCAGACGAGCCATAAACACTGCGATCGCAGGGGCAGAGTCTCTTGTCCCAGTTTCTGCTGGTGTGGAGGGCATAAAGCGCTCCTACCTCATCAGCACCACAAGGAATTTTTTGACACTCACCCGCCAACTTTCTGATGCAGAGATTCTCTAAACACCTATAGTTCCTAAAAATTAAAAAATTGGCACATTTCTGGCATATCCAATTCTGCAAAGGAGCTGGATATGTCTCTGGTAGTCAATCACAATCTTATGGCCGCTAACGTAGCGAATAATCTGAATACCCACTACGGGAATTTGGCGACTTCCACGCAGCGGCTCAGCTCAGGTCTCAGGATCAATTCTGCTGCCGATGACGCAGCTGGATTGGCCATTCGTGAGCTAATGAGGGCAGACATTGCCTCCCTTCAACAGGGGATGAGAAATGCCAATGACGCCATCTCTATGATTCAAACAGCAGATGGGGCTCTTGCCGTTATCGATGAGAAGCTGATCCGAATGAAGGAACTTGCTGAGCAAGCTGCCACAGGTACGTATGATTCGGTACAGAGGCTGATGATTGACTCTGAATTTCAGCAGATGGCCTCCGAAATCAACAGAATTGCCCATGCTACAGATTTTAATGGTATTCATCTATTGAATGGCAATCTTAGTGGAGAACATAATGGATCTGGATTAACATCTACTGGAGCCATGAAAGTTCATTTCGGATCAGGAAATGATTCTGCTGAAGATTATTACTATGTTGAAATTGGCGATTGCACGACTGCTGGTCTTGGATTAAATAATACAGAAAAAATTAAAGTAAAAGAAATAGTTGAAACAACTGAAATTCAAGAAATTACAAAGCCAGCCGATTATGGTGATACCAAAATAATGTCTGATGTTATATCAAATGGAGTAGAAGCTACAGATGTTCAGTCTGGAATACGATCATTTGCTATCATTCCGAAAGGATCAAAAAATATTAACATAAAGATGTGGTCTGGCGGACATGATGATGATATAGAATTGTTTTACAGAAACGGCGAACATATTATTGGAACAACACCAAATTCTACTCCCGCGTGGTTGAGATTAGAATCAGAGCATGACAATCCAAAAAGTAACGATTATATTAATACAAAAATATTAACAGAAAAAAATGCTTTCTACGAT
>JAGADH010000119.1 GCA_017613715.1 Desulfovibrio sp. | reverse complement strand
TCCGTGTCTGCCGTGCCCGTCATGCCCGAAAGTTTGTCGTAGAGTCTGAAATAGTTCTGAAAGGTGATGGAGGCCAGCGTTTGATTCTCTGCAGCCACGGTGACATGTTCCTTGGCTTCCAGAGCCTGATGCAGACCATCGGAATAGCGGCGTCCGTGCATCAGACGACCTGTGAATTCATCGACGATGATGACCTGATCGTTCTGCACGATATAGTCCACATCTTTCTTGAAAAGCTTGTGGGCCCTTAGGGACTGCTGGATATGATGCTGTGCTGTGATATTGGCTGGATCAAAAAGATTGTCGAGATGGAGCATGCTTTCACAGTGGATAACACCGGCATCGGTGAGCATAGCTGCTTTGGCTTTTTCATCAAGCGTATAATCGTCGGGTCCGAGCTGGCGCACAAGAGCGTCAATGGCAGCATACTGCTCAACGTCTTCATCCGAGGCGCCCGAGATAATCAGCGGTGTGCGGGCCTCATCAATCAGGATGGAGTCGACTTCGTCCACAATGGCGAAATTGTGGCCGCGCTGCACGAGCTGGCTTGCGTAGAATTTCATATTGTCGCGCAGATAGTCGAAACCGAACTCGTTGTTGGTGCCGTAGGTGATGTCACAGGCATAGGCCTTTTTGCGCTCCTCGTCCTCCATATCGTGGTAGATGATACCCGTTGTCAGTCCGAGAAAGCTATAGACCTTACCCATCCACTCGGCGTCACGTCGGGCAAGATAATCATTGACGGTAACAACGTGTACGCCTTTGCCTGAAAGGGCATTGAGCACCACAGGCAAGGTTGCCACCAGAGTTTTACCTTCGCCGGTTTTCATTTCGGCAATTTTGCCCTTGTGCAGGACAATGCCGCCGATGAGCTGAACATCATAATGGCGCATGCCGAGCACGCGCCTGGAGGCTTCTCTAACGAGGGCAAAAACCTCGGGCAGAAGGTCATCAAGCGTGGATTCGCCGCTTGCGATAGCCTCTTTATGAGTTGCGATGATCTTGGGAAAATCGGCATCCTGCAGACCCTGCATTTCGTCTTCACGCGCGTTGATCTGTGCAATGAGCGGTCGCAGACGACGCAGGTAGCGGTCGTTTTTACTGCCAAAGATTTTTTTGAAAAGATAGGCGAACATGGAGCTTCCCTGAGCTAATGGGCATACTTGCGCATGACATCCTGCATGAGGGCAGAGGGTGTCATTTTGCAGCCTTCAAAAAAGGCGTTGAGATCAACATCACTGTTCAGCACAGAGGCTTCAGTATTGTGTTTGCCCCGAAGATAACCGTCAAGCCAGATGACAAAACCGCTGCCGTCGTTGGGATCGGCATTATAGGCAGCACAGCTTGTCTTGTCAGCTCGCCAGAGACCGTCCTTGGCCACAGGCAGGCGTGAACGCACCTTCTGCCAGAGCGGCAAAACCTTGGCTTCAGGCTGCGACTGGCAGAGTGCATAGACCTCAAGCAGTAGGGAGGGCAGGATGCGTGAATCGGCAACGGTGACATTGGTCTTGGCCGCCACATAGCCGTCGATCTGCAGTCCCTCAAAAAGCGGCGGTGCATGCTCAATACTGACTGTGGTCAGATATTCGGCACAGATGTACTTGTCGGGATCGATCTTGTCACTTGCGGCCTGTGCGCTTTGCGCTATGCACAAAAGCAGAAACAAGAACAGGGCGGTATGTTTCATTAACTCTTTTCAGCGTTGCGACCCAGAGCCTGTGGAGCGTGAGGCAACGCTGCCTCCGTTGTACTATTGGCATTGGCAAGTCTGCAGAGGCAGACTCGCAGTCAGAAATCTGGAAAAAACTGTTTTGCCATGCAGGCAAGGGGAAAGCATGATTCGTTTTGCTCGAGACGTATGCCAGAGTCTTTGGAAAAAAGCATGCATGCACAATACGGTTACTCAGCAAGAGTATGCATCTTCTACCAAAGGTCAAGAAATTTTGTTGTGAAGGCAGTGGAGAACTTCTCAGACCGAGATGGCCTCATTTTGGACAAGCGACACAGCCGCACGAAGTCCGAGAAGATAGCTCTCAACACCAAAACCTGCAATACTTCCGGTCACTACAGGGGAAAGAACGGAATGGTGACGAAAGCCTTCGCGGGCGTGAATATTGGACATATGCACTTCTATCACCGGTATGCTGAGGATAGCGAGTGCATCGGCGAGTGCATAGCTTGTGTGAGTCCAGGCACCGGCATTGATGACTATGGCTGAGACATCTTCCTCAAGGCAGCGGTGAATACGCTCGATCATTTCGCCTTCAAAATTGCTCTGAAAGGTTTCAAGACGGATCTTGAGCTCCTGGCTTAAAGCGAGCAGTGCCCCATTGATCTGCGCAAGCGTCTTGGTCCCGTAGTGCTTGGGATCACGTTGGCCAAACATATTAAGATTGACACCGTGCAGGACAAGAACCTTCATAAGAGTACTCTCTTGGGATTACGAATTGGCAAGGGCCTGATGAAGGGCGAGTTTTGCTTCACTGGGCAGATTCTGGCCTGTCCAGAGTCTGAACTGCGCATTGCCCTGTTCAAAAAACATTGTTCGGCCAGAGATGACCTCAATGCCTTGCTCTGCTGCTTCCCGCAGAAAACGTGTCTCAAGCGGATTATAAACAATATCGTAGGCAAGCTTTGTCGTGTACGCTGATTGGCTGAAGTCATAGGGGGTTTCGTCTTCATGACTTCCGTGCATGCCAAGAGGAGTGGCATTGATGATCAGATCCGCCTGAACGTCATAGCGTTCCTGCCAGGAAATGCCCTCAACAGCAAATTCTTCCGCTAAGGGGAGGTGCCGGGAATTGGAAGGTGTCGCAATGAAGATCTTCTTGGCCCGACGCTCTTTGAGGCCACAGAGACAGGCTCGTGCAGCACCCCCTGCTCCCAGCAGCAGCACGTTCATGCTGTTAAGCTCATAGCCTGCAAGCGGAGCAAGAAAACCGGTGAAATCGGTATTTTCACCGAAGAGCTGATTGTCCTGCCAGTACAGCGTATTCACCGCGCCAATGCGCTTTGCTTCAGGGCTGATCGCATCAAGATACGGGATGACCGTTGTTTTATGCGGAATGGTCACGGAGCAGCCGGCAATGGGCAGAAGGCGCACGCTATCAAGAAAACGGGGAAGATCGAGCGGGGATATGGGAAACTGCAGGTAGATACAGTCTAAGCCCAATTGCTGAAAGCCGCTATTGTGCAGCAGGGGCGACAGGCTTTGAGCGAGAG
>JAGADH010000118.1 GCA_017613715.1 Desulfovibrio sp. | reverse complement strand
TATCTGCGGCAATAGGCATAGCGATATTTGATAAAAATGTTGACAAAAGCGTTGCCGATGTCTTTGCTCGGGCCGATAGAAACATGTATGCCTGTAAAAAGTCCATGCGGGCGATACGTTGTCGTGATTCACCAAAGTAAACGACAGTAACCGCTCACGTACCTGCAACAGGAGTGAAAAAGGAGGGACCTGCTTTCCCCTCCAGGTATCCAAAAGAGGTATTTTAGTGTTCAAAGAGCTTGCTGATTCGGTAGAAAGCAGCAGTCGTTGCCGTATATCCATGCATGGGGTGTACAATCTCTTGCGTCAGAGGCTGAGCATTCAAACGTGTTACCCCTTGTGGTGCAGCAGCTATGTTTCGTAGGGCACTCGATGACTGGCTGCGTTTTTTTGCAGGGCAAAACGTTGTCTTTCAAACTGAGCCTTTTGAGGGGTGATTTGAGAGAAAAGCCGGGATAGTAAGCCCGGCTTTCTCTTTTTGAAGGAAGGTGAACGTTGATGACGAAAAGGCGACGGATTTTGAAGTAGGTAAAGCTTGCTTGGGCTTTTTGAGGCTAACGCAAAGCCATGTTTTGGAAAATTGGCTGGATGTCTTGACCCTTGATTCTCGGGGGATTGTGTCAGGCACTGCTGAGGAAAAGGCAGGCTGTTCTGAGTACGCTTGGCTACGACTACTGCTCTTGCGAGCTTAGCTTCTGCCTGCCTGGCTAGGTTCCAAGTGACAGAGCATGCTTTTTTCAATACAATCTCCACGGCATCCGCCACCATTCCCGCCCGCAGCTGCCGTTTCCAAGATCAAGTTCCAGTAGCCATAGCGTCTCATAGGAGGCATGCGGCTTTGCCGCCTGCGGCCTATTAGTCAAGTCATTTTCCGATTCCTTCTGCTCACCCTCGCGGCTAGGCTCTATCACGAGCGTTCAGGCAAAGAGTGATCAAAAGTTCAGAAGCGGAAAATGGTCCAATCAAGATACGCCAAAGCATGCTGCTCACCGGACTTTTTGGTTCATCCTGCAACTGACGTCGATGTTTTTCTCCCAGCATGCTGTGCAAAGCGCTTTGCAAACTGCAAGGAGGCATTCATGCCACGTGTTTTTGGACTCATGGTCTGTCTTGTGCTTTTTTCCTCTCTTGTTTCGCCCTCTTTGACGTCTGCCCAGACGAGTCAGGATCTGCAAGAGCAGTCAGTCCTTGGTCTTTCCCTGACAGGTCTTGTCAAAGACAAGGCTGAGCAAGCTGTCCCGCAAGGCCTTATTCCTGAAGGAACAGGGCTTTTGGGAAAATCCATGGACAGTGATCTTGTCCAGGGACAGCAGTCCTCTCTTGGGGCTGAGCCACCCATCATGAGTCTTCCGGGCATCGGCATGCCTGTTACCAGCATGGGGGGCGTTGAGGATGGGCAACTCCCTCTAGGTGGCATTTCCTCCTTTGGCAGCAAGGATGGTTTTCCGCCGTTTTATCCAGGTCCTGATTCTGGCGCAGCAGCGCAGAATCCTCTTGTGGGCAGCTGGGGTGCCGATAATCTCAATCTGCGCTTTGAGGCTTCGGGCACATGTGTGCTTGAGGCCAATGGCCGTCAGGTGACGGGACGCTGGCAGGCCAGAGGACAGGAACTTTTGCTGCTTTTTGCCAATGGGCAGAAGTGCCGTCTGATGTATAGCATTCAGGGGCGCATGCTGGTGCTTTCCGATGGTTCGCGCCTGCAGCGCAAGGGTGAGATGCCCGCGAGCACAACGTCCTTTGGTCCCGGAGCACAAGGGCAGGCTGCTCTTGAAGGCTTCTGGGCAGCCAACGATGGGCGACAGATGCTCATCATGGTCTTCATGAACGGTATCTGCGGCTTGAATATCAATGGTCAGCAGGTCTACGGTCCCTACACTGTTCAGGGCAATCACCTGCATGTGCAGCTCTCCAACGGCAAGGTGCTTGATCTGACCTTTGCCATTGACGGCAATAGCCTGCGTTTTTCCGACGGAACAGTTCTGCAGCGTCAGGCTATGCCGCAAATGCCCGGGCAGCAGGGAATGCCGCAGACGCCTCAGGCACCTCAGGGCATGCCACAGGCCCCACAGACTCCACAGCCCCCTCAGCCGCAGGCAGGACCCAATGTTCCCTGGGGACCGGCCAGTCCTGCACCTGCTCCGCAGGCGCAGGGCGCTTCAGTCCTTGAAGGGGCCTGGTCGACCCAGCTGCCCAATGGCGTGCAGATGGTCTTTATCTTTAAGGGCAATCAGTATGCTGTCTTAGCCAATGGTCAGCAACTGGAGTCCGGTATCTTCCGTCTCGATGGCCAGCGTCTTGAGTATCAGACCACAGCCGGTCAGACGGCAGGACAGCAGGGCGTCAATACCTGGCAGGTTCAGGGCAATACGTTGATTCTGACCTATCCCAACGGAAGCTCTTTGCAATTCACACGGGCCTCTTAATTCTTCCTGAAACCTGAAGAGGATTCCCTATGCGTCAGCTCATCCGTTTGCTGTGTCTTTGCTCTTTTGCTGCGCTGCTTTTTGCTGGCTTGGCCAATGCGCAAAAGACACCATCGGCCTGGACCATCATGGTCTATCTTGACGGTGACAATAATCTTGAGCATTCGGCCCTCATGGATATGCTCGAAATGGAGCAGGCGATCCCCGAGGATGTGGAGATCGTGGTCTTGCTCGATCGCCACAAGGCGCATAGCGATGTTCTGGGGAATTGGAGTGGCACCCGTCTTTACCGTGTGCGCAGGGGGCAAGCCTTTGACATCAAGAAGGCGGCCATGGGGCTCAATGTCCCCCTGCCCAAGGACTTTGCCTCAGAACTTTTGGAAGACTGGGGTGAGGCCGATATGGCTGATCCGGCAACGCTGGTCCGCTTTATTGAGAGAGTTGCCGGGCAGTTTCCGGCCCAGCGCTATGCCCTGATTCCCTGGGACCATGGCAGCGGCGCAGCCCTTGCCGGCATGCTCAATGACGAGGACGGTGCCAAGGGCAGGATGACGCTTGCTGATTTTGCCGCAGCTGTGCACAAGGGAGCCCAGTCACTGCCACGCAAGCGCTTTGATCTTCTCAAGTATGAACTCTGTCTGATGGGGCAGCTCGATGTGCTCTTTGAGACGGCAGCGCTTGCTGATTATGCTTTTGCCAGTCCGCCGGTGGAACCGTGTCAGGGTTCGGACTACCTTTCCATTCTGCCGTTTTTTCGCCGGGATGTTTCAACCCGTGACCTTGTGGCCAGGATGGTGGATTTGAATATCGCCTACTATACGGATCTAGGACGGCCTGCGGCCTTTTCCGCCTATGATCTCAAAGCTATGGGCGATGTGAACCAGAAGCTTCTCAGTCTCAGCCAGAAACTCAGGGAGCTTGCCCCGACACAGTTCAAGGCCCTGACCCGTGCCACCTGTTTTGCCACGCACCACGGCAATTTTCTGGAAGATATGAAAAGCGGCCAGAAGGCCACAAGCAGTGTGGAAGTCTATGACTGGCTGGGGCGTCTTGAACAGGAAGATCTTGGTCTTGACGCAGAGCTTCTCGGCCAGCTGCGTATGGCGCTCGGCCAACTTGTCTACCACAGCAAGTCAACGCCCAATCTTCCTGAATGCCAGGGCGTGAGCATTTATTTGCCGCTCAGACGCGAATTTGAACAACCCGGCTATCGTCAATCAGCCTTTGCCAAGGCCAGTGGCCTGGCCGACTACCTGCAGACGCTCTATACAGCCCAGGAGACCCTGGGTGAGGAAAAGCCGCGTATCGACAATGTGGTCATCGGCGCTCCGAGACTTAAGGTCGGTCTGGACGGCAGCAGGGCCACTGATTTCGATATCCTGCCCATCTCGCATATTCAGCCCTTTGCCCATAATGTGGTCCGTTATGCCGTGACGGGTACAGGTATTCTTCTGACCAAGCTCATTCAGTTCGAAGTGGCTGGCAACGAGCGCATCGTGAACTTTGAACAGCTTGTAGGAGATCACAGCTCACGGCAGTCCGGCAAAGGATCGGTCTTCAGCGAGATTTCACCTCGCTATAACGACGGCACAACGACCCTGATGCGCGAGCTTTCGGCCAAGTACAAGGTGAGCAATGGCACAAGCCTTGCGGATATCACCATCAGCAATCTCTCCACTTCCCGCGATATCGGTCAGAATGTCTCTGTGGGTTGGGGGCTGTACCGCGATGCAACAACCGGTGGTCAGGATCTGCTCGTGCAGGTGCAGTTTTCCAATCTTTTGCGCTGGCCCATCACCATGCTGGGCTTCAGCCTTGATGCGCAGGGAAAAATCACAAGCATACGCCAAATGCAGCCAAGAAATGACGGCATTTTCCGTCCAGCCCAGACAGTGCTCGACGCAGCCGGCAGACAACGTCGCATCTTCGGTCAGCCCCTGCCGCTATCCCAGGGCATTTTTCTGCTCACCCTCGATATGCTCGATGAAGGGCGCAAGGTTGGCTATCTGATTGAGGCACAGACCATGAACGGGCAGTCGGCCCTGGCGAAGAGCCC
>JAGADH010000117.1 GCA_017613715.1 Desulfovibrio sp. | reverse complement strand
AGCCTTGCCTTCGAGCAGGCAGCAGACAAGACCCTTGCCGCCATGAGGGGGTACCAGTTTAGACATGAGAACTCCTCCAATGTTTTGGTTAACTCTTGCCTATCGCAAAAAGTCCGCTGTCCTGGACAGCGGATATCATCTCTGGGGAACGCAGACCAGGTGCATAGGCAAAACAAGTCCGCGACAACGTCATCTTGTGAAAAATTGAACAAAAAGTCAACTGTTGCAGGGTCTTTTCCTCTTCGCGGCTAGAAGGGAACCTCGTCCAATTTGGTTGCTTGCTCCGAGCCGCTTTCCGGCTGATCATTCTTCTCATGGAGTCCCTGATCGGCCTGGGCCAGCGGGGAACTCACAGCTGGCTGGCTTTCAGGCACTTCACCCATGGCGTCCTGGGGGAAAACCGGGTCGTGGGCATAGGCTTTCTGAAAGCCTGTATCGCCTTCAGGTGCTTTGGCATACGAGCTCTGCTTCTCTGAGGACTCATAGGCCTGCCCTGCCTCGGTCTCGTGATAGTCGCGTCGCCCAAAGTCCTCATTGCTTTGACTGCGTTTATCGAGAAAATCCACGCGTAGGGCTTTGATTTCTACAAGGGAATGTTCCATGCCCTGCTGATCCTGCCAGCGCCGTGTCTGCAGGCTGCCTTCCACATAGACAAGACTGCCTTTGTGCAGGTAATGCGCACAGTTTTCGGCAATTCTCGAGAAAACCACCACTTTGAACCATTCAGTACGTTGCTGGCGGATGCCGTCGCGGTCGGTGAACGTCTCATCGGTTGCCACGGAAAATGTGGCTATGGGGCTGCCTGACTGAGAATACTTAAGTTGCGGATCCTGACCAAGTCTTCCAATGATCATCACCCTATTGAGCATAGCATCTCCTTTGCTGTACGGACTGTTCGTCGTCATTCTTCAGCTTGTGAAAATTCGCTCAAGCTCGTCAAGCACTGCTTCGAGTTTTTCACTGGCGGTATTGGCTTCCTGCGGTTTCCAGGCAGCAAGCGCTTCTTCAAGCGATTTTTTCAGCTCTGCCGCCTGTCTGATGCCAGGGCCCATACGCTTCTTGCGTTCCTCGGACCAGTCCATGAAGGTCAGTCCGTCGGCCAGTGCCCGCACCATTTCCAGCACGCCATGCTTTTCGTGTTTGATGGGCACACTGAAGGCCAGCGCACTCAGTCTCGGCCAGAGTTTTTCCACCAGGTCTTCATTCCACGTGACAGCGCTGACGCGGATCTGCAAGGCTTCTCCCATGGCTACCTTCCTGTCCATTCGGTTTTGATGCGCATGATGACTTCTTCAATGGCCGGCAGCTGCTCCTGTGTGCAGATGCCAATGAGTGGAGCCCCGGCATCGATGTTCTCATTATACTTGAAGTAGACCGTGTAGATAAGCCCCTTGGGACCGGTATAGGGCAGATGGACCTCGCGTTTCATGCGCGACATGATAAAGAGCTCCATGCCGTCGCGAACTTTGACCGAGTGCTCATCCTGAGCGTGAATTTTTTTGTCGACTTCAGGTGTAAAATAGTATTTTGCCCGCTCAGGTGCACGAAAGAGGTAGAGCGTTTTTTTGAGGATGATGTGCTCGACTTCTTCGCGCGTCAGCATATGACGGATGGTGGCCACAGGCGTGTTGGCCTGCACGAACTTTCCTTCCAGCTCCGTATGCAGAGCACAGATCTCGCCTTTTTCCAGGGCACAGATGGGTTTGGGATTGCGTTCGCGTTCAAGGGTGGCGATGAGGGTCCCGCGTTTTTCTTTCCACTGTCCCTGCGGGCCTTGGACCTGGTCGCCAAGAGCAAGGCCGGCAAAGGTCAGAACGCCGGTATGAGGCGTTGTGATCTCGATTTCACGGAAAGGTTGGGCCTTGATCTGATCAAGCAGTTCGGAAATATTGAGCATAGTGTCGTCCAGCCGTGCGCTTAGCGGTAGTAGAGATTCCTGCCGCCAATGGTGCGCAGGGCCTGTTTAAGATTGGCCCTGATCTGGCGTCTGTCCCAGATACCCTGAATATGGCCGCGTGAAAGGGCTTCTGTGGAACGGTGATAGCGCGGGGGAATATCAATGCCTGTGGTCTCCTTGATCACGCCGGGACCGGCGAAGCCGAGATTGGAGGAGCGTACGGCAAACTGATAAGGGGAACAGCCGAGGAAACTGGCCACAGGGCCGGCAAAGGAATTGGTGTCGTAGAGCACCATGTAGAGACCGCCGGCCTCGATATAGCGTCGCACCGCCACCGTACAGCGCGGCATCTGAATGAGGGCATGCGTGCCTTCCTGAATGCGCATGCCCGCTGTGCCGTGCACATAGGCGAGAAAGGGATAGCGTTTTTTTGTGGCGCGTTCGGCGGCTTCCACAAACTTATAGCCTTCGGCAGCGCCCACTGAGCCGCCCCGGAAGGTGCCCATGAGCATGGCCACAATGATCTTGATATTGCTGATGCGCGCCTCAAAGGTCATGCAGCCACTGCGGGTGCCGTTACGTTCCTGCGCCTTGGCGATGCGGCTCGCAAAATCGGGAAAGGCGAGGGGATTGCCGGCTTCGATTTCACTGTTGAATTCCATGACCGAATCGCGGTCAAAGACATTGCGAACATACCATTCCGGCTCCATGGGAAAATGGTAGCCGCAGTAACTGCAGACACCGGCGAATTCCCCAAAGAGATCCGGTCCCCAGAGATCCAGACAGCCGTAATCAGCGCTATTGGGACAGGTCAGCGTTTGATCGATCTTATAGCGCGGGGACAGATAATTCCATTTTTTGCGGCGAGAATCCTTGGTCCAGACGGAAAGTGCCGTCAGTTCTTCACCCTGTTTGGTATTTTTCTTTTCGATGTCGCGGCGGAATTTGCGCCAGGGCGAAAGGATTCTGTGCTTGAAGGTCTCCCACTCATTGTCGATTTCCTCCATAAAGGTCTGAATCTTGCGTTGATGTTTACGGTAGAAATCGTACTTGAAGCTGATCCAGGGCTTTGAGATGCAGTCGGAGAGATTCTCCAGAACCTTGGCGTGCCAGGGCCTGTGGTCACAGGCTGCCTGCTTGGAAAGACCAAGGAATTTTTTCTGTCGTTTGGCCACAAGGCGTTTTTTAGCTGCAGCTGAGAGACCCCAGTGGATGTAGAGGCCTTCGAGATCGGCATTGGGACGGGTGTGGCGGTTCCGTGCCAGAGTCTTGAGGACGGGCAAAAGACGTGTCTGAATGATCACCTCGTCGGTGGCTCTGATCACTTCCTGTCTGAGGGTCCTGAAAAAGTCAAAATGCCAGGGACGTGCGCCCAAAGGCGGCTCATGGATAATACGGTCAATATAGCCGAAGGAGAGATTGTCGGCGGCTGTGATGTGCAGATTTTCGGCACAGTGTTCAATGAGCTCAGGCGTGGCTCGCATGCCGCTTTTGAGATGTCCCTCAATGGCGGCAGCCCCTTCTGGCGAGATGACGGAATAGTAGCCATGGGAGAGCATCAGACGCCGGTCAGCCAGGCTGATGGCTTCGGCACCGCCGCTGCCGCCTTCAGAAATGATGGCAATCACCGGCACGCGCAGGCCGGCCATGCCATAGATATTTTTGGCAATTTGCTGGGCTGCGCCCGGATAATCTTCAATGGGGAAGGAGCCGGGCGTAAAGACATAACTGTGGATGGGGATGCCTTCGGTTTCGGCCACGCGCATAAACTGCATGGCCTTGGCATTGCCCCAGGGCTTGACCGAGCCGCCGTTGCGGAATTCTGCGCCGTGTCCCTTTTCCTGACCAATAACCATGACCGGCTGATGATAGGTCTTTTTCCCGCGGTGCCGGGTGATCACCGCACGCGCAATGAGCATGCTGGGATCCAGGCTGTATTCGTCCTGGCCGCCGACTTCAGTGAAGGTGTCGTAGACATTTTCGAGGATATCACGCAGGCAGATACGCTGTGGATGCCGCACAATGCGCACTTTATCCATGGGGGTGATGCTGCTGTCGAGCTTGCGTTCCACATAGGAGAAGAGGTCTTCCACTGAGGCGATGTCACTGTAGGGATCGCTGACCTCTTCTTCTTTCAGTCGTTGACGGAAAGACGTCAGCCGATCGTCCAGAAGGTTGACATCATCGGCGTGCTTGCCCGCAAAAATATCTTTGAGATAGACAAGACGTTCGTGCAGCGCAACAATGCGTTTTTCTACATTATTATCGATCATAAGCTGTTTTTCACTGGCTCAGTTGGCCGCAAAACGGGTCAGAAACGGAGCAGATGCTCGGTATTGGCCTTGAGAAAGTCGATATTGCTTTTGAGCTCATTACCTGCTGCGTTTTTTCCCTTGAGCTCAATGGAGGAGAGAAACGTGAGGCCGCGTGTTTTGGCCTCTTCCAGATTTTTGCCCCAGATGATGGCCAGTGCCAGATTGGGATCAAACTCCGTGGGAATTTCGTAGGGTCGGTCGGTGGGAACATGGGTCAACATGGTCAACCACGGCGTTTCCTGCCAGTGAAAGGCTTCGATGGTGCCCACCCAGGGGGTGAAGTTATTGGCGGGATCTTCAGCAATAATGCGGTATTCAAGTCCCACTCCCTCGGTGGCGATTTCCGCCTGCGTATAGCCCAGTTCCTCGCCGAGACCAAGGCGAATCTGTTCGGAGATCAGGTCGACGCAGCCGCGTCCGGCCACATGGGAAATGCAACCTGAAACGCCGTTTTCCACCTGAATGCGGGTATTCACTTCCATGAGGAAGGGTTCGCCGCTGCGCGTGACAATCCATTCCCAGGTTCCCACATTGTCGTAGCCCACCTTGCTGGCCATGGTCAGGGAATAGTCGACGATGTCGGTGAGCACGCGTGCAGCATCAAAGGAATAATCAAGGGTGTCCGGGGCAAAGCCAGGTGCTACTTCAATGCGTTTCTGGCGCCCTGTGGACTGGATGGAACAGTTGCGCGTGCCAAAATGCACGGGATGGCGTCCTGTACGGTCCGAGACAATCTGCACTTCAAGGTGATTGAAATCCTTGATGCGCTGTTCGATGAGCACGCCTTCATCCTTGAACTGGCGCAGGGCGTAATTGCGTATGCGCCGGTAGACCGAGCGGAACTGATCAGGGTCGTAGACTTCTTCGATGCCCATGCCGCCACCGCCGGCCGAGGCCTTGACCAGAACAAGGGGATGGGTGACGCCCTGCCGCTCCTGAAAGGAAAAGAGCGATTTGGCAATGCCTTCGGCTTCGGCCTCGTCGTAAATGGGACGGTCAGAACCGGGAACTGTGGGCACACCAAGACTTCTGGCCAAACGCTTGGTATTGATCTTGTCGCCCAGTTCACGGATGATCTTCCAGGATGGGCCGATGAAAATCATGGAGCGGTCGCGTTTGGTGACACGGCGAGCGAAGCGGAAATCCTCGGCAAAAAAACCGTAGCCCGGATGCACGGCAGTGCAGCCGGCAGCATCGGCGACGCTCATGATTTCATTGGCATCATGGTAGGAGGAAACCCGGTAGAGGCAGTTCTCTCCCCCCAGTTCCCGCGCCAGGTCGCAGTGGCCCGACTGAGCATCTTCGCGTGTATAGACAGCCGCAAAGGGAATGCGTAGATTGTGGCAGGCTCGCATGATGCGCATGGCGATTTCCCCGCGATTGGCGACCAGCACCTTGTGATCGTTCAGGGAAAGCCTTGGCTTTTGCTCAATGACGGCCTCTTTGGGCTTATTTTTTTCCATTAGTTGTGACATTTGCAGGCGAAGGTATCGCCCAGGGTTTTGCCCTTTTCCCGACCCTTTGCCGGGCGGGGAGGGCTGTCAGCTTGGCTTGGCCAGAGCGGAGTATTGCCGCTTGGCCAAAAGGATATAGCAGAGAAGCGTGAGAAAAGTCTAGAGCAGGTCTCTGCCGCCTGTTCGGGAACCTTTCGGCCATGCTTCTGCCTTTGGAGTGTTTGCATGCAGAGTATGCAGAATCTTGTCCAGGTTGAGGAATGCCTTGCCTTTGTGCGTTCAAAGCTTGGCCGGAACGCTGGGCCATATCCTGTAGGGCTGATTTTGGGAACAGGCCTTGGCGACGTGACAGGCGATCTTGAGTGGCAGCTGCCCTTTGCAGAACTGCCGCATTTTCCGGTGTCCAGCGCCGAGTCCCATGCCGGCTTTCTGGCGGCTACGACCTTGTCCGGTGTTCCGGTGCTTGTGCAGTCAGGGCGCTGCCATCTCTTTGAAGGCTTCAGTCCGGCGGAGATCTGCATGGGCGTACGCGTCATGCACGGCCTGGGCGTCCAAATCCTCGTGGTCACCAATGCCGCAGGTGCCCTGAATCCCGCCTTTGAGGCAGGCCGGCTCATGCTCATCTGCGATCAGGTCAATCTGACCGGTGTCTCGCCGCTGACGGGCATCAATCGTGAGACCTGGGGTCTGCGTTTTCCTGATATGTCAGAGGTCTTTGATGTCAGGCTGCGCGCTCTGGCCCAGACAACAGCCATCAGTCTTGGCATAGCGCTTGAGCGCGGGGTCTATGTTGGTGTGCATGGCCCGGAGCTGGAAACGCCTGCGGAAACCAGGCTCTACCGGGCACTTGGCTGCGACGCCATCGGCATGAGCAGCGTGCTGGAAATTATCAGTGCCAAACATCTCGGCATGCGTATCCTTGGGCTTTCCTGTCTGACCAATAAGAATCTGCCCGATTGCATGGCCCCTGTGACCATAGAAGACATTCTTGCCAGCAGCCGCCGGGCGGCAGGCGATCTTGAGCGTCTGCTCCTGGCCATGCTGCCGGCCATGGTCGCCTAGATATTGTTGGTGACAAAATCGGGGTATTGAGCTATTTTTCTCGTTTCCTTCACAATGTTCTTCAGCCTTTTAGCCATTCTTTTTTGAGAGTCCTATGCAAGAGAATCAAGCCCTTCGCAATGTGGCCATCATTGCGCATGTCGATCACGGCAAGACAACCCTGGTGGATGCCCTCTTTAAGCAGAGTGGTGTCTTTCGTGCTGATCAGCGCGTTGACGATCGCGTCATGGATAATATGGATCTGGAACGGGAGCGCGGAATCACCATTGCAGCCAAGAACTGTTCGGTGCACTGGCATGGCATTAAGATTAATATCATTGATACGCCAGGACACGCCGATTTTGGCGGTGAGGTTGAGCGCTCACTCTCCATGGCCACAGGCGCCATTCTGCTTGTGGATTCCTCGGAAGGTCCCCTGCCGCAGACGCGTTTTGTGCTGCGCAAGGCCCTGGAAGCCCATTTACCGGTTATTGTCGTGGTCAATAAGATTGATCGCAAAGATGCGCGTCCTGACGAAGTGCTCAACGAGGTCTACGACCTTTTTATTGATCTTGGCGCCAGCGAAGAGCAGATCGAATTTCCTGTGCTCTATGCCATAGGCCGCGACGGAGTGGCCATGCGCTCCCTTGACGAGACTCCCAAGGATCTTTCGCCGCTATTTGAAACCATTGTCGATTATATTCCCGGTCCTGCCTATGATCCGGACAAGCCTTTTCAGATGCTTGTGGCTGATCTTGACTATTCCGATTACCTGGGGCGCCTGGCTGTGGGCCGCATTATTCACGGTGACGTCCAGGCCAAGGAGGCCCTGGTCTGCATCGGCGAAAACGGTGAAGCTGTGCCGTTGCGCGCCACTCGCCTGCAGGTCTATGATGGTCTGAAGCTTGCGGAAGTGGAGGAGGCCGGTCCAGGCGACATCGTGGTTTTGGCCGGTATTGAAGACGTGACCATCGGTGACACCATCTGCACCCGGGAAAATCCGCAGGTTCTGCCGCGTATCCGCGTTGACGAGCCCACGGTGGCCATGCGTTTTGGCATCAATACTTCGCCCCTGGCTGGCCGTGAGGGCAAGATTGTGCAAAGTCGGGCCATCAGGGATCGTCTTTATAAGGAAAGTCTGCGCAATGTGGCCATTAAAATTGCCGAAACCGAGGACAAGGAAGCCTTTCTGGTCAAGGGGCGCGGTGAGTTTCAGATGGCCATTCTCATTGAGACCATGCGCCGTGAGGGCTTTGAGCTCTCAGTGGGGCGGCCCGAAGTCATCCTGAAGCAGAATGAGGCTGGCGAAACCCTTGAGCCCATTGAGCATCTCTATGTGGATTGCGACGAGATCTTCATGGGCGTTGTCACTGAAAAGCTCGCCCAGCGTAAAGGTCGCATGCTCAACTGTACCAATCACGGCACAGGCCGGGTGCGGCTGGAATTTTCCGTGCCAAGCCGCGGGCTGATCGGCTATCGCGATGAATTTCTCACCGACACCAAGGGTACAGGCATCATGAATTCGTATCTTGAAGGCTATGATGTCTGGCGCGGTGATTTTCTGACACGTTTCTCAGGCTCTATTGTAGCTGACAGACCAGGTGCGGCCGTGGCCTATGCACTTTTTAACCTTGAGCCGCGCGGCGTGCTTTTTGTGGAGCCAGGGGATCCGGTCTATGAGGGCATGATTGTGGGTGAGCACAATCGCGACAACGATATCGATGTCAATGCCACCAAGGAAAAGAAACTGACCAATCTGCGCGCTGCGGGCAAGGATGAGAATATCATTCTGACGCCTGTGAAAAAGATGACCCTTGAACACGCTCTGCATTTTGTGCGGGACGACGAGCTTGTGGAAGTGACGCCCCAGTCCATTCGTCTGCGTAAAGTGGAGCTTTCGGCGGTCAAACGCTATAAGTCGGCATCCAAGAGCGCCTGAGGACTTGGACCGAGCGCACTGATGGGTATGGCAACGATCCGGCAACGAGACTACAAGGAAGAAGATCTGGGGGCAGCAGTTCCTCCCCTTTTTTCAGGGGTTTGCTGAATATTTGATGAAAGATCCTCTGGTCCACGGCCCGCGAGCTGTTTACAAGGCGTCCGCTACGCTTCTCGGCCTGCTGCTTGTGGCCTTTTTGCTTTCGCAGCTCGCGGCTTGCGGTTTTTTGAGCAAGGACACTGAATTGCGTTCGGAACAGGCCTCGGCTGAGGAGAAAAAAGGCGCAGATGCCGATCCTCTGGCAGGCGAACCTATCCCCTACAGTCTGACCATCAGCGTTGCCGGTGAGCATCAGGAACTTGTGCCGCTGATGCAGGCGGCAAGCACGCTGCATGTCTTTGCCGCCAAGCCGCCGGATAGCCTTTTGGGCATTGAAAGCCGTGCCCGGTCTGATACCGAAACCGCGGTCAAGCTTTTACAGTCGCAATGCTATTACGAAGGTACGGCAAGCTATGAGCTTGACGAAACGGCCAAACCCGTACGTGTCAGCCTGCTCCTGAATCCGGGTCCGCGCTATAGCCTTGGACAGGCCAGGGTGCACTATCAACCGACGCCCAAGATTCCGCCCAATTTTGCCAAAAGAGTGCGCAGTTACGGGCTCTTTGGCCTTGACCAGGAGGAGCTGCCCGGTGCGGAGTTTCCCGAGAACCTGCCGGGTCTGACCCTGGGGAAGCCCGTAACCGCTGACGAGGTTTTGGCCGCTGTGGAAGCTTTGCCTGAAAAGCTTGCCAAAAAAGGCTATCCGCTTGCCCGCGTCACGGCACAACACTATACGCTGAATCGTGAACTCAGGGAGCTGCACGCTGATATCACCATCAATCCCGGTCCCTGCGCCACTATGGGGGATGTGCAGATTCGCGGCAATGACCAGGTTGCTGCCAGCTATCTCGCAAGTCTCAAGCCCTGGAAAAGCGGAGAAGAACCCTGGGATGAAGACATCCTTGAAGACTATGCCAATGAGCTTCGGCACAGCGGCCTCTTTCGTTCGGTTGTCACCAAGCCCTTGACGGAAAAGTTGGGCGAGGGGGACGGGCCGCTGGTGCTCCCCATTGAAGTCGCGGTCAAGGAAGCCCCATTCCGCACTATTGGTGGCAATCTCCACTACGATACCTCCACAGGTCTTGGCGCGGAGGGCAGCTGGGAACATCGAAATATCTTTGGCCATGGCGAAAAGCTCTCGCTGATCGCGCCAGTGGCCACCGAAGAGCAAGGGCTGAAGATGGCCTTTGAAAAGCCAGCTTTTTTCAGTCGCGAGCAGAAGCTCACCGCTTATGCCCAGGCTCTGCATGAGAACACCGAGGCCTATGAACGAACGGGTCTTTCAGCCGGTCTTGGTGTAGAACGCCGATTGACCCGTACTCTGACCGGCGGGGCCGGGCTTTTTGGCGAAAGCGGTGTGCTCGAAGACACGGACCATTCACAGCAGAGCTACTCGGCCTACGGACCCTCCTTCTTCCTCAAACACGACAGTCGCGACAATACCCTGAATCCCACCCGCGGCGCCGTGGCCAAACTCACCGTCAAGCCTAGTGCCGGCTCCTTCACGGAAGACTTTACAGCGCTTGACGGAACCCTGGGTGCCAATTTCTACTACGCTCCTTTCAGGGATGACAACGGCGTCAAGAGCGATAAACTCGTTTTGGCCGCACGTGTCGAAGGCGGCATGCTGACCGGGCCCAAACTTTCGACCCTGCCGTCAAGCATGCGCTACTATACGGGTGGCGCAGGCAGTGTACGCGGTTACGCCTATCAGGCCATTGGTCCACGCGACAAGGAGGAAGAGCCCATGGGTGGCCGCTCCTATCAGCTGGTCAATCTTGAAGCGCGCTATAAGATCACGGAGAATATCGGCATTGTTCCCTTTGTGGACGGCGGTATGGTCTATACGAGCGAAATGCCTGAAATCATCGGTGACATGCGTTGGGGCGGGGGACTTGGTTTGCGCTACTATACGCCCATCGGCCCCGTGCGTTTGGATGTGGCTACGCCGTTTAATCCCATTGAGGGGGATGCGCCGGTACAGATCTATATCAGTATAGGACAGGCTTTCTGATGCAAGAGGAAAACAGTCAAAACGCGACGCAGCAGCCTCCGCGCAGGTCTTTCTTACGGCGTCTTGCGCGCTTTCTCTTCTTTTTTCTGCTCACGCTGCTCGGTCTGCTGGCAGCCGCCGGTACTGGCCTCTACCTCTGGCTTGGCAGCGAAAGCGGACTGGCTTTTGTGCAAAAGCAGATCAACAGTCAGGCCGGACCTCTGCTGGCCTCAAGCGGTCTTGCGCTCAACTTGAAGCATCTCAGCGGACAGCTGCCACGGCATTTTCAGGCGGATCTCGATCTGGCCGATGCCCAGGGCGTTTTTTTGCATCTGCCTGAGACCCGTTTTGCGCTGACACTTTCGCTTTCGCCTCTGCGTTTGCAAATTTCTGAACTCTGTCTGAAAAATGCCGTCCTTGAGCGTCTGCCAAAGCTTCCGGCTTCCCCGGCCCCGCCAGAGGAACCAGGTCCACCGCTTACGCCGCAGAGCCTCAGAGAACTCTTGCGCACAAGTTTAGAGCCTGTCCTGACCTTGCCTGAAGAGCTGCCTGATCTGCGCATAGCCAAAACAGGTCTTGAGAATTTTGCTTTACCTTCTGAGATTCTGGGCTTTCCGGCAAAACTCACAGCGCTCTGTGAACTTTCTTTGCACGTGGAGGCCAATAAGCTTCCCAAGGTGCATGCTGCCATAAGCAAGCTGAGCCTTGAGGCGGCTGAACTTGGTTTTTCCGGTCATCTTGACTGGCAAAGCGGGGAGAACCGTGAAAACTGGCTTTCTGGCCAGCTTGCCCTGGCTCTTCAGGCTCACGCCAAGACCAGGGCCCTACTGAAGACAGCGCAAGACCCGGCAGAGGGTGAGGCCAAGCTCAACCTTGAGCTTGCAGGGCCGCTTCTGGCTCCCAGACTTTCTCTGGCTCTGGCTCTTGACCAGTACCTTGTCAACGGTCAGACCTTGTCGGATTGTGCCGTCAAGCTGCAAAGCCAAAGTCT
>JAGADH010000116.1 GCA_017613715.1 Desulfovibrio sp. | reverse complement strand
GAGAAAATTGCCGACGTAGAAGCCCTTATTCGTCAGCCGAAACTGCATATTCGTTTTCGTTCCAGTAAGGTAGCCTGAGAAGTCATAGGCCCTTGCCGGCATCGCAAACAGAAGGCAGGCGAAAATGGCAAGAAGACATTTGATAGGGCCAGCTATGTTTTTGAATACGGGGATCATGGCGCTCTCCAAGTGAGAGTGTATGAAAAATTCTCGTAAACTATGTACGCGCTATCTATTTAGCAGCAGGCTCTAGGCCTATTTCTTTCTCAGGCTGAGCACTGTCTCTTTTCTTGATATTCACCGTGGGCAGAGGCGCAAATGTTGCTGTTTTTGAAGCCATGGCGTGCAAAATTTCATCTGTGACATCCACGGTTTTATCCGCATCGAGCAGATTTTGACGGGCAATCACGCATGATGCCTTGTGGGTAAGCCGCCAGCCTCTGATTTCTTCAAGCATGATGTCGGCCACGACCTTTCTTGCTGCCTGTTCCTCAACTGCCATCTGCCGGTTCAAGGCGCTCAACCCCTCAGGAAGAACGCGGCGCTTTTCTTCGTCAGAGGCGTCCTTCCATTCCTCTTCGAGATCCTTGAGACCTTTCTGTAGTACAGCCTTGGCTTGTTCGAGATGGGCTATAGCGGCTTTGCCGGGAACGGACTCGGTCAGTACGCGTTCCACATCCACAACACCGATGACCTGTGCAGGCTCGTTCTGACAGGCAGGGAGAGCGAGAAAAGAGAAAAACAGAAAAACAAAAAAGAAAGACCGAATCCCGTTCGTCATACGAAGCCTCTGCGTTTTGCAGGAAAATGATATCAGTGTACACAAAAAAACCGATATAGGTATGCTCACAGAGTAGCGTACTTTGATTTTCACTGTAAAGTAGTTGATGTTAAGCTGCTTCTACTGTGCTCTTATCCTAATCTTACTAGCGTATTGCCTGTCTTGGCAACGGCTAGGTTAACATTATTAGAATTATCGAATTTGTGAAAGCAGTTTGAGCACTCCCGCAGCATCCCTGGCAATGCCAACACAGCTACCTTCGATCATGGTATTGACTCGTCCATGGGTGGTATCGCCAGCGTTACGGAAGTCGGTTCTGATTCCAACCACAGGCTTCCCTTTGGCATAGGCATAGCCAATCTCCCAAGCAGTTCCATCATCCACCTGTGCACCATCAAGAAGGGCCACCACAACGTCACAAGCGTCAATGGCAGCCCTGTCTTTGTTCATGATATGCTTGGGAGCATCGGCTCCCCATGCGTCTATTTCCTGCTGAGTGAAAAAATCGCCGGGCCACATTACTTCGTGACCTGCTGAGGTGAGTTTCTGTTTGAATCCCCGATGCCAGAGGATTTCAGCTTCAGAAAAGAGTGGGCCCGCTTGGTATATGTGCATAGGTCCTCCGTCTGCACGAAATAAATATATGTTGAAGGGCCACTGTTTTCAAGAAATTGGGGGCTGTGTGGGCGATCTGATGATGGGAGTGCTCTGCCTCGTTAGATAATCAGCAGATACGAATTCACTCTTGTTCATAACCCTCTGTCTTAGGCAGCCATCACTGTAGCGATGCGCTCCTTGCGATTTCGCAAATATTCCTTGCAATCTTCTGCATTGAGGGGTTTTGAAAAAAGATAGCCTTGAATGACGTGCGCGCCGTTGCCGACCAGGAATGCCAGCTGGTTCTTGTCTTCTACGCCTTCGCTGATAGTATGCATGCCGAGATTATGGGCAAGGGAGATAATGCTCTTCACAAGGGGTTGGGCTGTCTCCTTGCCGGAAAAGATGTCGTCCACAAACTTCTTGTCGATTTTCAGGAAAGAGATGGGCATGGAACTCAGATATTGCAGAGAGGAATAGCCGGTACCGAAGTCATCCAACGCAATGTGGATGCCCGCCTCATGCAGACGGGAAACGGCGTTGAGAGCCTTTTCCATGTCAGACATAAAGCTGGATTCTGTAATTTCAATATCTATAAGCTCAGGGGGCGTGTTTTCTTCCTCTAGGATGCGGATGACCTGATCAGCAAACCCAGTGGACAGAATGCTGTGTACCGACATATTCACGGATACGGGCACGGTCCCCATGCCGTTGTTTTCCCATTCAAGAGCCTGTCGGCACGCAGTACGCAGCACAAACATATCTATGCGCGTCACTAGGTCGGCCTCTTCTGCAATAGGGATAAAGCACGCCGGAGAAATCCATTTGCCCTCGTTGGTTTGCCAGCGCACCAGGGCCTCGCAACCAACAACGTCTTTTTTGGCAATATCAATCTTGGGCTGATAGTATACTGTGAAGGCGTTATCCTCCACAGCCTTGTGCAAGGCTGTCTCGAGCTGCTGTCTTTCAAGCGCGGCGGCTCTCATGCTTTCGTTGTAAAAAGAGATGGAATTGCCGCCATGTTTTTTGGCATCAAACTTGGCAAGCTCCGCACAGTGCACCAATTCGTCGGGATTGTTGCACGCCGCGTCAAGAACCGCAAGGCCGAGACTCGCGCCGATGTAGAGCGAATTCCCTTGAATATCAAAGGGTCTGTTCAATATTTCCAGTATGGTATTTGCCTGTGCGTGGAGCGAATCCGGATTGTCACCTGTGAGAATAATTTGAAAATTATCGGCATTAGACCTGGCAAGATGATGTTCGGGCACGGCATCTCGCAGCCGTTGTGCGACCCGGCATAAAATTGCATCCCCTTGGAGATAGCCATAACTGTTGTTGACGCTTTTGAAGTTGTCAAGGTCAATAAAGAGAAGACCGACGGCAAGCCCCTCACCTCTTGCAGATTTAACGACTTCGTGGAGCTGCTCGGAAAGAAAGAGGTCATTAGGCAAATCGGTCAGTCTGTCATGTTTGGCGCGGTATTCAGCCTTTGCGTCCTCCAGCACAAAGGTATGCAGGACGCAACACCCCAGCAACAAGCCAATGGAATATATGGGCAGCAGAGGATAAAAAATCTGAATGCCTATGGCGGCATCCATCGACAGGCCAAACAATCCGATGGTGCGGTAGCGGAGTTTTGCCTGTCCGGCTGTCTTTTTGGCTATAAAAAGACTGTATGCCGATAAGGGGGAAAGCATTGCAACTTGAATGATAAACGAAAAATAACGTAAATAGGAAGAGTGGTATTCCCCATCAGCATCAAAGTAAAAAAAGATTGGAACAAAAATATTTGCTATAACACATATGAGCTGTACTGCACAAAATATTATTCCTGCATAATTGATTGCTGTTGTAAATCTGCTGCATTCTCGTAAGTATTTGAGAATAAATTTTGTCCATAGCCATAAGGCGATAGCCATTACCGCAAAGTAAATTTCTGTATCTATAAAGACAAGGATACGGAGATTATGTTCGTACAGGATTCCCCAGAGCGCATCAGAAGCATGATAAACAATAACACTGTATAAAAACAAGCGGTAACTGCGCTCTTCCGGCAGCAGAACCCACCT
>JAGADH010000115.1 GCA_017613715.1 Desulfovibrio sp. | reverse complement strand
CCTGCAGGTTGTGGCTGTCAAGGCCCCCGGCTTTGGTGACCGCCGCAAGGCCATGCTGCAGGATATCGCCATCCTGACAGGTGGCAATGTCGCTAGCGAAGACACAGGCACCAAGCTGGAAAATCTGACCCTTTCCGATCTCGGTACCGCCAAGCGCGTGCGTATCGACAAAGACAACAGCACCATCATCGACGGCAACGGCGACAGCGAAGCCATCAAAGCTCGTGTGAAGCAGATCCGCGCTCAGGTGGAAGACAGCACTTCCGACTACGACCGTGAAAAACTGCAGGAGCGCCTGGCCAAGCTGGTTGGCGGCGTTGCTGTGGTACGCGTGGGTGCTGCCACCGAAGTCGAAATGAAGGAAAAGAAGGATCGCGTGGAAGATGCTCTGAACGCCACCCGCGCAGCCGTGGAAGAAGGTATTGTGCCTGGCGGCGGTACCGCTCTGATCCGTGTGGCCAAAGTCCTGGCCGACATCCGTCCTGCCGATGACGACGAACTGGCTGGTGTGGAAATTGTCCGCAGAGCCATTGAAGAGCCTCTGCGCCAGATTGCCCACAATGCCGGTTTTGAAGGTTCCGTGGTTGTTGAAAAAGTTCGTTCCGGCAAAGACGGTTTTGGCTTTAACGCTGCCACCGGTGAATACGAAGACCTGCTCAAGGCTGGCGTTATCGATCCCAAGAAAGTGACACGTACCGCTCTGCAGAATGCCGCATCGGTTGCCTCACTGCTCTTGACCACTGAATGCGCCGTGGCCGAAAAGCCTGAGCCCAAGAAAGATGCTCCTGCTATGCCTGGCGGCGGCATGGATGGTATGGGCGGCATGGGCGGTATGTACTAAACCGCTTTTGCTCAATGCTTTGCACAAGGGGAAGCCCAGAGGGCTTCCCCTTTTTCGTACCATGCAAAGCCGCCTTAGCCTCGCCAATGCTCAATAGCCGCTGACGGATAATCAGTCCTGCCGCCCTGCACACACTCACGCTCTCTTCAGCGTCGATCGATCATCCACTTCGCATCAGCCTCCACAAGTGATTACTGACATTGCTGTCTCAACGCTTTGCCGGTCTCTACTGCTGCAATCAGGCTCAAGGGGCTTTGAATCGGAAGCCTTTTTTGAGGAAAATGCGAATTTTCCTTGCAATTTCTTGACGCTGAAGATATTTTGAGAAGATATCTTTGAGCGTGAAAGACTCGATTTTGGGTCTGTGGCTCATGCCTTGCGCTCGCCATAATCAGAACATTCCTGTTTTTTTGGAGGATAATCTCATGAGCAAGTGCTGCGCTTTCTGTGGCAAGACTCCGCAGGTTGGCAATCTGGTCAGCCATTCCAATATCAAGACCAAACGCCGTTTTAACCCCAATCTGCAGCGTGTACGCCATCAGTTCCCCGATGGCCGTATTGCAACCCTGACGGTGTGCACCCGCTGCCTGCGTTCCGGCCTTGTTGTAAAGCCTTTAGTCCGCAAGTAGTTTCTTTTCTCAACGCTTTACAGACAAAGATTCGAGACAGAAAAAAGGATGGCCGGCAGATGACCGGCCATCCTTTTTTCTGTTCTGATTCTATGGGCTTTTCGAAAAACACAGACCTGATTTTTCACCCGAACGGCCTTTTCCGATTATCACAGTCCCAGCATGGATTTTGTTTTTTCTAGCCTAATCCAAGCTTTACATCTCAAAAAATTTTAATCTTTAAGGATATGCTATGGAGAGTTTTCTTAGTATTTCTCTCGTATGTACTCTTAAAGAGTTTTTCAGCGCGATAAGCGTATCTTTCCTGATCCGTGTCGGAGCACGCTCACCTTCTTCAGCAGATGCACGACATAGTCTGTCTCGTCACCTTGGCCAGCTGCTGCAAAAATGCTTTGCAAGGAACGTTTACTCTTGAGAGAGCGGTAATTCCATGCCAGTGTCATTTTGACATTAAGCCTTGAGTCCTGGTCTTAGCGGAAAGCTAACAGAGGAAAAGCTTGGTTTTTCTTGCAAATCCACACTAAGGCATTGAGGACTGCAAATCTCCCCTCGAATCTCTCCACAGACTGACAAGCTTACCAAAGATCTCTGTTTTTCGACGCGTTGGCTCCAATCACCAGAGAATTCAAGATAAGCCATCGGCAGTACAGGCTGAAAATACCACACTTCTTTCAACCATCGCTCTTGCTTGCTCCAGAACCGTCTATGAAAAAGGTCTGTACAAAGCCGGTATGACTACCAGCCAAGTGGAGCTTCGTCAGACCTTGCTATTTGGTGCCAAAGATACGGTCTCCTGCATCGCCAAGACCTGGAATGATATAGCCATGAGCATTCAAGTGATCGTCCACAGCTGCAGTATAGACATCAACATCGGGATGCGCTTTTGACAAAGCTTTAAGCCCCTCTGGTGCGCATACGAGGTTGAGGCTGCAAATCTGACGACAGCCGTGTCGCTTAAGAATGTCAATGGTTGCTATAAGTGAACCGCCTGTGGCCAGCATTGGGTCGAGGATGATGGCCAGTCGCTGGTCAAGATCACTGGCAAGCTTTACGTAATACTCAACAGGTTGCAGGCTTTCTTCGTTGCGATACAGGCCAACTACGCTGATTCTAGCGCCAGGGATCATATCGAGGACCCCATCCATGAGTCCTAAGCCCGCGCGCAGGATGGGCACTACAGTGACTTTTTTTCCAGAAATGGCCTCTACTTCAACCGGGCCGGCCCAACCCTCTACCATGTGTTTTTCCGTCTGAAAGCCCTTGGTTGCCTCATAAATAAGCAGACGAGCAATCTCATTGGCAATCGTACGGAATTCTCGTGTTGATGTGGAACTCATGCGCAAGATTCCGAGCTTATGTCGTACGAGTGGATGGTCAACCACATGAACGGACATGCTACCTCCAACAGCAGTTTACAACCATAAAATGGTAAATTTTTTTTAAAAAAACGCTATCCTTACTCAATTTTTTGTTGCACAGTCCTCCAAACAATCATGCAAAGGAGGACGACATACTCGACTCCTTACAGTCTTCCCCCAAGATCAATACAATTTTCACTATACTTAATTATATTTTATCTGACTATCTAAAAGCTTCAATAAACAACACCATAACTATCTGCATAGGAATGTTAGCTCTAAACAGCTTTACTTGGCGATAAAAATATACAGATTGTTTGCCAATAGAGCATATAAATACCATTTAAAATCTTATTATCACCGCCTAGACCACTCTGAATACGATCAAATCCTATGGATAGCAAAGCTTATAAGGCTAACTCTTTCAGGTATTAATCAATACAATAAGTTGCCATCATTGCTAATAATTGATGATACTATAATAAAAAATTTGATAAAAAAACAAGGCAGTAGCAAATTTTTATGATTATTCTATAGCAGATAAACAAAATAAGTACGTTAATGAACACTGCTTTGTCTGTATCGTTTTAGCTATACCAGTATTGATAAAAGGTATTATAAAATATATTAGAGTTCCTGTTTGTCTAAAACTTTGGTTACCTGAAAATGAATCTGATGAATATAAAACTAAAATTGATATGGATTATGAGTTGCTGGATACTGTTAAAGATGAAATAGATGATAATATACAGCTGGTTATTGTAAACAACACATGGTCTTCATGAGATAAAATCATATCATTTATTAAAGAGAAAAAAAGTAGAAGCAGTTTTAGCCGTAAGACTAAATACAGTCCTATATAATCTGCCAACTGCCAATAAAGGCGGCAGAGATAGACCTGCATTAAAAAGTAAAAAAATATCATTATAGAATATTTTGAACTACAGGCTTCACCTGAATCCACAAACTCAATTGGACAAAAAAGTTAAATATAGACTTTTTGGTTTATGAACAACATTACAAGCAATATTAACTTATGAAAATACATCTAAAACATACAGGCTATATCTATGAACAAACACAAAAAAATGCAGTATAGGCTATCCATTTGTTGAAAAGAAAATTTTTTAAAGATTAGTAAGTTCTACAAATTATATATCAATATTGTCATTTACTCGCTTAGATGGAACATAGAAATTGTTTTCCTAGAGCAAAAAGTATATTGGGAAATGAATAAATATAGGCTACGCAAAGCTGTTGGCATAGAGCGTCTCTTGAACATTCAGCTCATCGTTTACGGCATTCTATCCCTCATTCCATTTCTCAGTTCAGATTTCAAAGCGTTTGTTGATCTCAGCAGCCAGGATCGTCGCTTCGTGCTCGCAAAGAAGGTCGATCCGTCCGTAATTTTAAATTTACGCAAATGCGTACTCGCCTCATCAATGTGCTTTCACTGTAACAGTTGCCGAACCGATTGCGCCATGCGACTTGAAATAAACATTATATTTTCCGGACGCAACCTCAAAGTCGAGACTACCTTTTCCCGACACACCGCTTTTCCCGAAAAGGTCTCCTGAAGCTGGAAGTTTATCCAGCTCTGCCTTCTGTACATCAAGACCTTCTCTTCCCTCATGATATAAGCGGAAAGCTAGGTCAAAGTTGCCCGATTCAAGAGCGTATTCCACGTGAATGTACTTGCCACCACTAACGCTTAGTTCACCGGAACCAGCGTAAAAATCTTTGCCGGGCTTTGAGTTCATGTAAACCGTGTTCGTCTCATACAGCGTTGTAACGCCGATAATATCAGTCCTGCGGTTAGTGTTACGCAAATATACATAAGCTATTGCAGAAATCAAAACAAGGACTGCGACGATTAGAACAAACTTTTTCATAATTTTATCAATCTCCTTTGATAATTTATAATATATATTACAACAAAGATCTAAGCACCTTTAGAGACATTTGAACTAACATTTGCGCAGATGATTCAGTTTTCAGAAGACTAATCATCAACAGAAGAATCAAATGTTTTTATAATTTTTATATAAAATTATCTGGAATTATTTTATGTAATTGTAATAAGAACATTTTTTATGGTTAAGCTACGAATGTATTCTATTTTGTATAATAAAATTTAAGCTAAAAAAGATTAAAGATAAGATTTAGAGAAATTGCTTTTACAAAATATAATTTACTGGTTTATAGCTCGTAAGTGAAGCAAAAAGATATAATATTGCCATGTTGACTATATCAAGTGTAGGGTAAATATTTAAAAAATTATAATAAACCTAATTTGTGGACAGACTCAAGTACAGCGACACGAAAACGAGGGCGTCCTCACAAAAGCGATCCTTCCAGTTCTCTCCAAGGATAAGGCGTTTTTTGTGATAAAAGAATGCAAAACTCAGGTTTCTCTACTGGGCACTCAAAAAACGCTTCCTCGGGCAGTCCGAGAAATGCCGCCAAGTCAGCCACGTCCATGCCACACTGCAGCCAGATGTCCTTGTTGTACGATGAACGATTAATGACGTTCGTCATGTGCTCTATCGCTTCGCCTCGGCCTTCGTAGTTCAGGTCGACCTTGCCTGGCCCCTTATAGTCCTTCTTGTTCCAACTCCCCTCATATCCGCGCAGAGGGCGATTGAATCCGCCTGACCCATACGTGTAGGCGTACAAAGCGTCCTTTTCTGCCCCAGAAGCCTTCTGCCACACGGAGCCGCTCTTCCTGCGCAGAACCGCGTCTGCTTCCTCAGGCGTTGAGGCAAAGAGGGCTGCGTTTCTTTGTTCCTTGGTACTTCCTTTTTTACCACGTTTTTCCAGCTGAAACAAGGAGTCCTGAACTTTTTCTTGTTTCTCCTTGATTGCGTGGTAGGCCTTGCCCTGGGCGTCAAACTCCTCAAGGCCCTTCAGGTAGCCTGTGAACTTTTCGACCTCTTCAGGTGTCAGACCACCTTCGGACAGCTTGTCCTTGAAATACTGCTTCCTGTTCGGGATGCTCTCGGCCTTACTGTGCCAGTCCGCCGTGGTGACATCGTCCTGCCAGATCTCAGCGTAGCTCTTGACCTCGAACTGCCCAAGCTCCGCTTCAAGCTTCTCGTTCTGCGCCTTGAGCTTCTTCTTCTCGGACATCTTCTTTTTCTGCTCAAGCAGCTTCTGCATTACATCTTTCTCTGCCTTCAGCTTATCTATGGTGTCCTGATCCGTCGAGTCCCCGATTAGACCGTCTATGGCGTCAATGTCAGCCTGCAACTTCTTCTGAGTAACTGTCTCCTTCTTCTTGGGCATTGGTTGAGGAGCAGGCTCAGATGCAGGCAACTCGGTCGGTTCCGAGGCAGCAGTCTTGCCTGTGACGGGTGAATGCGCAGGCTCAGACGACGATGATGGTTCTGAAACCTTTACAGAATCAAGCTTCTTGAGGTTAAGACCTGCCGTTACCCAATCCTTACCTGGATTATTAGCGAAGCCCTTGTCTGCCCCTGGGAAGTGAACGAAGTACTCCATGCCCGTCTTTAGATCCGTCTACACCCTGTCCTTGGGCATTTCCGTCTCGACCGTGAGTCCCTGATTCTTCACCTGCGGTTCTGAAAGAGTACGGACCGTACACCGGCAACGAAATCCATTAGGAGGATAGTTCCTATTCCAGAATTCGTGGTCAGCCGGATAGACCTTCTCATGCAGGATGGCGTAAGAAGGCCGCACGCGCTTGTTGAGAACTTCAATGTGCTGCCAGTAGGCCGCGACTTCTTGACTTGCTGCATCTTCTTGTAGCGGCCAGCCATGTAGGCGGTCTGCATATTCGTACGGAAGATGTTTTCTATGCGGTAGTCGTGCCATCCTTGCGCCTGAATGGCTGCCGTGATCCGCTTTTTGAAGTCAGTCAGTGTTTCTCCGTTTTCCAAAGCCTACTGCAGGCCGTCGCTCACAAGTTACACAAGATCGTGGAGCGCTGGGTCCGGGTCGGGCAGGACGTTCAGCCAGCCCTCCAGTTCCGCCCACATGACGCCCGAGTTCTCGCGCGTGGCCAGTTCCGTAGAGAGTTCCACCCCGTTGAAGGGCTGGAATGTGCCGTCCGGCCAGTACAAGCCATCGCCCATGATAAAGCCTCCGTTTCCCTGCCCTATAACAGGGAAACGAAGGCTTTGCCCGGAAAGGGCGCGGTCTGTACGAGCAATTTTAGGTTGGAGAATTGCCCGCCAGCCTGTTCAGCTCGCTCAGGCGGTTCAGGTTGCCAAGAAAATAATTTGTGACTATTCACAGCCTCTTG
>JAGADH010000114.1 GCA_017613715.1 Desulfovibrio sp. | reverse complement strand
GCACTTGCCACACCAATTAAGCGGCGGCCAGCTCCAACGCGTCTGCATTGCCCGGGCTTTGGCCTCCAAACCGTCCTTTATGGTCTTTGACGAGGCCCTGAGCGCTTTAGATGTCTCCATTCAAAGCCAAATCCTTGATTTACTGCGAGCCATCAAGGAAAACATGACCTATTTTTTTATCACCCACGACCTGCAAATGGCTGCCTTGCTCTGCGACCGCTTGCTTCTGCTCAAAGACGGAGAAATCGTCAGCACAGAAGAATGTTCGAAGCTCTCGGCCCAGAAATCGCCCTATCTGCAAGAACTGATGGACTCAACCATCGTCTTTTCTTCGGCCTTTGCGGATACACCAAAAGCCTGAGGTTCAAACGATGAATGCACACCTTAATGCATGCTCCAAAGTCGCCCCAAGGCCCAAAGCCCACGCCAAGCCCTTAGCCCCTGACGACCTGTTTGGGCGTATCACAAACTATTGGGCAGGCCGATCCAAAGCCTTTGGCCGCATCCGCAAAAATGAGCTTGCCAGCGATAAGCAGCTGCTCTGGCGTGAAGAAATCCTGCCCTACCTGCCAAAGCCCAAGGGACATACCCGCCTGCGCGTTCTGGATATTGGCACAGGCGCGGGTTTTTTTGCTCTCCTTTTGGCGCAACAGACCAACTGTGACGTGACCGGTATTGATATCTGCCCGAATATGGTGCGTGAAGCCAAAGCTCTGGCCAAAGCCTGCGGCTTGTCCTGCAGCTTTCGTTGTATGGACGCCACAGCCCTCGAATTTGCCAGCGAGTCCTATGATTGTCTGCTTGTCCGCAATGTGACCTGGACCCTGCTCAGGCCCAAAGACGCGTATGCGGAATGGTTGAGAGTCCTGCGACCAGAGGGCGTCCTGCTCAATTTCGATGCCAACTACGGGCAGGTGGCTTTCACAGATTTTGCCAAAGAACCTGGGCAACACGCCCACGCCGATCTTAACTGGGAAGAATTGTCTGAAGGCGAATGCATTCGCCAAAGGCTGCCCTTAAGCCAGAAAAAACGTCCCGCATGGGACGTAGCGATCTTGCACGAAATTGGCTTTCGCCGGGTGGTTCTGGACCAGAGCCTCAGTGCACGCGTCTACGCCAAGCGCGACGCTTTCTACAATCCCGTACCCATGTTTGCCTTACGTGCCATCAAATAATGCCAATCCCAAAAGCCAAAAGGAGGAGATCATGGGAGAACAGACTCCCCACATGAGAAAAAGCAAATTCTTGTCGCTCTGCATGGCGGCACTTTTTTGCCTAATGTGTCTACCTACGACATCCAAGGCCATTGATTTCAAGATCAAAGGCGTTTGGATCAATATGTTCGAATACGGCGACGGCGGCAACTTCTTGCAAAAAGACCGCAACGGTAAACATCAACAAGGCTGGGGACGCTGGGGAGAAGATCAGTTTGAGGCGAAGACGCGTGTACGCCTGCAACTGCAAGCTCTTGCCTCAGAAAACCTTTCCGGCACCCTGTATTTTGAAGTCGGAGCCATACCCTGGGGCAGAGGGAGCCGTGGCGGCGCACTGGGTGCTGACGGCGACCGTATCACGAAAATCAAGCACGCCTATCTGGACTGGACATGGCCTGGCACGAGTATCCAAAGCCGCATGGGCATTCAGCGCGTCTTTCTCCCGGACTATGTGACAGAAGCTTCACAGGTCTTTGACGCGGATGTGGCCGGCCTCACTGTCTCTGTGCCCTTCAGCGACAATTTCTCTCTCACTGCCTTCTGGGTGCGTCCGTTCAACGACAACTGGGACGGTGGCAGCGACCTGAACAGTTCCCATTATCTCGACAATGCGGATATTTTTGGCCTGACCCTGCCCATCAGCTTTGACGGTTTGCGGGTGACTCCCTGGGCCATGCTGGGAGTCTTTGGCAAGAACGCCTTCCGCACACATAATGCCCTGAACACTGCCTCCTGGTATTATGGTTTTGAAGGCAACACCGATTACGGGATTGGCCTCTCGCCATCGGCCTATGCCTTCGACGGCAAGGAAAACGTCTACGCCTATGCCACGGCCTGCTGGACGGGCCTGACCGGCGAGATCACTGCCTGGGACCCCTTCAAACTGGCTTTCAGCTTCAACTACGGTTCCGTGGAAACCGGTGAAGAGGCCTTAAACCGTCAGGGTTGGTACGCTTCCCTGCTTGCGGAATATAAGTTTGACTGGGGTACCCCCGCCATTTACGGTTGGTACAGCAGCGGTGATGATGACGACCCGACCAATGGCTCCGAACGGCTCCCGAACATTGAGAAAAACAATGAAAGCACAAGTGGTCTGACCAGTATTGCCACCCTGGGCACCTGGACCCTGGGACGTGACGCCGTACTGGGATCCACGCTGGCGGGAACCTGGGGCGTGGGTTTACGCGTACGTGACGTGAGTTTCCTTGAAGATCTCACGCATACCTTGCACATCAACTACTATCAAGGCACCAACAGTTCCGACATGGCCCGCTACATCAAAGGTGCGCCGTCAGCCTATACCATTATCCAGCCCAATGGCGTCGATTATAACAATGCCAATTATTACGGCCTCTACCTGACCGACCGGGACAAGGCCTTTGAAGTAGGCTTGTCGTCACAATATCAGATCTATGAAAATTTGAAATTTCTGGTGGAGGCCAATTACATTGCCTTGTGGCTGGACAATTCCCAAAGCGTCTGGGGAGGATTCAGGGACAATAGCGGGGTTTTCCGCCACGCCAATAGTACAGAGGACCTCTGGAACGTGAATGCCAGCTTCATCTACAAGTTTTAGCCAGGCTGCTACAAAGCGTCCAAGCTAAAAGCCTGAAATTTTCAGAAGGAGCCATGAACAAAAAAGTCATGGCTCCTTTTTTGAGAAAGACATTTCTGCAGGCATCTGCCAGAGGAAGGATACAGCAACGAGGATGGAGAAGAGTTCGTCTCAGCGTGTGCCTTAGAAAATCTGGAGACCGATTGCTACAGCGTGTATATTCCTGGAGTAGCCAAGCTTGAGGAAATACTGTGACGCAAGATACTTCGTGCTGGCTGTTTTGCCCATTACGGCGCAATTTTCTTGATGCTCTGAAAAGCATGAAGTTGTCGACTGTCTATGTCAAAGCACATGCAGCCCGAGACCCGCAAGCACCAGACCGCCGACAATTTCTGCATAACCGTTGGTCTTGGGCAAACGGGAAAGGCTCTGGCCAAGATAACAGCCAAGAGCTGTAATCAGCGCACAGGTCAGACCAATGACCACGGCGGCCCAGGTGACATCCTCCCCCACAAGAGCAAAGGAAAAACCTACGGTTAAAGCATCGAGGCTGGTGGCAAGGCCAAGCAGCAAAAGGCTGAACCCCTTGGTAGGATCTATGGCCGAAGCCTGTTCAGCCTCACCCCTCAGGCCCTTGATACCCTCCCAGATCATGTGCAGGCCAATGGCGACAAGCAAAAGAAAAGCGATCCAGTGGGCCAAAGCTTCCACATAGTGTCTGAGCGTTGCTCCAAGCAAAGCGCCCAAGAGAGGCATAAGCCATTGCATTCCGCCAAAGGTGACGGCAAGCCGCAGATAGTGATTCAGCCTTGGTCTGCGCAAGACGCAGCCGGCGGCGAAAGCCACGGCAAAGGCGTCCATGGACAGGGCAAGAGCAAGAAGAACGATTGCTTCAGCTGACAAGAGAGCCTTCCTTTGTGCATAGTTTTTGCCGTAGTCGAACACCCCTTGACTGCCAAAACGGCAGCTGAAGTGTTCGGCTATCATCCTAGCCAAGGCCTTGTTCGTCAAGACCTGTGCTGCTTTCTGCAGCAGACAGGCCCAAAGCCGCAACCAGCTCCTGCCAAAGGTCGTTTTTTCAACGCAGCAGCATAAAGCCCCGCCATGCTGAGCGGGGCTTTGGCAAAAGGTCTAAGACAAACAAGACTTGCCTACTTCCGGCAGAAACGCCAGTCGATCAACTGATCCTTGACCTGATCAAAGCTTTTGC
>JAGADH010000113.1 GCA_017613715.1 Desulfovibrio sp. | reverse complement strand
TGGAACCGGCCCATGGCCGTCTCAATCGCGTCTATGAAGTATTAAACGCCACCCGCCCGCTGACGTTGAATATGATCCGAAAGCTGCACACGCTTTTCGGCATCCCCGCGGAAAGCCTCATCAAGGCACCGGCAGGCAAGGCGGCGGTATAGTTTTCTCTTTCGTCTGGCCACCAGGCAACCAGGATGATTGTCTATTCTCCCATTATCTAGCGGCTAGTAGTGCACTCTGTAAATACATGTGCTAATCAAATGAATTCCTAAAATCCCGAAACGTACATTTTCAGTGAAAAAACATAGGCTCTTTTTTAGCCTGCCTCTTAACAGAACGTACTACTAGGACAATCGCTCTGAGATAGCGGTCTTCACTGGGGATGCACAGTGGCTTGGGCGCCTTTTGTACTTCTTTGGCATGAATGAGAACCACTTGATGCTACAAGGAGATTCTCTAACAAAAGTCATGAGTATGGCAATGGCTTAGCTCATGAATAATCTTTTTGATGTCGAGTATACATCAAGTCCGTGCAAAAGAGAGCACGGATTTTTTTTTGTTTGTCAGGCCTGACAGGCTCATTGATGCGCGCAGAGACGTCGTCGGCGTTTTTTGGCGGAAAGAAGGCAAAATTTTTTTAATAAAATTATAATACATCTCTGTATGACAAAAAAATTTCTGTTTTCACCTTGATTTTATCAAACTATTTTGCTATTTTTCCTCGAGTTGACCGGCCAAGTCCTGGTCATGGGGAGTAGTATGCGCAAAGGTGCTTGCTGTGCCGTAAAGAGCAGGAGAATGGTCTGCAGGATTTTCTTGCAGTTTTCTTGGTCGGCCTTGATCCTTCTTTGTGGCTTCTTCTGGACTCTGCTCTCTGGCAGAGAGGTCCTGGCCGGTGAAGAAGAGCGGCAGTTGGCTATCTGCCTTGAAGAAAGCTGTCAAAGGCAGAAACCCAAAAGCATGGGCCTGCGTGAAAAAAGCCTTGAGCAGGCCGCCAGGGTCTATGGCTTTCAACGCGGTTTTGCCTGGCGTTACACGAAACTCTATGCGGCTTTACAGGCACGTTCCCAGGAATTTGCCAAAATTTTTGATTTTCGCCGACTTTTGCTGCCTGGCCGCATTCTGCCGCCCGTGATCCGCTGGTCAGGGCCTGCCACACGTATCATAAGCGATACCCAGGCAAGCCATGTGGAGGCTGAGTACCGCATCGTGGCCAAGGCGCGATTTGTTGCTGAAGCACCGGGGCTTGAAAGCTATTTCCGCGTGGATTGCGCCGTGCTTGAGCCGGAATCTGTCCTTTTGCCCAGAGATGCCGGCGAACGCAGCCTTTGGCAGAAAGCCCTGACGCGTGGCTGGCATGAGGGTTCTGCCCACGCTTTGACGGTCTTTGACCAAAATATGGCCAAAATTGTGGGCGACTTCCGCGGCATCTTGCAGTTTCTGCGTCTGCAGAACATGGGTCTGGTTTCTCTGCCAGTCCTTGAGCAGAATCAGCCCACAATTCAAGTCAAGGATGAAGTATTAGCTCTTGATGCTCAATCCTTCCGTATCCGACTGCCGGCCCGTTTCTGTGAGGCCAGGGGTGAGTGAGGCAATCCGCTATCCAGGGCCCACACAAGTCATTCCAGCTTGACCGATTTCTGCTCTGGGCTTTGGAGCAGAAGGTTTCTGAGGGGTTTTGCGTGCGACGATCCGCCCAGGATCCTGGTGGATGGCCACTGATTTTGAGTTTGGAACATTTTGCTCAGCACGTGAAACGCAGCTGCTCACCAATCTCTTTGCGGATCAATTCACAGCCAGCAATGCCGGCCACTATCTTGTGCCGCGTAGACAGCCAACCAGGCTGCCCAGGCCGGGCGATCTGGCTCTTGAGCCTGGTCCAGCAGACAAGCTTATCCTGACAACGGCATAGTCATGCAGCAGTCATGGGCCGGGGCAAATCCATGCTGCTGGCCGGCCTTTTGCATTCGGCCATACTGCGAAGTCCTGCGGAGGTCTTGGCCGTCAGATTCTGACCCTTGAAGAAGCCATTGCATTTGATCTGTATTTCCACTGATTAGGGAAATAAATCCCTAGGTTTTTAGAAAAATGCAGCCAGTTACTGAATAATGCTGTCCGATCATGAACGGATAGAAGCGAATCTGTGGCGGGACATGAAATCCCGTTTGCGCATAGAAACGGAAAGCTTGGGCCGTCCCATCAGTGGTCGTGTGTCCCTCTGGCGTATGTCCCGTGCGAATCTGGAGCCCTGCGGGAGGAGACTAAACGCAGATGAGAAACAACGCGTACCTCATGCAAGCAGACCCATGTCGGGTCTCGCGCAAGCCCTGATTTTGACAAATAGACAAAGCGTGGATAATTGTATCGAGAGAAGTGACAGGTGAAGAACAGAGCTGATAAGCTACGACAGCTATCAAATATCTGGGCTATGGTCGCCGCAGCTGGTTATGCAGATGCATTTTTTCACGGCGAATGGTTCTGGGGAATCTTCCTTGGCTCAGCAGCCGCAAAATGTGCTTTTACGTTATAGACCTATCGAAGGAGGACATGAGATGAGCAGTCATGTGATAGGCTATCTTGGCACATTTGTTGCGTTGTCTTTAATCACCTTTTACTTGGCAAGGGCTAAGTAGAAGAAACAAAAGTTTTACAAGGGCTTCCTGCGGGGAGCCCTTTCTTTTTGGCGTCGTAATCCCGTGATGAAATCGCGAACGGTTGAGCTTGGCAACAACGATGCCGTTGGCTCCAGACAGTCTGGAGTCCGCTCTTTTGAGCTGAATTGCAGTCAAATGCGTCCAGAAAGTGAGCTGTAGAGCAGAGAGGCAAAAACAGAGCCAGGACAGGGACTGTCGTTTTTCCCTAAATCGTAGAGTTATAGTTTGATTTAGGTTTGATTCCCCACGCTCAGCGTTAAGCTTATTGCCCAGAGTGAGATCCCAGGCCAGTGATGGACGGCGGTGTGCGTTCCATGACGCGCTGCAAAGGCGAAATCGTCACAGAGGGAGAAGCCAGAGATCGCGAGACCCTGAGAGCCGCAACAGAAAAGCATTTTGCGAGTTTGCCCCCCTTGGGCAAGGAAAAGGTTTTTCTAAAAAAGGAACCCGGTAAGCTGGTTCAACAGCGTACCGGGCTGGCACGGCGCGGTTAGCGCCCCTGCGTACGGCTACTGCCAGA
>JAGADH010000112.1 GCA_017613715.1 Desulfovibrio sp. | reverse complement strand
GTGGCACTGGCAGGAAAAAGAACCCTGACATCCGCGATTTCCTCCATTGCGTGAGGGCAAACACGCCTGTAGTCGTTCTCGGGGGCAGTTCTCACTGCAGCAATTTGTCACAAAGCGCAGGCAAAAAAAAACCCGCTCGGCTCTAGGCTTAGCGGGTTTTTTGCGAGTTATTTCAATGCTTGTCAAAAAGTTCGGTGGCGGAGGGAGAGGGATTTGAACCCCCGTAGGGCGTAAACCCTAAACGGTTTTCAAGACCGCCGCTATAAACCGCTCTGCCATCCCTCCAAATTTCAATAAAAATCGTATGCTCAGGGCAATTGATATGTTCAATGTTACGCGTAAAAAAAAGAAACCGCAAGAGGCGATCTTGGTAATTTTGCAAAATTGGAGTCGGCATTGCTTACGCTTGCCGAGTTAGAGAAAGCCTCTCATCAACAGTTGCGTCTACAGGAACTTCTCTCGTCAAAAGCACCTTATCGATCTTCACCGTACCGGCAGCAGCCCCTTTCATCGCCTTGATATGTCTGATTTCAGCGTACTGTACGGCTGCCGTATCTGCATGCTGTTGCCAGCTCTTATTGGCAGCGAGCTGACCAGCCTCACGCAGCGTTCTCTCGGGGACTTCTTGACCTGGCCATTGTAAACGAATAACGACATGCGCTCCTGGTCCATTGAGTACATGCAACCAGATATCGTGATTCTTGGCAATTCTTCGACAAGCGAGATTACCGCGTGCATTCTTGCCTCTGAACATCAGAAAACCGTCTGAACTACGAAATTCCTGAATGGCCTGGCCTACGTTTTGCTGCTTGCTCAAAGGAGCCTTTGGCTGATCGGTCGCATTGGTCTCAAGGGGAAAATCTTCGTGCTCCAGCCTGTCCTTGCGTTCCTTAAGAAAGATTAAACCACGCTTGCCTCGCTGCGCGGTATGAAAAAGGCGCTCCATATTCTCTTGCAACGTATATCGCTCATCTAGCACAAGATGAACGTCACGTTGTTGAGACTCGTCAAAAAGCACAAGTTCGCGCATTTTGGCTTTTTTATCCAATTGCCAGATCGCATTTTTCAAGAGCATGGCTTGCTGCTGAGCTTCGCACATCTTGCTCAGACGTTCTTCCTCTTCCTTGAGCTTCTGCAAAAGCTTGGCTCGTTTCTTTTTGTACTGACGTTCTTTTTGCTCCTGCTCTCTTTCTTCTTTGCGGACAATTTCTGCGTAGACAAGTCGCTGCCCAAGTTGTTCAATGATGCCCAGTGCATCTGCATGCACCTCTTCAATACTGTCTTTGGCAAGAGCCGGTGGCAGCGGCCAGGCAAACAAAGTCTGAGGCGCCATGTCGCCATGGCGATAAGTAAAAAGATCTCCGCCGCCAAGGCGCAAATCATGCATAAGGGCTAAGGCCTCAGACGGATCAAGCTGAACCAGTGTTTTACGCAAGGTCGGAGTCAGAACCGGCCAATCACGCCAGGCATCAATGGCTTCGAACAGATTCTCAGCTCTTGGCCATTCAACATCTTCTTCAACAGGAAGAGCTTCAGGCTCCAAAAAATGCAAAAAAACACCTTCGCGCAAATCTAGCAAAAGACATGGAATCTTTGTCTGTTCGGCGGTTTCTTCCCCAACGACATGATCTGCTTCAAAAAGCAACCATAAACGCCGTTGAAAAGGTTGGGACAACAAATTTCTCACTCGTCGTCCCTGAAGATACTTGCGCAGGCGCATGACATTTGCCGGAGGTGCACTGCCCGCTGAAAGCGGATGGGAAGAGAGAAAAAGGAAAGCGTGCTGCCGGCCATAGCGCAAACAGAGTTGTCTTTTGCCAAGACGTGTATAGAAGACAAAAGAAAAGATCTCCTGAACAGGAGATTGGATTTTCTCCAATCGGGCCTGTTTCAGAAGACCTGGCAATTCATCAGTCAAGCGACGAAAAAGATGTGCATCCATGCTGTGTGTACAGCGAAGTTTTATGGAATGTAAATAAGCCGCAATTGAGCAGTAGAGCAGAATTAATTGCCGTGCCGCTTTTCCATCTGCTCCTGACGCTCCTTACATTTGATACAGAGCCGTGTCACTGGACGAGCTTTCAGTCTTGACAGGCTAATTTCTTCTCCGCATTCTTCGCAAATACCAAAACTGCCGTCCTCAATACGTTGCAACGCCGACTGAATTTTGCGAATCAGATGCAGTTCACGGTCACGAATACGTAACGTAAAGGATCTGTCAGATTCTGCAGTCGCGCGGTCCGCCGGATCAGCAAAAATCTCATTGCTGCCGTTCATATCTTCAATGGTAGAATCGCCTTTCTGTTGCGCATCCTCAAGCATAACACTGAGTGTTTTGCGAAAAAATTCGAGATCCTTTTGTTCCATATTTTTCCTCCGGCGGCGCATGCGTCGAAAAAAACAACCAAGACAGGCAATTGCGCTCAGGCCGATTTTTGCCTGATATTACTTCAGCGCCTCTCTCAGGTGTCCTGCGACAACTGTACGCACGAACGTCTGCTTTATGCTTTTTTGACTTTCGTCTGAAAGATGATAGTAGATAGAGAATTTTGCACATGCTGTCAAGGCAGCCTACCCTCGCGAAGCCTAAAGCCCGTTTTTTCAGAGCAGGGATATTCGGCAGCTTGACTGGTTTTCCTCCCTTTCAATCTGATATGCGTTGGCATCATGTATATTTTTCTGATATTTTGAGAGTTATTCAACACAAACTATTTGGTCATAATCTGACAGCAACAGTCAACCATAAAAATTTCTATGATAATTAGAATATCTATAAATATAATATTCTATTGCTTTTAAAATAATTATACTAAATGACTACAGCCAAACATTAATAATTAAAAAAATGCTTTAACTACCTTTTTCTCAAGCTCTTGGCAGCAATAAAAAATCTAATAATACAATAGCTCCATAGAAAATAATAGTTTGTTTTTAAAAATTTCAGACTACTTGCCTATCTTTAATGACACGCATAATTTTTATATATTGTTGACATTTACCCTATTAATACTCTAAAATTTGTAGCAATTTACTATGCAAAATTCCAATAAAAACATAGATAAAGCACACATCACTGAATTCATTTCAAGATTAAACAGTGATGAGTACAATTACCTTATGCATTGTCTAAAAAGTAATGATAAAATTTTAAATATTAACAAAGGAATACTTTCAACTAGTGAGCTCTTAATGATTGAGGCATGGCTATTTGATCATATAGAAAATGCTAAAAACAACAAAACGCGTTTAGCTCGCCAAAAAATTTGGGCTATTTTTATTTTTCTTCGCTATGCCGCTTTAGCTCCGGCTGAAATCTTTACGCTCACAGAAAACCATCTGGATCTTGCCAATGGAATAATCCACGTCACAGGACGACACTCGAGAATCATCTACCTTCCATTTTCCGTCTGCCGCCGTCTCAGAAAAATGTTTGCCGCAGGTGAGTTTTCCTCTCATCAGACATATCCCCTGCGCTGCGATTCTGGCTTTCTTAGACACAGTCTGCAACGTTGCGCAGTCGGCTGCGCCCTTGAGAAAGGACTCGTCAATGCAAGAACAATCAGAAATTCACGTTTGTGTGAGCTCAAGAATCTGGGATTACCGCATCTGGCTCTGGATATCTTGACGGGAATTGCCGGCAGTGCAAAAAACGCCAATCAAGATCACCTGAAGATGTCAAAACGACTTTTACAGGAATACTGTCAGATGGAAAGTCCAATGAAAACCAGCGCACGCAATCTTTTTCAAGGGCGTGTGCAAAGCCTCAAGCAGGCAGGCTTTATGGTTCGTGTCAGCATCAGAACATGCGGCGGTCTGAATATTGCGGCCCTGATCACTGATAAAAGCTACCAACGCCTGCAGATTGAGCCTGGAAAAATCCTCACGGCCAGTATCAAAGCCCCCTGGGTTAACGTGCAGCCCATGCTCGAAGATACAGCCACGCTACTCTCAAGTCACGAAAACGCTTTTATTGGCACAGTGGAAACGGTGCGTACTGATACTCTGCTGGCAGAAATCACAGTAGTGCTGGCTGACGGTAGCATCGTCTGTTCGCTGCAGGAAATAGGCCCATTTCTCCCCAAGACGGGTGATCGCGTTTTTGTGCTGATCAAAGCTCTCGCTGTTGTCTTGCACGCAGATTTGGGATAAAATACTGCCACTTTTTTTCCCTTTGCCAGAGCCTTTTCTGAAAGTCCCTGCAAAGAGACAGGACCTGTCTCAAAAGGCTCTGCAAAATCGCATCAATGCACGATATGTCGCACGAAATACTAAAAAAACAGCTGGATCTGACCACAAGCAGTTTCCAGCCCACCTTACAAGCAGCCGGATACGGCATTTCCATTACTTAACGAGGTAGAATATGGCCGAACAATGCAGTCATAACTGTGGATCCTGTGGGGAGCAGTGCTCAGACCGTAAGGCAGAGCAAACAGACTTCTCCGTTCCCCTGGGCAAACTCAGTTCCGTCAACAAAGTTATTGCTATTGTCAGTGGCAAGGGCGGCGTGGGGAAATCCCTTGTCACAGGTCTCGTTGCCAGTGCCATGGCTAAAAAGGGCAAACGCACAGCAATACTTGATGCTGATATCACAGGCCCGTCGATTCCCAAGATGTTTGGCATTCACGGCAAGCCCACGGTGCTCGAGCAGGGTCTCGTTCCTATGCAAAGCAAAGGCGGCGTGGACATCGTTTCCATGAACATGCTTTTGCCTGATGCCTCAGAAGCCGTACTCTGGCGCGGACCGATTCTCGCAGGTGTCGTCAAGCAGTTCTGGTCCGAGGCCATCTGGAAGGACATAGATTATATGTTCGTGGATATGCCTCCGGGAACCGGCGACATTCCTCTTACGGTCTTCCAGTCCCTGCCTGTTGACGGTATCCTGATCATCACGTCTCCCCAGGATCTCGTGACCATGATTGTAGAAAAGGCTATCAGAATGGCCAGCCTTATGGAAATCCCGATCCTTGGTCTTATTGAAAATATGTCCTACTTTGTCTGCCCCGACAATGGCAAAAGCTATCAAATCTTCGGGGAAAGCCGCACAGAAGCAGTTGCTAAGGAGCATGGACTTAAACTTCTAGGTCGTCTGCCCATTGATCCTCTGCTTGCCGCTTCCTGTGATCGCGGAGAAATTGAAAACTATCCGTCTGACAGCCTCAATGAGGTATTGTCGGTTGTGGAAAGTACTCCCAAAAGAAAAAAAGCCTAAGTTGATATTTCGCGTCGAGCGGGAGGCCCGCGATCTGCGATCCGGGCCTTTTCGCTGCTTAAGAGCTGAAAAAAGAATATCATTCGGGCTTTATGGTCCTACTATGCAGCAGCAATCACCGTCTCAGTCCGGCAAAACCGGCTCAAGCAGTCAAAAATGGTATGAAGGTCAACATAAAGAAATTGTCATTTATTACCTCATAGCCGTTTTTTTTCTTGAAATCATTGCCGGCACGGCAGCATTTTTCTATGGCGTTGCCCATCCCATAGCGCAGACAGCGGGAGGCCCCAAGCTCGCCAATTTTCCCTGGGTGGGCTGGATTATCTCTGCTGTGCTTGTGCCTGTTGGTCTTCTTCTGCTTTTTCATCTTTCAGGCTGGTTCTTTACCCGTTCTCTTAGTCCGGAACAATCAGAACAAACGAATGCTACAGGCAAAGCCATTCCCAAAAACATCGAAATGTTCTACTCGGTGGTCAGCAATGCCCCTGTTATTGTCATTCTCCTGGGACTTCTGGCTCTTGGCGGTGTGCTCTTCTTCCTCGACACAGCACTTGGTACCCTCAGGCCCTATATTCCCTGGATTCTCGGCAGTGCCACGGTTTTTCTGATCATCTGCTACATAGCCCGCCTTGTCTTTCTTGCACGGCATAATCGCATGGAAAGGGAATACGCCTATCGCATGCAGATTTTTGAAAAAACAGGCATTGTCATCACCGACAAGGATGCGCTCTCCATTCCCATGCAAGACCTCGCAGCCATGCAACATTCTCTGGCGTCTGGTCAACAGACAGCCCTGCCCCAGTCAGAGCAGACTGACAGCTCGGATGATATCGTAGATGCGGATATTGTGCCTCCTGCCAGTAATCCCAACAATGAGCCAAAAATACCACCCCAAACGAGCTGAAATCTAACGCCTGGTTCTTCCCCCAAAACAATTGTCTGATCAAAGCCAAAAAAAAAACGCTTATGGTATAGCCATAAGCGTCTCAAATATCTGGTTGCGGGGGCAGGATTTGAACCTGCGGCCTCCGGGTTATGAGCCCGACGAGCTACCGAACTGCTCTACCCCGCGTCAACGTTCTTAATTTATCTCATCATGCTGGCTATGTCAAGTCAAAAGCCAAAACGAAACATACAATCACAGTTATCTAGCTGAAATCATATCTATTTTGATTTGTTCGCTTATTTTGACACCTCACTGGCTGCCTTTCAGATCTCGGCCCGGGCGCATTGCCAGTCCTGGCTGCCTTGGGTTAAAATAGACCACGAGTAATTATCTGTATCATTTTTTCAAGGGAATCGTCATGGTTACGCTAGTTCTTGCCGTCGGCCTGGCCGTGCTGGCCTCTTTCACATGTTCTTTGGCGGAAGCCGCGCTTTATGCCGTGCCCTGGGCAGCGGTCGAAAGGCTGCGCAGAGAGGGCGGGCGCAGCGGCCGGCTTCTTTTTGCGATG
>JAGADH010000111.1 GCA_017613715.1 Desulfovibrio sp. | reverse complement strand
TGAGGAATGTTTCCTGGGCACTTTGCACGGTATCACAAACCCAAAGGATCTGAGCCCCTTTTTTAGCCAAATCACAAGCTCTTTGCTCTGCATCCGATTGTGCAGCGTGCCAGATCTCAATGTCTTTGTCTGGTGGAGCTGGAGGAGTCCTTGGACGTAAGAAGGCTCCTTGTGAGTATCCTGTTAACCTTGGATACGGAGCGTGTTCCTCGTCGTCGTCAATGTCATCTTCAATAAGAGATTTGCGAACTGCTGCCGAGAGGGTTGCCGAAAGAATGATGACCGTGCAACCGAGCTGTTCCAGTTCTCTACAAAGACCTTGAATAAGCCTGCCTGTATAGATGTCATACGTGTGCACTTCATCCAGGATCACTACTTTTCCAAACAAAGCAAAACGCCTTAGAGGAAAATGCTTGACTGCCAAAACAGCAAGCAGCACCTGGTCTATGGTACCCACACCAAACGGAGCAAAGAGTGCTCTGCGTGACGTATTGAACCATAAAGCATCTGGCTCCGGACGCTGTTGATCTTTAGGGGCATCGTCAGAACCAGGAATCACAAGAGCCTTCAAATCATCACAAAGCCAAGCGTTACCGTGGATCAACTGCGCTGGAACAGCATCCGGGCAAATGATTGAGGCAAAACCTTGCATTCGTGCGAACATACGATTGCTCGTGGCCTGTGTGGGCAAAGCAAAATATATCCCTTGGGCTAATCCTCGTTGCAATAATGTATACGCGGCCAAAAGTGCAGCCTCTGTTTTACCCATTCCCATAGGCGCCTCTAGCACATAGATGCCAGGACCAGCAATGGCCTCCTGACAGGCAAGCTGCATGGGATACGGAGTCATATTGGAGAAAAGTTCTTCAAATGAAAGACCTTTCCGAACATTCGGCATGCCAAGGCCAATTCTTGTCACAGCTTCCCTTGCCTGACCTTGCAATTCATCGTCAGAAAGAGACTTGTCTGCAGGAAAAAACTCTTCATCGGAACCAATCCAGTCGGCCAGAGTAATCAAGCCGGCTACACTCCATAGACAAGGATCATTGCAACTGACTTTCGGCAAAGAAGGCTCTTCGCACTCCTGCCAGAATTCCAAAAGACATCGCTGTCGCTCATCCTCAAGGCCATCATCTACCCTTGTTGTGTAAGGTCGTGGTGCACTTCGCGCCAATACACGTCCATGGTGAGCACCAACCACAGCAGCCCAATAATATGTCGTTTCAAAATCATGGCCGTGACCGACTAAAAAATCTAGTAAACTCTTTTGAGAAATTTCAGGATGCCAGCGTTTAAAGATTGTCGACCATCCACTCTCATATTTTGCAAGTAAATCCTCTTTGACAAGCCAAGCGTGGCAATTTTGTAGAAAATCTAAAGAAATTTTCCCAACGTCATGTGAGGATGCAAGAAAAAGAAGGCTTTTGCGATCAATCGCTGTAGACTTAAAAAAAAGGGGAAAACGATTCAGCAATTCGTTAGCAACACATTTCACCGCATGACAGTGTTGCCGAACAGAAATGCCAGGTTTTCCATCCACCGTTGTCTTCGCCCAGTCTGTCAACATAGGCACTCCACCTACTCGCAAAAAAACTGCTCTACGCAGTAACGTAGCTCAGAAACTCTTACGACCAAAGTCTACTTTCCTGAAAGCTCTTTATAGAAAATACTATGCAAAAATGAAACGGTCAAGAGGTTTCAAAATACCACTGACCGTCCCACATAAAGCTCTCAGAGCTATCAAAAACCGTTCCACGCCACACCCGAAGATGCTCACCTCGAGCTAAGCTCGCATCAAACAGATAAGCTTCTCAACTTCACAAAGGCCTCATCACATCAATCCACCTCCCATAAACATTTTCAGTATTTGGCGGCCTTGCTTTTCAAAACATGACTTCGGAAATAACTTTATAAAATAATGTACTACCACCCTTAATCCATCAACTTATAAGATATATTTTTACATATAAATTTTAAGAAACAGAGAGTATTTCAATTTCAAACGTCAATGTTTTTCCGGCTAATTCATGGTTACCATCCAGGGTCACTTCTTCATCAGTAATATCACTAATTGTCACAAATAAGACACCTTTTTCACTCGATAACTGCAATTTTGTGCCAATTTCAAGAGGGATTGAGTCCGGCACCTGTGCCTTAGCCACAGAAAAAATCTGCCTTGGATCGTATTCGCCGTAGGCCTCAGCCGGTGGGATGGTCACTGTCACGGTTTCACCGGCGGCACGCCCCTCCACGGCATTCTCAAAACCCTTGATGAGCATACCTTTGCCCTGCTCAAAAACAAGGGGCTCGCGACCGCGGGATGAGTCAAAAACCGTCCCATCCTCCAAGGTTCCTGTGTAGTGAACAGTAACGTTGCTACCAGTCTGTACTATTGTCCCCATTGAAATAGCCTCCGTTGCTAATCTCTCATTGTTTTTATCGCCAACGATATCGCTATCACAAAATTCCTTGACAGAGAACTAGCATAAAAAGATAATGTATGCTCGACTTTTTTGCCACGGAGGTCGCAATGACATTTTCCCCATATACGGATTCAGTCCATTTTTTCGGGAACACCAATCCTCACACTCTGGCACAAGCCTTCGGCACACCTCTCTATATCTATAACGAAAAAATCCTCAGAGAGAACTGCCGCAGCTTGCGCGCACTCTCCTCTCTCCCTGGTTTTGCCGTCAATTACTCAGTCAAGGCCAACGCCAATCCCTGCCTCCTGAAGATCTTACACGAAGAAGGTCTCGTGGTCGACGCCATGAGCCCAGGTGAGCTGCACCTGGATCTGCTCGCAGGCTTCACACCTGACGAAATACTCTATATCTCCAACAATAATTCCGCCACGGAAATGGCCAATGCCTTGGCACACGGTCTGCTCGTCAGCGTTGACTCGCTCTCGCAACTTGAGCAGCTGGGCCGCCTCAATCCCGGTGGGCGCGTTATGGTGCGCTTTAATCCCGGCATTGGCGCCGGCCACAGCGAAAAAGTCATTACCGCCGGCAAAGCCACAAAATTCGGCATCATTCCGGAAAAACTCGACGCTGTGCTGGCCCTTCTCAAAAAATACCATCTGACGCTTGCCGGCATCAATCAGCACATCGGCTCGCTCTTCATGCAGCCTGATGGCTATCTTGCGGCTGTCTCAGTCCTGCTTGATCTAGCCAACCGCCTGCCTGACGCTATCCGCCAGGAGCTGACCGTCATCGATTTCGGCGGAGGCTTTGGTATCCCCTACCACAAACACGCAGGTGAAGCCCCTCTGGATATGTCAGCTCTGGGTCATGCTCTGCATGAAAAGCTTTCGCAGTGGGCAAGTGCCCATGACTATCAGGGACGCTTTCTCGTGGAACCCGGCAGATACGTCATGGCTGAAGCCTGTGTGCTTTTAGGGCAGGTGACCGCTGTCAAGGACAATGGCGAAAAG
>JAGADH010000110.1 GCA_017613715.1 Desulfovibrio sp. | reverse complement strand
TGATGGCGTCTGCCAAAGGAGAAGCTCCTCCTAGCTGATTATACCACCCCTCAACATGAAATTGAGAGCAAAAGATCGTTGACGACGACTTAGTTCGGTAATGAATGAGCTCCATAAGGTCGTACTGAGCCTCTGGAGGACACTTGACCAAAAGCCATTCATCAAGGATGAGCAGCTTGGGATGCAAATACTGCTGGAGAGCCTTTTTTGTTGAATTGCTTGACCTTGCAAGCCCCATCTCAAACAGCTAGCTGGTATGCACGTTGAAAGCCGCTCCAGATCAGTCTTTTTCAGCGACACAGCCAGGAATACGTCTAAATGCCCCAAATTTTCGTTTTAGCAGCTTTTGCAAGTCATTCGTCGGAAGGTCGTTTCGTTCAAATTTAGGCAATCTCGTGGAAAATTTCGATATCTCAGCTGCCTCCAACGATTGCCAAACGAACCACGAGCATGAGAGGCTTGATAATCACCGATTTTGTTTGACACGCTTGTGGATAGCTGTAAATGCCTCAAAATTCGCTTTTGCAGTTTTTCCCGTTCATACTCGTCCAAGGTCGGTTTGTTTCAAATTTGGCCAATCTGAAGCAAAATTTTATGGCTCTACACACTCTTTGCTGCTTATACAAGCTGCTCTCACGTAATAATCGGTTTGTAGGTTACCACCACCTAGCACCCACTAACACTCCCTAACTCAATTTACACACTTTACTTGACATTACCTTTGGTAATTGATTTAAATTTTTCTATAAAGTTCATAGAATTTATACTTATATTTAATGGTTGCGATGGCATATTTTAGGTAATATTATTAATCATCACCAAGCGCACCCAATAACATCTGTACAAATAATCCTATCAATTCAACCCCAAATATTCCAGCAATTGCAAAACCCATATAATGTTAATCCTCTTAAATAAATTTAAATTGGCATTCTTTTATAAATATTATATTTGGTATTTGTGCATAGCAGTCGCTGTCATCAATTAATTTGTTTTTTGAAAAATTTAAATAATTATGATCACTCCCACATCACCCACTCTCACAACTACACCACATCAAATTATTCAATCCTTGGCATAGCATCGCTACACTACAGATGGACTACACTGTTATTGGTGATCGTTTGAAGCATCACTACAACACTACTACAGAGCTATCACCACCTGACGGGCAATTGAGTCCTTGGCACCTGTCTTCATCTGAGGTACAATCGCACTTCCGTTCCTGCCAGAATCACCAAAATGGAGAACTCCTATGCCAGTTGATTTCAATGATTCATCAGAAATTATTCAAAAATTCCAACGTGACTTTCATGAACATGAGCATCTTTTTACCGATTAGGAAAAAGAAATTTTTGCTGCTTTTATTGAAAACGAAAAGCTTAAATTGAAAGAATTTAGAACCAAAGGTATTCACTCAGTTGGTAGACCTATTTTTCGACCTGAAGCTATTATTGTACTTAAAAAGCTATATTATATTATGCACAATGATACTAATAATCTAAAAGGTTTGAAACAAAGTCTGATAAAAATAAATCGCACAAGAAATCTAAGACAAAAAGATAAGTTAAGTATTAAACAACTTTATACACTTGAGATGCAGCTTAATAGTACTTGATCAAATGATAAATAAAAAAGGAGAACTCCAATGCAAGATAATTTCAAAGATTTCTTAGATCCTCTTCAAAGTACTAAACATGTTTTTCAAATGTTTGAAGATCATTTTAGCGATAATGAAAAAGAACTTTTTGCATATTTTGTTGATAACTACGATGCTATAATAGAATTTGAAAAATCAAATGGTGTTTCTGGTAAAATTGATCCTGTTAAGAAAGATGAAGCTAAAAAAGTTCTACTAAAGTTATGTAGATTATTTCAACAAAAACTAATAAATCTTAAAGAAGAGCACGACAATCTTGTCAAAGAATCAAAGCAACTTATCAATGAGAATAAAAAGCTCAGGGCTGAAGAACAGCGTCTCAGGAAAGAAAGAAATGCCCTTTTGAAAAAAGCTCATTTGAAGAAACTTTTTCAGAAGTAATACGAAGAGATCAAATATTTGAAACAAAGATACTATAATCTTTAATAACTTGATAGTATTAAATAAATTAATAAATTATGAGAATTCCAATGTCAGCTGATTTGAATAATTCCAAAGATCATCTTCAAAACATTAAGTTTGCCCTTCAATACAATCTAAAAAAGACGCTTGGATGTCAGTTTATTGTTTAAACGCACTTCAAAAAGAAATATTATCTAAAGTTGACTGCAATGAAGATGAGTTGCTTAATTCTGTAAAATATATCGATATATCAAGACAATAAGCAATAAATTTGGATATAAGCAATATTAAAGCGATAACATTTTTATGAAAATGTTAGTATTATATTGTTGTCTTTTTTATATCTGTGATATACATTCGATTATAAAAAAGTTCGATTTCAGGTTGTAAGTAAGCATGCTCATGGTAGTACTCCGGCATTGGCAAGAAACCGTCTGACAGATTTAACCGCACCTTTATCGGTAACAGGCTGCGGATGCGGACGATGAAAGGTTGCCAGTACGCCGTTTAGCTCAACTCGGACACGAGAGTCGCGTCCTTCGCTAATTTCAGCACCACAGGCAATCAACAGGCTTTCAATGTCCGTCCATTTCGCAGGGAACGCGCCTTTTCAGCGAACTCTGCCAGGGCAGCCGGAGAAGAAGGCGGGCAATCAGGGTCAACCGTAGGCGCAAGCCTGACAGCATTGCGCACTTCCTCAAGCTGTTCCTTAGTCGACCGCTGACCATCTTTTACCGTTATTGTCGTCAACGCCATAGCTTCTCTTTTTGAGTATTCTTATTGCTGGACAACAGGTGTGACGGCCAAACGCATTCCCATGGCCCCAAGAATTGACTGGAGGCTGCGGAGTTGTGGATTTCCGGTAGGAGATAATGTTCTGTATAAGGTTTTAGGGTTCAATCCCGCGGCATTAGCGACCTCTGTCATGCCAAAGGCATCTGCAAGGCGACGAATCGCAAGCATGATTTCCTGTTGGTCGCCATCTTCAAGTACGGAATTGAGGTATTCTGCCGCAAAAGAAGGGTTGTTGCGGAAGCTCTCCAATGTAGCCTCATCATGAGAAATATACGGAGTACCCATTGCAATCACTCCTCGCGCAACCGCTGCAAAAAATCATTTCTGTAGGCAATTGCCATATCTATATCCTTGTCCTGCCCGTGCTTCTCGCCGCCGTAAGCAGAACGACGATTGTCTGCCCATACTGAAAATAATAGACGCGGTAGCCCGGTCCCATATCTATCCGCATTTCAGACACGCCTTTCCGGCATGGATTATGATCGCCAAAGTTGCCGAGCGCGGCACGGTCTATGCGGCGCAGTATTGCGATACGCGCACGCATATCCTTGAGCCCATCCAGCCATTTCTGGAACGGGTCTTCACCGTCCTGCTTGATGTAGTGGACAATTTCCATAACGAGATAGTAGCTTTTAAGCGACTAACGTCAAGCCGCTTCGTGTTCTCCAGCAAGCGATATGCCAGAAAACAGCCGCGCCGCTTCCGCGCCCTGGTCGGGAGCCAAGTGCGGATTCCAATAGGTTACGAGTAACTCGTTGCCTTATCACCCCGGGGGGTTAGGCCCGGGGGTTAGTTTTGAAAAAGGTCGCACTTTGTGCGGCCTTTTTTTATGCCGTTTTTTCCTCAACCGCCCTCCTGCCGCACAAAGACCCATTGTCTCCCTGCGGCAAACCAACCCCGCATGCCGCGCCTAAATCACTCTCACTTTTTTCCTCAGCCGCAGGCAAAGGGAGAATCTGAGAAGAGGAAGGAAGGCACTGCCGATGAGCCGGACCACGGCTTGCCAGAGCGCCAAGCGCATCGGACACTTCTATGAACGCTCCCAGGCTGTGCAGGTAGCGGTCCGTCGTAGTCTACTTTTCATGCCGCAGGACATGCTGGATGGCGAACAGGCTCTTGCCCTCCTGGGCAAGAATGGTAGCCGCAAGATGACGGATGGCGTGAAAGCCAAAGCTTTCACACCCGCCCTTTCGCAGAGCCTCTCCATGACATGAGCCGCGGACTTGTACGGCTTCCCGCGAAAACCCTCTATGGCGCAGGTAAAGACATGGTTGCTTGTGCCCTCCCGATTCTGACAGCCAAAGCATGGTCTGCCGCACATCCTCGTTCATGGGCATCTCGTCACGTTTCACCGTGCCGGTACGAGTCTTGCGGGTGGTCAGAACCACCGTGCCGCGCTGAAAATCCACATCCTCCCACGTCAGCTTGAGCAGTTCTCCCTTGCGGGCCGCAAGATTCAGGAAGCAGGTCAACAGGGCTTTTTCCCGCTCATAGGCTGCCTCATACATCTTCCAGAAGTCTTCTTCAGGAGGAATGTTCCGTGGGCAGCGTTTTTCGGCATAGCGTGGGCAGGAAAGAAACGGATCCGGCCTGTCCATGGGGAAATTGTCCATGTAGGAAAATCCCCACTTCCAGGCCGTAGTCAATACCTTGCGGTCTTTGTTTGAACAGTTGGGACCGCGCTGGTCATGCTGCCATGCCAGGTAGCGGCGGGACTGTTTTCTGTCGAAAGATCCCACAGGATCGTCAGGTGACAGTCCGGTGGTCTGTTCCAGATAGCGGATGAACCGCTTGAAGCCGTCACGCTTTTCCTTGAAGGTTGCCAGGGTATTGTTTTTCAAGGGAACCCTTGGTTTTGACCTCGCCATCAATGGCAACAGGATCCTCGTCGCCAATAATGCCGGGTACGAGCGAATCGGCGGAAAAATGCATGCATGCAAAGGGAATTGCGCCCATTGCACCTGCGGTCATCATCAGCATTGAACCAAATATCAACCAATTATCAGAAGGAGCAAAGAAATGAGCAAGGTTCTGATTGTTTATGGTTCCAGCACAGGCAACACGCAAAGCATAGCTGAAAAGATCGGCGAGCTGATCCGCACTGCTGGGCATGAAGCAGATGTGAAGGATGCGGCGAATGTGAGCCCCGAAAACTTGATGGAGGGATATGATGCGGCCCTTCTGGGCTGCTCGGCCTGGGGTGAGGATGAATTGGAAATGCAGGATGACTTCCTGCCCCTGTACGAGTCGTTTGACAGGATTGGGCTTTCCGGTCGCAAAATTGCAGCTTTCGCTTCCGGCGATCAGTCATATCCCCATTTTTGTGGTGCAGTGGATGCCATAGAATCGCGTGCCAAGGATCTTGGCGCAGTCGTGATAGCCGACGGCCTTAAGATAGAAGGCGATGCGACGGCTGCTCCCGATGCCGTTGAGTCATTCGCTCGGGCTGTTATCGAGAATCTATAGGATACTGTAAACGCACGTCTGCAAGATAAACAGGAAAAGGAGAGAGGAAAAAGGAGAATTTCAATTTTGAATTTCGTTTTCTTTTTCCTTGACAACACGGAAGAAAAACTTAATCCTTTTACCCGCAATGCAAACCACTATGAATGACGCTTTGCAGTGCGGTTTGTTTTTGCTTGCTGGCATATCTCTGGGGACAGCGTGGCCGCCAGCAAAAGAAAAATGGGTTTTGTCCTCTTGGCTCGGATCTGATTGCTGTAGCCGGACAGGAGTCTGAACGAACGGAATCTGAGATCGCCGGCGAAGAGGCCTAGGCCCGCATACGGAAAGACCTCATCCCCTTTCGACATCACCAGCAACTGTCCTGCGTCATACCGAAGAAGAAATCTCCGATCACGACAGTGAAAAGCGGACAAAAGACTTTACTAGCAATGCCGTCTTTCTCTCTCAGCCCCCACGATCTCTATGGCGTATGTGATAAAAAATAGAGATACCAAGCAAACTTTAACAGCCAGCTTGAAATAGGTTCTTGCTGTTTCAGGCGGTAAGGATCTTCGCTATGTCTTTGGACAGTGTTCTGGTTTTTCTCATTGTCACTTGCGCTATTATTTTTTTCATCTGCCGCATCTATGCCAATATTCACTCTGGCCAATGCGACTGCGGCTGCGGTTGTGGTAAGAACTGCAAATCCAAATCGCGACAGATCAAATAGCTCCAAGGCAAAGAAAAAGACCTCTGTGCAATGGAAAATCTGCATTTTTTTGTACCCTTAAGTACAAAAAGCAAAGTCGTTTTCTTGAGCTTCAAATCTAAGTCAGGCTCTGAACAAGCTTGGCTAAACATACCTAAGAAGGAGCCCATATGTCTTCGACAAATCTTGTCAAACGCTTCAAAAAACAGTGCATGGTGGCGCTTTTGGCAGCTGGCATGCTCTTTGGAGCAACCACTGGTGCACAGGCCATTGACTTCAAAGCTTCAGGTGAATGGCTCGTCGGTTTTGGCCTTGGTAACGCCGAACTTACCACCAATGATCAGAAAAACGATCTGTTTACCGCTGCGCAACGCTTTCGGGTGCAAAGGGTTCTTTCTATGAGAAGAATATGACCTATGCCGGAACCTGGGGCATTGGTCTGCAGATCCGCGACATGTCATTTGTGGAAGATCTCTCCCACACCTTCCGTATTGCCTACTGGGGCGGTACCAACAGCACTGACATGGTCAAATATGTGGGCTACTCCGGCGCAGCCATGGAAGAAACCTTTGATGGTCCCTATCTGACAACCAATGACGGTCTTCTGGAATTCAATCTCGACAGCACCTATCAAATTTACGAGAACCTGGCTGTCAATCTAGACCTCGGCTACATCGTGAACATGATGGATCGCGACACCTGGGCACGCAGCTGGACGAAGCATGGATATGCTGACGGCGACAGCTTCAGCAAACATGATGCCTGGAGAGCGCAGCTGACATTCAACTACTCTTTCTAATGGCCTTGTCCGCATAAACTGCGGAGATAGTTGAGAGAACTGCTTGGCAGTTTTCTCTTTGATGATTATGCGCCTCTAGGAGGCATTCTTTTCCTGCAACGTTTTCATCGGAGAATCACCATGAATGATGGCTTGAAATGCGGATTGTTTTTGGTCGCCGGTATGGCTCTGGGTGCATTGAGTGTCGTGGCCCTGAGCAAGGGTAAACTGGATTTTCGTCCTGTTGCCTCGGATCTGATAAGCCGGGGATTGGATGTGAAAGATGCTCTTGCCGGGAAACTAGAAGCCATGAAGGAAGATCTCGAAGATATCGCTGCTGCAGCCAGACAGAAGTCTGACAAGCGGAAGACTGAGGCCGCTGGCGAAAAGGCCTAAGCCCGCATCCAGCAATTACCGAAACATTGAGCCTGTTCAGGCATTTTTCTTTAATCTGACGGTGAAACGTATGGATCTCTATGCGGCAGAGCAGTGGAGTTGGGACATATGCGCTTCGTTGATCAGAGCATTGACTTCCTTCCGTAAACCCAGTGCGGCATCGCAAAACGCAATACCCGCCTAGAGAACCAATGCTTTTGCAATCCGGGAGAAGAAATGGCCTTTTACCTTGTTCACGAACTGAAAGGTCTCACCAGCAAGAATGATGGCAGGATGCGCATTCGCGCTAACACTTCCCTGCCGGCGGCAGCGGCAGAAGATCTCGTGCAAAAACTTCTGGGCATCCCTGGCATATCCAAAGCTCAGGCCAATCCCAGGGTCGGCTCTCTGCTCATCTTCTACGACGGGCCAAAAAGTCGCACCAGGGCGCTCAAACTCCTTGCGGCAAACGAGAAGCTTCCGGCCATGAAAAAACTCGCAGGCAAGGAGGTCACTCCAGGCCCCGTTCTGGGTGGCTTTTTTCCCCTGATCCGCTATTTCTTCATCCGGCCCTTCCTTTCGCCCACCCTGCGCCTGATCTCTGCGAGCATAAGCGCCATTCCCTTCCTGTTGAAAGGCCTGCGCGCGCTGTTTCAGGGCAGGCTCTGCGTGGAAGTTCTTGATGCCGCGGCAATTGCCTCTTCACTCTATATGCGCGATTACCGCACAGTTTCCATGCTCACGCTCCTTTTGGGTCTTGGCGACGTCCTGGCTGACTGGACCAAGCGCCATTCCTTGGAGTCTCTGGCCGAAAGCCTGACTTTAAACGTGCATACGGTCTGGCGCAAAGTCAACGGAACGGAAGTCGCAACCCCCCTTGGCAAAATCAGGAGGGGTGACAAGGTGGTGGTACGCGCTGGCTCATCCATTCCTGTCGATGGCATAGTGGATGACGGCGTGGCTGTGATCAACCAATCTTCGATGACCGGCGAACCCATTGGAGTCAAACGTGAAGCTGGCGGAGCGGTTTTTGCGGGCACTGTGGTTGAGGAAGGCGAAATTGTCATCAAAGTCACCAATGTCGGTGACGATACGCGCTTCAGGCAGGTGGCGACCTTCATTGAAGAATCCGAGGCCCTCAAGGCAGGAATTCAGAGCAGAAGCGAACGCCTTTCGGATATCGCCGTGCCCTTCACCTTCGGCCTTGCCGGCCTTGTCTATCTGCTCACCCGCAATTTCATGCGTGCGGCATCTGTTCTGCTTGTCGACTATTCCTGTGCCCTCAAGCTTGCAACGCCCCTGGCGGTTCTCGCTTCCATGCGCGAAGGCACACGCCTGGGCATGGTCATCAAGGGCGGACGCTACCTAGAAGCTCTGAACGATGCCGACACCATTGTTTTTGACAAGACCGGAACCTTGACCAATGCCAGCCCCGTGGTCGCCGAAGTCATTCCGACCCAGGGTCACAACCGTGAAGAAGTGCTGCGCATCATGGCCTGCCTCGAAGAGCATTTTCCGCATCCCGTGGCCCGGGCTGTGGTTAAAAGAGCGCTTAAGGAAAACCTGGTCCACGAGGAGGAACACGCCCAGGTGGAGTATATCGTCGCCCACGGCGTGGCCTCATCGCTCCACGGCAAACGTCTCCTTGTGGGCAGCCGCCACTACATTGAAAGCGACGAGCACGTTGACCTTTCGCCGCTCTCCCGGGAAATCGCCGAGCAGGCCGCTCTTGGTCGATCTCTGCTCTATATGGCCGAAGACGGCAAGCTTGCGGGAATATTGGCTATTGAAGATCCCTTGAGGGAGGAAGCCGTTGACGTGATTGCCATGCTCAGGGAAGAGGGCTTCAAGCGCGTCGTGATGCTCACAGGCGACGACGAACGTACAGCCAGGGCCATTGCCCAACGCGCCGGCATCGGCGAATTTCGCGCCCAGGTACTGCCGGCGGATAAAGCCGAGATCGTCAAAGAACTCACCGATCAGGGCTGCAAAGTGCTTATGGTGGGTGACGGGATCAACGACGCACCGGCCCTTTCCACGGCTCTTGTGGGTATCGCCATGATTGATGGTACAGACCTCGCACGAGAAGTCGCCAACGTCCTGCTAACGCGGCCAGATCTCCACGGACTGATCGTTGCACGCAGGCTTGCACGTTCAACCATGCGTCGTATCCAGACCAATTTCTCCGCCACGTTGATGCTCAACAGTCTCTTTCTGCTCGGAGGACTCTTCAATGTACTTCCGGCAAGCACATCCGCCGTACTGCACAATCTGACGACGCTGGCCATTTCTCTCAACGCGATGCGCCCGCATCTATCACATCATGAAACCGAGATTTCCTACACGAAGGTTTAAACCGACATCTCGTATTTATTGAAATTCTTGACTTTTTTTGCGTCTTTCAGCCTCTCTGTACGCTGCTTTTGGCTTGAGCAAAGAATGCTGACTATTCGTTCCTATCATTTCGTTTTAAAATGGAAAATTCAACGATGTTTCTGCTTGTAGAGCTCAGAAAGGGGGAGTTTTTTTTGACTCAAAATTAAAATTGAATTTTAATTTATTTTTTATTCGACAACCTATTTCTAAGAGGTTCGTAATGAACGAAAGAAAATGTATAAATCTGCGCCTCCTGCCGCTTGGCAAGAAAGCCAAAATTCTTTCCGTAGAAGCGCACGGAGAAATGAATCGGCGTATCCGGGATATGGGTCTTATTCCCGGCTCCATGATTTCCATTGTTGGCAGAGCACCGCTCAGGGATCCTGTGGCTGTTCGGCTTTCCGGCGTAACCATTTCCCTGCGCAACAGCGAAGCCGATTATATTAAGGTTGAAACACTCTAAGGCATTGCGCATGCTGTTTTCTGCCAGACTTGCGTCTGTGCGTGTGTCCATAACCGTAAGGAGTCTCAAGTGAGTTCCCAAGACTTTGCCATGAGCGCAGAGGGAGAGAAAACCCTACGCATTGCCCTTGCTGGCAATCCCAACTGCGGCAAAACCACAGTTTTTAATGGCTATACCGGTGCCCGACAGCATGTGGGCAACTATCCGGGAGTGACCGTTGACCGAAAAGAAGGTGAGGTCACCTATGAGAACAAACGGATTACGCTCGTTGATCTGCCAGGAACCTATTCTCTCACGGCCTATTCCATGGAAGAAATCGTGGCACGCCGTGAACTGTCTTCCAACAATGTCCAGGCCGTCATCGACATCGCCGAAGCCTCTGCCCTTGAGCGCAATCTGCTGCTCACCGTGCAGATGCTGGAAATGGGAATGCCTGTTGTGCTGGGATGCAATATGATGGATGAGGCCAAGGCCGGCGGGATTACCATTAATATGGAAAAGCTTTCCCAAGCGCTGTCGATCCCCGTGCTGCCCATGACCGCCCGTTCCGGCCAGGGCCTACAGGAAGTGCTCGGTGCGGCCGTCAACCAGGCTGATAGCGGCATGCGTGAGCCACTCAGACTAAGCTATGGCAGCGATGTGGATCAGGCCCTGAAAAAAATGGAGGATCTGGCCAGCAAAACCAAACTGCTCGCCGGTAAGTACCACCCTTATTATGTGGCTCTCAAGATTATGGAACGTGATGTGGACATGCTCGAAGATGCCAAAAAGTCCGATGCCGCTACCACTGCGAAACTGCAGGCCATCGCCGACGAGACCTTTGAACACGTCCGCAACACGCTGGGCACCAATACAGAAAGCCTGATCACTGATCACCGCTACGGTTTCATCCGCGGGGCTCTTGGCGATGGCGTGCTGACCCAGGACCCCAACAAGGATCGCCTGGCTTTTTCAGATAAACTCGACACCGTTTTGACGAATATTTTGTTCGGTCCCATCATCATGCTGGTCGTGCTGTATCTGATGTACCAGTTCACCATTGAGATCGGCGCATACCCGCAGGGTTGGGTGGAAGACGGCCTGGCGGCCCTGGGTGACTGGGTTGGCGATACTATGCACGACGGTGCCCTGAAATCACTGATTGTCGATGGTATCATCAATGGTGTGGGCGGCGTCTTGAGCTTTGTGCCGCTCATCGTGATCATGTTTTCGCTGCTCTCATTCCTGGAAGACTGCGGCTATATGGCACGCATGGCCTATATGATGGACCGCGTCTTCCGCATGTTCGGGCTGCACGGAGCCTCAGTGATGCCCTACTGTGTGTCTGGCGGCATCGCCGGCGGCTGCGCCATTCCCGGCGCCATGGCTACGCGGACGCTGCGCAGCCGCAAGGAAAAGCTGGCCACCCTTCTGACACTGCCCTATATGACCTGCGGTGCAAAATGGCCGGTCTTCCTTCTGCTCTCCACCGCCTTTTTCGGCAATGAGGAAGCCCCCAAGATCATGCTCAGCCTGACCCTGATCGGCTGGATCATGGCCCTGGTCGTCGCCCGCGTGCTGCGTTCCACCATTATCAAAGGCGAACCAACGCCCTTTGTCATGGAACTGCCACCCTATCGCTTCCCCACCCTCTTCAGTGTGCTTCTGCACTGCTGGGAGCGGGCCTGGATGTATCTCAAGAAGGCCGGTACGGTTCTTCTGGCCATTTCCGTCGTGCTCTGGGCCATGATGAAATTCCCCGAACTGCCCGAAAACCTTTCCGGCCCCCTGGAGCAGAAGGTGGAAGAAGCGCAGAAAGCGGTTGATGGTCTTGCCGCAAACGTCTCTGAAGAAGAACGCAGCAAGGCCGAAGAAGCACTGGCAGACGCCCAAAATCTCCTGAGCGAAGAAGAACTCGCATACTCTCTGGCCGGACGCCTGGGCAAGGCCATTGAGCCTCTGCTCGCCCCCCTGGGCTACGACTGGCGCACCGATATCGCCCTGATTGCCGGTGTGGCCGCCAAGGAAGCGGTTGTCGGTACTCTGGGCACTGCCTGGTCACTGGGTGAAATCGACGACGCCGAAGATGAAGAAGCCACCAAGAGCCTGAGTGACCGCTTAAAGGAAGCTCCCAACTGGTCCAAGGCCACGGCCCTCTCTCTGATGCTCTTTGTGCTGCTCTACTCGCCCTGTTTCGTAGCGCTTGTGGTCATCAAGCAGGAAGCCGGGGGCTGGAAGTGGCTCTTCTTTAGCATGATCTTCAATACCGCTTTGGCCTACTTCGTGGCCTGGCTTGGCTACCGCATTGGTTTATCAATCTGGCCTGCCTAAGCCGAATCGAAGACGAACACTCCTTGGAGACCCCGTGGGCAACCACGGGGTTTTTGCTTTGTTTATGCCCATCAAGGCCTTCCCGCAAAGCATCTCATCCCGCCATTGTTGTCAGAGCTCAAGGCAGCCAAGCAAACATCATAGGAAACGACAATGTTTTTGTTCTTATACTCAAGCCAGAAAAAATCTTCCCTTTGGAGAGACTTGCAAAGCCTCATA
>JAGADH010000109.1 GCA_017613715.1 Desulfovibrio sp. | reverse complement strand
TAAGAGGCGACTCTACAGAAGACCCTGACACGATTTTTCTCCTGCCAACTACCTGTTATCTCATTGGTCCGGGAGGGCGAAGTCTGTGCCCACCGATCCAGAGCTCTAGGTGGCGCATGTTCTTTTGACCTCGATGGGACGAGGGGGCTGAAGCCGAAGGATTCAAATGCGTCAGCCGTAACATGGTCAGAGACAAGACTTGTCAGTTTTGCGGAATTTGAGTACTTTTTTTAATTCAGCAAAAAGCGTTGTGGATATTCCGTGACAGGCAAAAAGGCTTGTAGGATGTGCTCTGTTTTTCGGCAGAGGGCATTGTCCTGGCGTAATCCATTTTTGCAGGCGCAGACACGAAGGAGGCATTCTATGGATGCGACAAAGTATATCTGGTCGGACGGCAAACTCGTGCCCTGGTCTGAAGCCAAGGTGCATGTGCTTACCCATTCTCTGCACTATGGTAGTGCTGTCTTTGAAGGTATTCGCGCGTATCAGTGCAGCGATGGATCTTCGGCAGTTTTCCGTCTTAAGGAGCATGCCCAGAGACTGATCAATTCGGGCAAGATTATCCGTATGGACATCCCTTATACGGTAGATCAGCTCTCTGAGGCGATTCTTGAGACCTTGAAAGCCAATGGCATGCATGATGCCTATATCCGTCCGCTTTCTTTTGTGGGTTATGGCGAGATGGGGGTCTATCCGGGCAATAATCCCGTTCAGACCATTATTGCCGCCTGGAGCTGGGGAGCCTATCTTGGCGCAGAGGCGCTTGAAAAGGGTATTCGCGTGAAAACCAGTTCCTTTGCACGCAGCCATGTCAATACGAGCATGTCCAAAGCCAAGGCCGCTGGCAACTATATCAATTCTATTCTGGCCAAGATCGAAGCCAAGGAAGACGGCTACGATGAAGCCATCATGCTTGATACCAACGGTTTTGTCAGTGAAGCCACCGGTGAGAATGTCTTTATCGTGCGCAACGGCATCATCAAGACCACTCCCTGGACCTCCATTCTTGGCGGCATCACCCGCGACAGCATCATGACCCTGGCTCGTGATCTGGGCTATACTGTGGAAGAACAGCAGTTCACCCGCGATGAGTTCTACATTGCTGATGAGGCCTTTTTCACAGGCACGGCTGCGGAACTGACCCCCATCCGGGAACTGGACCGTCGCCAGATCGGTGCAGGCCATGCCGGTCCTGTCACCAAGCATCTGCAGCAGGAATTCTTCAAGATCGTCAAGGGTGAGAATCCCAAGTATGCTGCCTGGCTGGCCCATTATTCCGTGTAATTGCTGCTTCTGAGACCGTGGTTTTGCCGATGGATAGCGTATCAAAGAAATTGGCTCTTGCCGCCCGTTACCGGCCGCAGACCTTTGCGCAGGTGGCTGGTCAGGAAATGGTCAAGGCTGTGCTTTCCCGTTCCTGTGCCGAGGATCGGCCAGCTTGTGCCTATCTCTTCAGCGGCACGCGCGGCGTCGGCAAAACTACGGTCGCCAGGATTTTTGCCAAGGCCCTGAACTGTGAAAAGGGTCCAGCGCGTGAACCCTGCAATGAATGTGCGCAGTGCACGAAGATCATGCAGGGCAGCAACGTAGATGTGGTGGAGATCGACGGCGCTTCCAACAATAAGGTCGAACATATTCGTTCGTTGAAGGAAATTGTGGGCTATGCGCCCATGGAAAGCCGCTATAAAATCTTCATCATTGATGAAGCCCATATGCTGACCACGCAAGCTTTCAATGCCTTGCTGAAGACACTTGAGGAGCCGCCACCACGGGTCATTTTCATCATGGCCACCACGGAAGCGCATAAATTCCCGGTGACCATAGTCAGCCGCTGTCAGCATTTTACCTTTCGACATCTGAATGAAGAAGAGATTGCGGCGCATCTCTTTGGGGTGCTTGAGAAAGAAGCCTTGCCCTATGAGGAAGACGCAGTCAGGCTGATTGCCAAACGGGCTCAAGGCAGTGTGCGCGACAGCATGTCTCTGCTTGATCAGACTCTCGCCCTGGGAAATGATCGGCTCAGTCTGGAAGTGACCCGTGAGGTTCTGGGGCTTGCCGGTCAAGAATTTTTTGAACAGCTTTTTCTTGCCATGCATGCCGGTGACTGTGCAGGCATTGTCTCCCTGACACGGGGGCTTTTGCGGCGCGGTGTGGATATCGGTTTTTTCCTGCGAGAACTGGCCGAGTATCTGCGCAGCCTTTTTTTGTTCGCCCAAGCCGGCTCACAGATCCTGACCGTGCTTCAGCTTTCGCCAGGCGAGCAGGCCTTTCTCTCGGCGCATGCCGGTCAATTTTCTCCTGCTCATCTGCATGCGGCCTGGCAACTGGTCTTGGACGGTCAGCGCGGCGTTGTGTTGAGTACGGAACCTGCCTCGGCGCTGGAGCTCTTGCTTTTGAATCTTGCGCTTTTGCCAAGGCTCTTGCCTCTTGAAAAAGTCCCGCTTGATCAGTTCAGATCGTCCCAGGCAGATGCGCCAAAAGCAGCTCCATTGCAGGAAGCGCCAAGGACGACCCCGGCAGATACAGGCCCTGCTGCAAAAGCTGCGTCCTCTGAGAAGGCAAGCGAATCTTTTGCGACACCAAAACCAAGCGAGGCAGATGCACCAAAAGCCGCTCCATCGCAGGCAGCGCCAAGTGCCGCAGACGCGGGCCTTGAGCCCAAGATCCAGGCTGAGCCAGCTGCGTCCTCTGAGAAACCAGGAGAAGCTTTAGCGACACCAAAGCCAAGCGAGCCAGATGCACCAAAAGCAGCTCCACCGCAGGCAGCGCCCACGGCCGCAGACGTGAGTCCTGAGCCCAAGATCCAGGCTGAGCCTGAGCACGCCAAGCCCAGCGATGAGCTTGAGAGCGTAACCATTGCCCCGTCTGAAGCTACGTCCATGCAGCCTGAATCCTTTGAGGAGCAGAATTTTGCTCTTTCAGGCAAGTCCTCAGCAGAAGATCATGTCCAAAAGGCAGACTTGGCTGAAACGTCTCGGCAAAAGCAGGCAATGGAGCAGACACAGGAAGCTTCTCAAGCTCTGCCTGAGAGCAATAAGGCTCGAGAGACGCAGAGTGAACAGGATCTCGACGATGGCTTGGAGGATGCTGATTTTGCGGCAGGAGCCCTGATCACCACACTTGACTGGCCATCGTTTTGTCGTTTCTACCTTGACCAGGTGCAGGACGAAGCCACAACACATTTTGCTGAACACGATTTGCTGGGCCTCGATGTTCTTCGGCTCGGCAGCCATGTGCGTATCAATCCGAGCTATCAGGTGCAGTACGATCGTCTTCAGCACGGCAAAGAGCGTTTTGTTCAGGGTTTACGGGATTTCCTTCACGATCCAGGCATCACGCTTGAGATTGCCATGCCTCCGCAGGCTCGTTCATCCCAGGAATTTTTAGAACAATTGAAGAAGCGTGACGAATTGCAGGCGTGCTTTACCGTTTTTGATGCCGTTGTCGAACGTTGCCACAGTCTTTGAGCTGCGTACGATCGGCTGACAACCTTATTACGCAAAAGGATTTTCTATGCCCAATATGAATGATATTTTACGTCAAGCTCAGGTCATGCAGCGCAAGATCAGCAAGATGCAGGAAGAAATGGCCGCCAAGAGCTTTGAGGCCTCAAGCGGCGGCGGTATGGTCAAAGCCGAGGTCACTGGCCGTTCCGAGCTGAAAAGCCTGGTGATTGATCCCAAGGTTTTTGCCGACGGCGATGTGGAAATGCTGCAGGATCTCATTGTGGCAGCGGTCAACGAAGCCGGTCGCATTGCCCGTGAGACCATGGATCGCGAAATCAATTCTTTGACTGGTGGCATCAAAATGCCCAGTTTCTTTTAAGATGGACAATGAGCGAATTCCCACAGTCCTGAACGATCTGGTCAAGCAGCTGGCCAAACTGCCAGGTCTGGGACCCAAGTCAGCCATGCGCGTGGCCATGACCTTTCTGGAATGGCCTGAAAAGGCTACGCGCAAGCTCGGGCAGAGTATCTTTGAGCTGAGAGACCGCTTATGTCTTTGCTCACGCTGTTTCGGCTTGACACAGGAAGATCCCTGTCCCATTTGCCGTGATCCCCAGCGCACGCGTTCGACACTCTGTCTGGTACCTGAATGGGACAGTATGCTGGCCCTTGATCAGGGAGGCTTTTACCGGGGGCAGTATCTGGTTCTGGGGGGGCTCTTGGTGCCTCTTGAGCAGAAAACGGGTGATAAACTGCATATCGAAGCGCTTTTAAAGCGGCTTGCCGAAGGCGAGGTCAAGGAACTGATTCTCGCTCTTGGTGCCACCTCCGATGCCGAGACAACCACTTCCTGGCTTTTGCAGATCCTTAAAGAGCGTTTTCCCCAGGTTCTTGTCAGTCGTCTGGCTCAGGGCATGCCTCTTGGCAGCGAGGTTAAGTACATGGACCGCGAGACCCTGCGTCAATCCCTGCAGTTCCGTCAGCATCTGTAAAGCCTGTCGTTCCACCTTGCTCGTTCCTTTGACGCCTGTTCGCTCAGGCGTTTTTTTTTGTTGTCGTGACAAAAAAAATGGCACTGAAGGGTAGACAGCGGCCAAGTTTGCATTATCTTAAGGCAGAACCAGCGGGCAATAGATGTATTTTTCCCCAATAATCGCAACAAAAACACATTCAATATATTTTGGAGGACGGCAGGTATGTCAAAGATAATTGGTATTGACCTAGGCACAACCAACTCCTGTGTCTATATCATGGAAGGGAAAGACCCCAAATGCATCACCAATCCTGAGGGAGGGCGTACCACGCCTTCGGTTGTGGCCTTTACTGACAAAGAACGCCTTGTGGGCGATATCGCCAAGCGTCAGGCTGTGACCAATCCCAAACGGACGATTTTTGCCATCAAGCGTCTCATGGGCCGGAAATTTGCCAGCCCTGAAGTGGATCGCTGGAAAGAGCATTCCCCCTACATCATCGCCAAGTCTGCCAATGACGATGCCGGTGTTGAAGTTGATGGTCGCGTCTACAGCGCGCCTGAAGTTTCAGCCATGGTTCTGGCCAAGCTGAAAAGCGACGCTGAAGCCTATCTTGGCGAAACCGTCACCGAAGCCGTTATCACGGTGCCGGCCTACTTTAATGACGCCCAGCGTCAGGCGACCAAGGACGCCGGCCGTATCGCTGGACTTGAAGTCAAGCGTATCATCAACGAGCCCACAGCTGCTTCTCTGGCCTATGGCGCTGATAAAAAGTCCAATGAAAAGATCGCTGTCTTTGACCTTGGCGGCGGTACCTTTGATATTTCCATCCTTGAGGTGGGCGACAACGTGGTTGAAGTGCGTGCCACCAATGGTGACACCTTCCTCGGCGGTGAAGATTTTGACCAGCGTGTCATTCACTATCTGGTGGATGAATTCAAGAAAGAGAACGGCATTGATCTCTCCAAGGACAGCATGGCTCTGCAGCGTCTGAAGGAAGCCGCGGAAAAGGCCAAGAAAGACCTTTCGACCTCCATGGAGGCCGAAGTCAATCTGCCCTTTATCACAGCAGATCAGAATGGTCCTAAGCACCTCATGCAGAAAATTTCTCGGGCCAAACTGGAATCTCTGGTCAGTGATCTTGCTGAACGCACCATTGAGCCGTGCCGCAAAGCGCTGGCCGATGCCGGCCTTGAGCCTGGTCAGATTGACGAAGTCATTCTCGTGGGCGGCATGACGCGTATGCCTCTCGTGCAGCAGACTGTGGCCAAGTTCTTCGGCAAGGAACCCAACCGTTCCGTCAACCCTGACGAAGTGGTGGCCATGGGTGCGGCCATTCAGGGCGGTATCTTAACCGGTGACGTCAAGGACGTGCTCCTGCTCGACGTGACGCCTCTTTCTCTCGGTATCGAAACCATGGGCGGCGTTTTCACCAAGCTAATTGAGCGCAATACCACCATTCCCACGCGCAAGAGCAATGTCTTTACCACGGCTGCAGACAATCAGCCTTCGGTCTCCATTCATGTTCTGCAGGGCGAACGCCCCATGGCTCAGGACAATATGACGCTTGGCCGTTTCGATCTTACGGGCATTCCTCCGGCGCCCCGCGGCGTACCGCAGATTGAAGTGACCTTTGATATCGACGCCAATGGTATCGTCAATGTTTCGGCCAAGGATATGGGCACCGGTAAGGAACAGTCCATTAAGATCACCGCTTCCTCCGGTCTCTCTGAAGATGAGATCAACCGTCTTGTGCGTGAGGCTGAAGCGCACGCCAGTGACGACAAGAAGAAGCAGGAACTCATTGAAGCCCGCAACCAGGCCGACAGCCTGATCTATGCCACAGAAAAGTCCATTTCCGATCTTGGCGACAAGGTTGACGGCGCTCTGAAGAGCACGGTGGAAGGCAAAATTCAGGATCTGCGCAAGGTCATGGAAGGCGAAGATGTGGAAGCCATCAAGAACGCCACCAAGGAACTTTCGGAATCAAGTCATAAGCTTGCCGAGCAGCTTTATAAGCAAAATGGCGCAGGTGCTGGCCAAGCCGGCCCCGGTCAGCAGCCCGGAGCTTCACAGGCTGGACCTCAGAATCCCAACGATGACGTGGTTGACGCTGACTACACAGAAGTGAAGAAATAAGCGAGTTGGCGATAAACTTGGGCGCCGTGTTCCTCTTTGCGATTTCGCAATCAGGACACGGCGCTTTTTTTGTAGGCAAAGCCGCCCCGGCTGCTGTTGTCAGTGGGCTTGTGCTGTAGTACAAGAATCGAGGCCTAACAACGTCGTGATCCTTTTACTCTTGAGATTTTGCCATGCAGTATTCCCACATGAGAACCCTGTTCTGTTTTGCCCTGCTTCTGATGTTTTGTCTGCTTTGCGCCTGTGAGCCATTGATCGGTAGAAAATCGGATCAGCTGGCCCGAGAACCTTCTGTGGCACTTGCCTTGCCAGCCTCAGGTCCTTATGCGACTTTTGCCAGCCGCATTCTGCAGGGTGCGCGTCTTGCCGTGCAGGAGCTGGAACGAAATGGGATAAAAGTGCGTCTGGCTTTGGTGGATACGCAGAGCAAAGACTGGACAAGCCGTCTTACGGCTTTGCCTGAGAGCTTCAAGATCGTCGGTGGACCGCTTGATCTGGCCAGTTATAATACCTTGAAATCTTCCGGTTTACTTGCCAAATATCGGGTTTTTGCATTTCTCAATAATCTCAGCGGCAACGATGAAGGCCGTCTTGCCTGGCGTTTTTTCCCAAGCCCGGCCGATCAGGTGGATGCTTTGCTGAATTTTGCCACCAATCAGCTCGGCATTCGTTCCTTTGGCGTTTTTGCGCCAACCGATACCTACAGCACGAAGATGGTCGCGCTTTTTGAAGACGCTGTGCGCAAGCGTAATCTTTCGTTGCGGAAGGCACTGTATACCGGCCAGGCTAATCTTGCCGAGCAGGTCAAGCCTCTGCTCAATCCCATTTCGCAGGGAGAAGGTTCCACAGCCACCCCAGTGCCGCAGACAGCTTTTGAAGCTGTGTTTTTGCCTGCTTCTTGGCGTGCGCTGGACGGTTTGCTGTCAAGCTTCATGTACCATGGCGAGGACAGACTGGTTTTGCTTGGCACCATGCTCTGGGAGCAAAGCCTCCAGGGCAAGCGACTGGCTCAGCCCAGCCGCTATGAGCTGGCGGTTTTCCCGGGTGCCTGGAATGCTCAGGCCCGTGTTTCTGCTCTCGCTGGTCAGAATCCCGATTTCTGGCTGGCACTGGGGTATGATTTTGTGAAGTTTGCTGTGAATCTCGGCAATGTTCAGCAGCTTTCCCCTCTTGAGCTTAAGGATCGAGCCAATCGGGCTGCCTCGATTTTGCGCATCGTAGCCCCCATGAGCTGGGACGGACAAGGGCATGCGCATCAGAAGCTTGTCATCTACCGGGCTTCGGCACAGGGTGTGGCACCCATGGATGTGCAGCTCTTCAATCAGATGCGCGCCCAGCGTAAGCAGAATGCTGCCTTGCGCATGCAGAGCAGCAACGCTGAGGAAGAGACCAAGCTGCCTCCAGAACCTGAAGAGCCAAAGCCTGAAGTGACAGGGGAAGTGCAGCCGGTGTCTGCGCCAGCTCAGCTGCCAAGTCAGAGTCCCAATACTGTTCCCCAGTCATCGCATAAGCTGCGTCTGCCTACGCGCAGCAATCCCTAAGGCCAAGCTCGGCTCTGAGGTGGCTGCGCCGTCGTGAGAATTGGAACAACACGATCTGTCAGCAAAAGCAAACGTTATTTTTTAAAGAGCCTAAGGAGTGTTGCATGAGTGAAGAGGCAAAAATCGGTCCCCAAGAGGTTCGGCACATGGCGGAGCTCTCACGGCTCGAGGTTTCTTCTGAAGAAGAGGGTACTTTTGCCAGCCAGTTTGCCGAAATTTTAGGCTATATGGACGTTTTGCAGGAAGTGGATGTGCGGGGCATAGAACCTCTTTACAGTCCTGTCAGCCATGAGGCCTGGACACGCGAGGATCAGGCTAAGGCCGTACGCAGCCATGCCGAAATATTGGCCAATGCGCCCAAGGCGGATGAACAGTATTTTATTGTGCCGAAAATAGTCTAGAAAACGGGAAAATGCGATGAATGACCTTTTGTACGCTACGCTTTCGAATGTCTCGCTTCTTTTGCAGAAAAAAGAGGTGAGTGCGACTGAGCTGACCAAGCTTTGTCTTGAGCGCATGCAAGCTACCGAAGCCAAGCTTGGCGCCATGCTGACCATAGACGACGAAGGCGCTTTGGCTCAGGCCAAAGTCCTTGACGAGCAGGGACCTGACCCAAACAAGCCTCTCTGGGGCGTACCCGTGACCGTCAAGGACGTTATCCTGACCAAGGGTCTGACCACAACGGCCGGATCGCGCATGCTTGAGCATTTTGTGCCGCCCTATGACGCTTTTGTGGTTGAGCGTTTGCGTCAGGCTGGTGCTGTCATCCTCGGCAAGGCCAATATGGATGAATTTGCCATGGGCTCCACCACGGAAAATTCAGCGTACCATGCGGCACATAATCCCTGGGATTTGAACAAGGTTCCTGGCGGCTCTTCCGGTGGCAGTGCTGTGTCTGTGGCCTCGGGACAATGCTATGCTTCCCTTGGGACGGACACGGGCGGATCCATCAGACAGCCGGCAGCCTTGTGCGGTTGTGTGGGGATGAAGCCGACCTATGGACGCGTTTCACGCTATGGGGTGATTGCCTATGGTTCATCCCTTGACCAGGTCGGTCCTCTGGCCCGTTCTGTGGCAGACTGTGCCCGTGTGCTTGCTGTCATTGCCGGTCATGATCATCGCGATGCCACATCATCCCCGCTTGATGTGCCAGATTACCAAAAGGCTTTGGCCTCAGGTCAACTCAAAGGCGTACGTTTTGGTCTGCCCAAAGAGTTCTATGGCGAAGGCCTGGCTTCTGATGTTGCCAGTGCCTGTGAATCGACGCTCAAGCTTTTGCTTGAGGCCGGAGCCCGGCGTGTAGATGTCTCCTTGGCACATACCCATGCCGCCATAGCAACCTACTATATCATTGCCATGGCTGAAGCGAGCTCGAATCTTGCACGCTATGACGGCGTCCGCTACGGTTACCGTGCGCAAGCCATCACGGATCTGGAGAGTCTCTATGTCAAGTCGCGCAGCGAGGGCTTCGGCCAGGAGGTGCGCCGTCGTATCATGCTGGGCGCTTTTGTGCTTTCTTCAGGCTATTATGACGCCTATTACAAGAAGGCCGCACAGGTTCGGCGCATTATCCGTGACGAGTATCTTGCAGCTCTTGAGCACTGCGATGTGCTGCTTTGCCCGGTTTCGCCTGTGACGGCCTGGCCCCTGGGAGAGCATGCCAATGATCCGCTGAAGATGTATCTTATGGACGCCTATACCCTCTCGCTGAATCTTGCTGGTCTTCCCGGTCTTTCTCTGCCTTGTGCCAAGACGGCATCAGGCATGCCAGTAGGCATGCAGATTATTGGCAAGGCCTTTTCTGAAGCGCAGCTTCTGGCTCTGGGGCAGGCGATGGAGACCATTCTTCCCCATATTGGTCATCCTTCTCTGTAATTACTCCTCATGCAAGGCTCAATAATGCATCGCTTGGAGGAATGAAGGGAAGATTGGGTCACTCATTACAGCGTTTCAGAGTATCAAGAATTTTGTATGGGCAATCAAACGTCAAAATAGCACTATAACTTCTCTTTTGCTCGTTTTCTACCACGCATTTTCCGGAAATTGAACACCCCTTAAACCCACGTCAAATAAGGGCTTCCCGGATTTTTGACCTCTATTTGGCTCGGAACGCAGGGGGAAGCGATTTTTGCAATAGAAAGAGCCCTCAGCAGCAAGATCTGCTGAGGGCTCTTGGCATTGCAGCGGAAAACTCTGCGAGACTGCCTCTAGGCCTCGACGGCAGCATCGGTGAATTCTTTGAGTGCTGCCAGCGTTTGCCTGGCTTCATCCTTGGGAACAATGTTAATGGCAAAACCTGCATGCACGATGACATAATCACCCTTGGTCACAGCTTCAGGCAAGAGCATCAGCGAGGCTGTGATGAAGGTCTGACTATTGCCGACACGCACACGTGCCATGGAATTGTCAAGGAGCTCTTCGATTTGTGCAGGAATGGCGAGACACATAGGTATTTCCAGGGGCGGAGATGGCTCTCCGCCCCGCGTGACTTATGCCTACTCAGGCGTGTTGTTCCGCTTTTTTCCGTAGGGATACAGTGCTGTATTCCAGTAGAAAACATAGTAGGGAAGCGTGAAGAACATCATGATATAGGCTAAACTCTTGGTGAAGAGAAAGTAGTCATAGAAGATGTTGAATTCCATAGCTCGTCTCCTGGCCTAGTGATGGGCATCCTTGAAATTGGGATGTTCATAAAGGATGGGCATGTGGTAGATGATGAAGCGGTAGGCCGTAACGATCATGGTCACCACAAAGACAGAGATCAGGATCTCCCAGATGCTCGGGAAGTAGCGTTCCGCACTTGGGAGCTGATAGTTGAAGGCGATCATGCAGATATTGAAGCGGTTCAGAACAATACCCGCCACAGCGTTCATGGAGGCGTACTGGCAGAGTCTGACATTGCCCTCACGCGAACCCTTGGCATAGAGCAGGGCCGGCAGCAGCACAAAGCCGAACATCTCTACCAGCCACCAGGCTCCGTAACCTGTGAAGAGGTAGCTGAAATTGGCCTGCACGAGCATGTCGATGAACTTGAGCATGAAGTAGGCCATGAGAATGAAGGAGGCCGCCTTGGCAAAGCTCAGGATGACAGTATCGCTTTCACGCAGATGGGTCTTGTCCATATAGGCATGAGCGCCCTTATGGGCAAAGAAGCCTTCCATGATGACCATGGAGGCACCTGCAGCCATGGAGCTTACGAAGAAGAACATGGGCAGGAAGGGCGAATACCACAGAGGATGCAGCTTGCCGGGGCAGATCAGATAGAGGCTGCCCAGAGAAGACTGATGCAGTGTGGAGAGGGTCATACCGAAGATGGTCAGGAGAATATTGATCTTATTGACGAAGGTACGCCACTTGAGCACAAAGGGGAAACGGTTGGAGAGCCATTCACAGGGTGCAACCGAGAATTCCACAAAGAGCACGGTCAGGTAAGTCGCCACGCACAGACCGACTTCAAAGAGCACGGACGTTGTGCCCGGGAAGAAGAACATGAAGGGTAGGCGCAGGGGATGACCTAAGTCGTAGAGCAGGGCCACGACCACGAAGAGGTAGCCGAGGAAGGCCGTGAGTACGGCAGGCCGTGCTGCGGAATGAAAGTGTTTCATGCCCATGACGTAGCAGGCAACTGTGGTGAAATAGCCACCGGCTGCCAGACAGACGCCGCAGAGCAGATCGAAGCCGATCCACATGCCCCAGGGCTGATTGTCATCAAGATTGGCCACAGAGCCGATGCCCTGAGTGAACCTGACAACGGTAATGATCAGGCCAACGCTCAGGATAATCCAGGTAATGATATTACCCAGGGTCGGTTTGAGCAGCGGCCCCATATTGAACATTTTTTCCCTGGTGGGAATGACAATGCTGTGATTTTCCATTTTACGCACCCTCCCCGTGTTTGCCAGCCGATTCGCGGGCCTTCAGGGCTTCGGCCATGGCCTTGCGGGCACGATCTGCAGCGCCTTCGCCTTCGGTTTCCTGAATCTTACGCACAGCGGCATCCACGGCGGCCTGGACGTCTTCTCTGGCTTCGCGTTTGGTCTGCTCCTGAGCCTGCTTGTGCATGGCCTCACGACGTTTGGTCATGCCATAGGCACCGCCGAAGAGCACGGGCCAGAAGGCGACAATCATGGGGACCGTACCCAGAGCGCCATAGGTCAGCTCACCCATGGGCTGATTGCCCAGGTGCGTGTCCAAACCAAGCTGTTTGAGCTCGGGGCCTGCCAGCACCGGATTCTCAGGCGGAATCTTGGGTCCCTTGGGATTGGCAGGGGCCAAGACCATCCAGGCAGTACCGCCGGCGTCGTGTTCACCGTAGATATAATCGAGATATTTGTCGGGGTTGTCGGCGATCCTGGCACGGGCGACTTTAATCAGATCCGTACGTCGGCCGAAGGTCAGAGCCTCCATGGGGCAGGCTTCCACACAGCCGGGCAGTTCACCCTTGTCAAGACGCGGTTTGCAGAAGGTGCACTTCTTGACCAGCGGATCCCAGGCCAGATTGTATTCGAAGCCCGGTGCATAGAAGGGGCAGGCGATCATGCAGTAACGACAGCCCACGCATTGTGAGCCATTATAGGTAACGCTGCCGTCCGGCTGTTTCTGGAAACATTTGGCAAAACAGGCAGAGGCACAGGCCGGATCCTGGCAATGGAAGCACTGCAGCTTGCGGAAGACGGCTTTACCGTTCATTTCGTACTTATTGACCACGGTCCACTGTGTGGCCGAAGTGCGGCGTTTGGTATTGCAAACGCTCAGATCGTCAAAGGGCTTGTCCGGTTTGGGCAGAGCATTGACGGTATTACAGGCTTCTTCGCAGCGGCGGCAACCCACGCAGCGGGTTGTGTCGTGCAGAACACCGTAGCTATCAGGATAGTAGGGGAAGACATGGCTGGCTTCGGCAGTACTTGGGGTGGCTGCATTGCCAAGAGCCGAAACGACGCCCGCACTGCCAAGGAGTGTCAGAAATTTTCTGCGGTTCATTTCGATTCCTCCTGCTGTGCCGTGGCAAGCTTATGACAAGCCGTGCAGTCCGTCTTCCTGGGCCGCTTGACAAGTTGGCCGTCGTGGCAGCCCATGCATTGCAGGTGATAGGCAGCCTTGAGCGGAGGACGACCAGGATGTTTCTTGTCAATGCTGGGGGTATGGCAGCTGACACACTTGGAGGGCGTCTGAGATGCCGGACTGTGATGGTGGCAGGTCTGACAAAAGACTTCTGGTGTGGAGTGGAAGGCGTCAGCAAGAGCATTGCCCTTGATGTGACGTTTCAGAGAGACAATATGTCTTTGGTGGTTGAAGACATTGGGGGCGTACTTGTCTTTGAGCGTATCAATGACGACGCGGTACTTTGTCCGCTTGGGATCAAGGTAGTCAACGGGTTTTTTGGCAGCAAGAGCAGCCTGAGCAAGGGCGATATTCTCTTCTGTGTCGAGCTTGCCCTGGATGCCCTCAACGAGCTGTTCTTTCGTCATGGTCGGAATGTCTGTATGACAAACGGCACACCACTGATCATTGCGTGTGGGCTTCACAATATTGTGACAACCGGCACATTCGGCGCGTTGAGCGTAGATCTTTTCATGACAGCTGACACAGCTCTCTGGTGTACGCTGGCCTTTGCGCTGAGCAATGTTGGTGGCATGCATGGCCCTTTCAAGGTTGACAAAATTGCCTTCAGCCTTGCCCTCAACCGTGTGACAGGTTGTACAGGGAACGGGATCGCCCGTGTGATGACAGGATTCGCATTCCTGTACTTTGCCTTCATGAATTTTGTGGTTGAACACCACAGGTTTCATGCCGACTGCCCCGCTGTTGGTTTTGTCACTGGCGGGAAAAAGCACCATTGCCGCTTGTGCGCCGCTTTCTGTATGTTCCGGGGCATCAGCGGCCATCAGGCCTTTGGGCTCTCGGAACAAAAGACATGCTGCGCCAGCAAGAGCAATAGCCGCCAGCAGAAGCAGTTTTGTGCGGTTCCTCATAGATATTGTCCTTTTGTACAGACAGTCTCCAAAATTCCTGCCGCAGCACCACGCTGTGACAAGTTCTTCACAAAAGAAAAAAAAAGCAGAACAGAACACTCTGGCTCGAACACCGCAAAGGCATTCTGCGAGAGCAATCAGTTGAGCCTAATTTGGTTTAATGTATCTTGCCTGTAGGCTTCCGTCAAGAGTGTTGGCAAAAGGCGACGGAAACTCTGAGCACGATGGCGGTCATAGCTCGGACAAGTCATGGTTTGACAGAATGTCTGAGCATGGGATACGGAAGAAGAGCGCGTTAGGCTTGGACGTGCAGACCCACGCTTTTTCTCTCTGCCATATGAGCTTTCTGCCAAACGAGATGGCGAGTGTTAGCCGCAAGAACAGAGAGTCAGATCGCCATGGCCGGCGGACCAGCCCAAGTCCTTCGAGGACGACGTTTACGTAACGTTCAGAACACAGTTCGGGATGCCTCGGAAGGAAGAACTCTGTGAAGATAGAGCATAAGACAAGCGTTACGGCGAAACCTGCTATGTCGTTTTGCCGTACCTTCCATGCGCGAGAAGGGAGACAGCATAGCGCCTGCCCTTAACAGGGTAGCGAGGAGAGCAAAATCAAGCGGCGGAAATGAACAAAAGACAGAGGCTCCTCCCTGTCGTAAAAACCAGGCTTTCCGCCTTAGGGAAATTTTAGATGAAAATTCAATTTCTCGGTGCCGCGCGCACCGTCACCGGTTCGTGCTATGTCATTGAGGCCTGTGGCCGGCGTTTTGCCGTGGACTGCGGCATGCATCAGGGCAATAAGGCCGTTGAGGAGCGCAACAGCGAGGTGAAGTCCTACAGACCGCAGGATCTTGATTTCATCTTGGTCACGCATGCGCATATTGACCATTCAGGTCTTCTGCCTCTGATGGTCAGTCACGGTTTTAAGCAACCCATCTACTGCACCCGGGCTACGCGCGAACTTTTGGGCATCATGCTGCTTGACAGTGCGCATATCCAGGAGATGGAGGCCCTCAACGAGGCGAAGAAGTTTAAGCGCCGTGGCCTTGGGGAACCGCCGCAGCCGCTCTATACCCAGGAAGACGCGCAGCGTACGGATGCGCTTTTTCAGGCGGTGGACTACCATACGCAGCTCGAGCCGGCTGCTGGCATCCGTGCGACCTTCTACGATGCAGGCCACATTCTTGGATCAGCGTCCCTGCGTCTTGAGATCTGCGAAGAGGGGAAAACCACAAGCCTGCTTTTTTCCGGCGACATTGGTCGACCGGGAGCCTTGATTGTGCGTGAATCCGAGACCCCGCCTTCGGCGGACTACATCTTTATGGAGTCCACCTACGGTGACAGAGATCATAAGAACGAAAGCACAAGTATTGGTGAATTGGCCGAGGCCATTGCTTTTAGCTATGCCAAGAAGGAAAAGATCATTATACCGGCCTTTGCCGTGGAGCGTACGCAGGAAATCCTCTGCTGCCTGCATCAGCTGGCCAGCGAGGGCAAGCTGCCTGATGATCTGCCGATTTTTGTGGACAGTCCTCTTGCCATTCGGGCCTCTGAGATTTTTTCGCGACATCGTGATCTTTTTGATGAGAAGACCCGAAGTATCCTCGCTTCCGGAGACGATATCTTTGCCCTGCCCAATCTGCGTTATACGCTGACAGCCGCTGAATCCCAGGCCATCAATGCCATGACCGGTCCTGCCATTGTTATTTCGGCTTCCGGGATGTGCAATGCCGGCCGGATCAAGCACCATCTCAGGCACAATATCTGGAAGCCTGGCGCCAGCATAGTCTTTGTGGGCTATCAGGCTGTAGGCACCGTGGGCCGCAAGCTCGTGGAACAGGCCAAAAAGATTACGCTCTTCGGAGAAGATATCGCTGTGGCGGCCAAGATTTTCACCATCAACGGTTTCTCCGGTCATGCCGGGCAGTCGCAGTTGCTTGCATGGCTTGCGCCGCTGCTCAAGCCCCACACCAACCTGGTGCTGGTGCACGGTGAAGAAAACGCTCAGCACACTCTGGCTGAGGTGATCAAGGCCCGTTTCGGCGTTGATGCCACCATCCCTGAATATCTGGAGGAGATGACCCTGCACGGCGCAGACATCACCGCCAGTGTTACCCACAGTGCCGAGGCTTATCCCAGAGTCAACTGGAATTTCCTGGCCAGCGAAGTGGAACGCAAGTGGCAGATTTTCCGGGATCAGCTCAAGGATATCGAGCACAAGCCCTGGGTGGACCAGAAGGAACTGGAAGAGAGTATGGGCAAGATGGAATTCTATCTTGCCAGGCTCATTGCCAGGTTGTAGGCCATGCGCATCATCGCTGGAAGATTGCGCAGCAGGCAGCTGAAAAGCCCCAAGGGTTCAAGTTGTCGGCCGGCCATGGGACGTACGCGCGAAGCCCTCTTTTCCATGCTTGAGGCGCGTGGCCTTGTCTGGTCAGAGGCGCATGTGCTGGATATTTTTGCCGGCAGCGGCAGTCTCGCTTTTGAGGCCATCAGCCGCGGTGCGCCCTATGCTCTCTTGCTTGAAAACTCACCGCTGATTCTGCGTTGCCTGCACGACAATATCCATAGCCTGGATCTCGCGGGTCAGGTCGAGGTCCTGACTGATGATGCCCTGCGCATTTTGCGCACGCCTCCGCCTGAGCCTTTTGACGTGGTCTTTCTTGATCCGCCTTACCGCCAGGGCTATGCGGAGCGTGCCCTGATGCTGCTTGTCAAGCAGGGCTGGCTTGCTCCAGCTGCCTTTGTGGCAGCAGAAATTGAAGAAAAGCTCAGACTGCGTTTGCCGGCAAGTCTGTCTCTTGTGACGGAGCGGCTTTTTGGGCAAACGCGTCTTGTGCTTTTGCGTGCAAGCGGGCAGGATTCGGAAACTGGCCATGCATCTCAGGTCCCACTGGACACTGAGCAGCCCGAATAAGCTTCATCACAAAGGAGAGGGCAGGCCTTTTGCTCAAAGGTTTTTTGCCGAATTAGTATGAAAACTGCGCTTTACCCTGGAACCTTTGATCCCATCACCAATGGTCATATCAGCCTGATTAAGCGGGGTCTTGATATCTTTGACAGGGTGATTGTGGCTGTGGCCAAAGATACGCCCAAGACGACGCTCTTCTCACTCGAGGAGCGGGTTTTGCTTGCTCAAAACTCCCTCAAGGGGCAGAGCCGGGTGAGTGTGGAGGCCTTTTCCGGACTCACGGTGGAATACGCCCTGAGCAAAGGTGCCTGTGCACTTTTGCGGGGACTGCGCGCTGTCAGTGACTTTGAATACGAATTCCAGCTGGCCCTGATGAATCGCAAACTTGAGCACAAATTGCAGACCGTCTTTCTCATGACTGATTATAAATGGCTGTTTATTAGTTCTACCATCATTAAGTCAGCGGCAAGCCAGGGTGGATCGGTCAAGGGGCTTGTGCCTGACATCGTACGCAAGCGCCTGGAAGAGATCTTTGCCAAGCCTGCCAAAGCATCTGAGATGGAGCCAGATCAGCTTGTTCATGCCCAACGCTGCTGACAAGGCTTTGCCTGTGCTTTGTCTGGCCGGCCCCACGGGAGCCGGCAAGACGGATCTGGCCCTGAGGCTTGCAGCGCGTCTGGGCTGTGAGGTGATCAATACCGATTCGCGACAGATCTATGCGGATTTTCCCATCATCTGTGCGCAGCCAAGTCCTGCGGAACAGGCTCAATGTCCGCATCACCTCTACGGGCTGCTGGCAAGCGACGAGAAAATCAGTGCCGGCCAGTGGTGCGCCATGGCCGAAACCTGCATCGCTGAGGTCCTGGAGCGGGGGCATGTTCCGCTGCTCGTGGGTGGCACGGGCATGTATTTCCACACGCTTTTGCATGGCATGGCGCCCATTCCGGCCATTGATCCCAAGCTGCGCAGGCGGCTTGAGGCACGTGTGCAGAGCGAAGGGCCAGAGCCCTTGCATGCTGAGCTTGTCAGGCTTGATCCCGACTATGCTGCAAAGATTCATCCCCACGACAGGCAGCGAATTGTGCGCGCGCTGGAAGTCGCCCAGCAGACCGGTCGCACGTTCAGCTGGTGGCATGCGCAGAAAAGCCTGCAGCGTCCGGCTGTGCGCGGACCGCTTTTTGTTGTGCAGTGCACTATGGCCTGGCTTGAACCAAGGCTGCAGCAGCGCATTGATCAGATGCTGGCGCTCGGCGCTCTTGCTGAAGCCCAAAGGGCCTGGCAGAACTGCTCTGATCCACATGCACCCGGCTGGAGTGCCATTGGCTGTGCGGAACTTTTGGCTTTTCTGCAGGGGCGTCTCAGCTTTGAAGAGAGTCTTGCCCTTTGGTATCAGAATACCAGAGCCTACGCCAAAAGACAGAATACCTGGTTCAGGGGGCGGAAAGAAGCCCAGTTTTTTGCTCCCGATGCGACCGAAGCTTTTCTTTTCCAGGCTGAGAGCGCCTGGCAAGGTCTTTGTGCTGAAAGCTCGTGATTACGCGGCAAGGAGGTAGCCATGCCCGAAAAACAGCAGAATATTGTGGACGATCTTGCTTCTCTGACGACAGAATCGTGGCGTACCTTGCGCATTCTGGGAGAAATGGTTCAGGCCTTTGACACGCTCAACGGTCTGACACGCAGTTGCGTGTCCATCTTTGGTTCGGCCCGCGTCAAAGAGGATGCCAAGGAATATGCCGATGCCCGCAAGACAGCGGAACTGCTGGGGCAAGAAGGTTTCGGCATCATCACGGGCGGCGGCCCTGGCATTATGGAAGCCGGTAACCGGGGAGCCTGTGATGCCCATACGGAATCAGTGGGTCTGCATATTACCTTGCCGCACGAGCAGGGCTGCAATGACTATGTGCGTATTCGCTGCAATTTTCGCTATTTTTTCCTGCGCAAATTCATGTTTGTGAAATATTCCATGGCCTATGTGGTCATGCCCGGAGGCATGGGCACCATTGATGAGCTGGCCGAGGCCTTTGTCCTGGCCCAGACTGCACGTATCCGGCCTTTTCCCATAGTGCTCTTTAACAGCGCTTACTGGCAAGGTTTTGTCAACTGGCTGAGAACGTCCATGGTTGACGGCGGCTTTATCAATGCGAACGAGATTGATCGTCTGATCAGCGTTTGTGACAGTCCGGAAGAAGTGCGTGACTCTATCTGCAAGCGCATTATCCTCTAAGCGCTTTGCGCCGTACGTCAGAGCATCCATTGTGCCGCCTGTGCCAGGGGGCTGGACTTGGGAAGAGCTGATGGGCCTGGCCCTGGATGAGGCAAGATCTGCCGCAGCCTTGGGCGAGGTGCCTGTGGGAGCCCTTGTGCTTGATCCCAAGGGGCGTATCATCGGCTTGGGACGGAATTCCTCTGTGCGTGACTGTGATATCTCAGCCCATGCTGAGATCAAGGCTTTGCGGGCGGCAGGGCAGACTCTTGGCAATTATCGCTTGACAGATTGCCTGCTTGTGGTCACTCTTGAGCCATGCCCTATGTGTGCCTCGGCCATTGTGCAGGCGCGCTTGGCAGGGCTTGTCTTTGGGGCTAGCGATACACTGGCGGGGGCAGTTGTTTCTGCTGTCGAATATCTTGATGCGCCCTGCGCTGCCGGTCAACGCGTCTGGTATCTGGGCGGGGTACTCGGTGAGGCCTCCACGGCGCTTTTGCAAGCGTTTTTTGCCTCGCGCAGGTGAGCCTGAATCGGGCTTCACCATTGAATCATGATCACAGCACAGTGACTGTCTGATGGATCGCTGTGCTATGGGAGGCGCCTATGCAACAGACTAATCTTCTGACTGTACCAACTATCAAGGGTTCAGACTTATTACTGCACGACTTGGGATCAAAGGTTGCCCGCGGCGCGGAACTCAATTCGCCCGAGCGGGTCATGGCTATTTCTACGGCCGCCTACACAGAATCAGGCCGGTACGGTCCCACCATCGAAACGTTTGAGCTTAAGCCCATGGATTTGCCGGAAAGCACCAAGGGCGTTCTGGCTGATTACGCAAGCTGAGAAGGCGGAGACAACGTGAACGAGAGAGCTGAAGATCTGACTGTGGAATATGAAGAGGACGGGCAGATACTGGTCAAGGAACTCGACAAGGCCGTTCTGAGCAAGGGGGCCTGGGCCACAGTCCTTTTCCGCTATCAAGAATGGCGTGCTTCTACAGGTGATTATGGTCCTGAAAAATATGTCATTCGCCGCTATCAAAAATCTGGCGGCGAGTACAGGCAGAAATCCAAATTTGTCATCTCAAGCGCTGATCAGGCACGGAAAATCATCGAGACCCTCACAGCCTGGATAGACCAGCCCTCCGCAGAGTGAAAAACAAGTCTTTTATGGAAAAGCCGGTGTGTTGAAGAAACACACCGGCTTTTCTTTGGCTCAGCAAAAGGGCTCAGTCTGGCAGCTGGAGAATGATCTCGCAAGCTTCTGGCAGATCGGCCGCGAGCACAGCTCCAAGCGTTTGTGCTGCGTGATCTTCGTGATTATGGCCAAGTTTGATTGAGTGGCAGCCTGCGGCAAGCCCTGCCTGAACATCGCTGAGTTTATCGCCCAGCATCCAGGACGCTGCGAGATCAAGGCCGTGCTCTTTGGCCGCCGTAAGAAGCATGCCGCAGGCAGGCTTGCGGCAGCTGCAGGGGCCAGTGATTTCTGGCAGATGAGGGCAGTGGTACCAGGCTGTGATCACAACGCCGCTTTTGGCAAGTTCGCAGTCCACCCAGGCTTCGAGCTTCTGCAAGTCATTTTCGCTGAAGAATTTTCTGGCAAGGCCCGACTGATTGCTGACCACAATCAGCAAAAAGCCTGCCCGGGCAAGGCGCCAAAGGGCCTTTTGTACTCCTGGCAGCCAGACCCAGGCCTCACGACTGTGCACATAACCTGTGTCGAGATTCAGTGTGCCGTCGCGGTCAAGAAAAATGGCACGTTTGGCCTTTAGGGCTGACATGCAGTGCTCGCTTCAGGCAAGGGCGCGAGCCCCAGGCGTTCCCGGCGCGCTGCTTCCTGCTTGCGCTCACGTGTACCCTTGGGCTTTCTGGCAAGAAAGTCCTCGTCCTGAGCCTGCTGGCGGCAGAAGACAGGAAAACCGGTATGGGCTGTCATGCGGTCCTCAGGGCGCAGTCTGTCGGCCAGAGCTTTCCAGGGGCGCTTCAGCAGTTCGCAGACTTCAATATTGGCAAAAGGCCGTTGTTCAAGCCCAAGCAGCAGTTCTTTAACCTGGTCCACCGTGGGCAGAAGAAAGCCAAAGGCCGCCCCTGGACGCACAGCGGCTAAAGCCTGATCGAGATAAAGCCAGGGCGTGCGTACATCGAGGAAAAGGGCATCAGCATCTTTGGCGGCAAAACCTTCGGCAATGTCTTTGTGGTACAGTTCCACATTCTGCCCAAGACCTGCCCACTCAAGATTGCGTCGTGCCAGTGCTACAAATTCTGCACGCGCATCATGACTGATGACCCGCCCTGTGGGGCCGCAGAACCAGGAAAGTGCCAGTGTCAGGCCGCCTGAACCACAGCCTGCCTCGAGAATGGTGCGTCCGGGACCTGCACCGAGCATCAGACAGATCTGGGCGATATCCTTGGCATAAATAATCTGCGTCTGTCGTTTGATACCCTGCAGGCGGTCAAAAAGACTGGCCTCCTGCACCAGCACAGGCACGTCAAGATGCGTACGCACGCTTTCTCCGAAGTTCAGCTCGTGCACGCGCTTTGCCTCAACAATGCCGTCGTTGCTGTGCCAGTCCTGACCTTCTACGAGACGTTTGAGGTAACGGCGTCCTTTGGGTGTGACATAGATAAGAAGCGAACCCCATGGAATCATGCGTAAATCTCCGTACTGATCAGAACATCTGGCGCATCAGGTCTTCGCCCGTATCCCGCGCATCTGAGCCGATAGGTTCCTGAATGCTGCCTTCCGTGGCGCGGACGCCTTCATAGGGCATGTCGCTTTGGTAGGCGAAATTGCCCGAAAGGGTGACATTGTCGGGTTTGACAAAATCTTCCACAGGATAGAGATCCTCAACCTGCAGGCGATATTTTTTGAAGATGGGAGCTGCCGTGCGTCCTCCCTGCTCGGTGCGGCCAAGAGGCTGCACTTTGTCGTAGCCGACATAGACGCCGGTGACCAGATAGGGTGAAAAGCCGATGAACCAGGCATCTCGCGCCTGATTGGAGGTGCCGGTCTTGCCGCCGATAAAGCGGCCTTCGATTTTGGCGCGGCTGCCTGTGCCGGTATTGACGGCATTTTTGAGCATGGTGTCCATGATAAAGGCGTTTTGTGGCGTGATGGCCTGCCAGTGTTCCACATCCTGACGGTAGAGCTCCTTGCCCTCGGCATCCACAATGAGTGAGACCATACGCGGGCGAACCCCAAGGCCCTGATTGGCAAAGGCCGCATAGGCCTGGGTCATGTTCAGCGGCGTGACGCCAACGGCACCAAGACTGACGGACAGTTCCTGCGGAAAATTGGGCTCAAGGCCCAGTTGTTTGGCGCGGGCTATGACCTTGTCGATGCCAATCTGATGCGCCACGCGTACGGCGCAGGTATTGCGTGAAAGAGCCAGCGCCAGATAGAGGGGAATTTCGCCCTTGTAATTGTGCTCTGAATTATTGGGGCGCCAGACTTCATGGGTATAGGGATTGACGTAGGAAAAGGGACCATCAAGGACAATGGAGAAGGGAGTGAAGCCGTTGTCCAGGGCCGTGGAGTAGACAATGGGCTTGAAACTGCTGCCGGGCTGGCGGCGAGCCTGCGTGGCGCGGTTGAACTGCGTTGCCCCGTACTGATAGCCTCCGATCAGGGCCACCACATTGCCGCTGCGCGGTTCAATGGAGACAAGGGCTCCCTGCACCAGGGGCTCCTGCTGCAGGCTGAGCTGTATGGCTTGGTCTTTGCTCACGCTTTGCGGATCAAAGTCACTGGCTTCCTGCTGACCTTTGTTCTCCTGACTTTCAGGTTTTTTGCTGTTCTGGGCTTTTTTCTTTTCCACCTCGGCCTTGACGTAGATCAGATCCCCTGGGCTGAGCACCTTACGCGCATCACTGACAAAATTGCCACCAAAGCCGGAAACATGGGGATTGGGACGTCTGGCCCAGCTCATTCTGGCAACGGGGATGACACCGGTATAGCCCTGGCCGAGTTCCACAAGCGCTTGGCGCGCGGAGACTTCTTTCACGAGAGCCTTGCACCAGCTGCCACCGGCCAGATCCATGGGTGTAAAGGTACTTTTTTCAAGAAAATTTTTGCGGCCTGCGGCATCGAGCCTGGCTATGGGGCCACGCCAGCCCTGACGCTTGTCCACTTCCTCCAATCCCTGACGCATGGCGAGATTGGCGGCCTCCTGATGCTGCGGCACCATGACGGTATGAACGGTCAGTCCTGCTTCATAGACATAGTCCTCGCCGTACTTTCTGGTTTCTACGCCCAGAGCGCGCAGATTCTCCTCAGTAAAGAATTCGATGAGCATGCGCCTGATTTCTTCGAGATACCAGCTGGCAGCGCCTTCCTGACCATCGGGCATGCTCCAGTAGACCAGGGGTTCGTCAATGGCCTGATCGTATTCGGCTTTGGTGATCCATTTGAGCTCAAGCATGCGTCCGAGCACATAGCGTTGTCGATTTTTGGCGGCTTTGGGATGTCTGAAGGGATTGTAGCTGCTCGGAGCCTTGGGCAGCCCTGCGATGACGGCGCTCTCAGCCAGTGTGATATCCGAGGCGTGTTTGCCGAAATAGGTGCGCGCTGCAGCTTCCACGCCGTAGGCATGTTCACCGAGATAAATGTGATTCAGATAAATGCTTAAGATATCGTCTTTGGAGAGATTTTTTTCCAGCTGATAGGCTAGAATGGCTTCCTTCATCTTGCGCGTATAACTGCGCTCTGAGGAGAGCAGCAGCTGTTTGATGAGCTGCTGTGTGATGGTGCTGCCGCCCTCGCCGGTATGCCCTTTCTTGAAATTGTTGATGGCCGCACGGGCAATGGCAAAGGGATCCACGCCGAGATGGCTGTAAAAGGAATCGTCTTCTGAAGCGAGAAAGGCCATGGGCAGAAAGCGGCTCATGGCCTTGATATCAATGACAAAACGGCGTTCGTGGGCAAAGGTGCCGATGATCGTGCCTGTACTGTCGAGGACCGTGGTGGCCTGCGGGGGCTGGTAGTCGGCAATGCGTTTGATATTGGGGAGGTCGCGTGAGGCCCAGTAGAGCAAAAGGCCGGCACAGGTTCCGGCGCCCAGCACGGCAAGAAAGATCAGAAGCAGCAGCAGGGTCAGTGTTTTGCGCAGCACTGTGGTAATCTTCATATAGGCTTTTTTGCGTCGCTACCCAGTCCAGAGGGAGCAGCACGGTTCAGGTTATCAACGTTGTGCCGCAGGCTGACGCTTGCAGCGGGCGATTCGGCCATATTCTTCAGCCAGTGTCTGTGCTGATTTTCGTGAAAAATGAATTAAAAAGTATACAAAAGGAGCTTGGGAAAGACAAGGTAGGCCACAGGACAAAAAAAAGCGGAAAGCACAAGCTTTCCGCTTTTTTGTATTAATTTGGCAACGACTATACGCAGCCAGTAGGCTTGGGCAGGCCAGCCATTTTGCAGGCTCCCTTGCCGGGGCCGGAGGGGAAGAGTTCGTACACTTCTTTCAGTTTATAGCCGGTATTCTTGGAAAGAATACGGACCATGGGGGCAATACCATTCTTTTTGTAGTAGTCCTGCAGGAAATCGAGGATTTTCTGATGGTCAGGAGTAAGCTCGGCGATACCTTCTGAATCCTTCACATACTCAAGCCATTCAGGGCACCAGTCGTCAAAGCGCAGCAGGAAGCCGTCTTCGTCTACTTCGAAACTTTTCCCTTTAAAGGTAATCTCAGCCATGCGCGTCCTCCTTGGACATGTTTCATTTCGCCTGGACTCCTGTCCAGACGTTTGTAACAATGAAAAGCCGGCAAGCAATCCGGCTCAGTGCCTAAAGTCTTGACAGAAAATCGAAAAACTGGAGACTATGCCTCTTGCGCAAACACGCAAGACCTGCATTTTGCTTCGTTTGTTTTTGACATAAAACAGGTAAGATGGCAAGTGCTTCTGCGGATTTTGCCACCGCCGGACGTGGCCTCTAAGAGGCTGGCTACACAGTCCAAAAACCTTGATGGCAAGGAGAAAAAAAGTATGTTGAGAAGATCAGTACTCTTTTTGCTTGTGCTTCTGCTTTGGGTCCTTTGGTCGATGCCAGCAGTCAGTGCTGGACTTTGGGACCAGTCACAGCTTCTGGCGGCCAAAGACAGCACGCCAAAATCTCAGCGCAAGCCACAGGCCCGAACTCAGAAAGGCAAGGACAAAGCTGCGGAAAGCACTTTTGAGCTTCTGAAAAGCCCTGGGCAGGACAGCCCAAGGCCATTCAGAAAAGCCGAATCCGTCTTACAAGGCCGTTAGCAGGAGCACTTGGCAATAAGTGCCTGAGCCAGATTTTTGCCAAGTTCATGGCAGGCCTTGAGGTCGTCCTTGGTGGGACGCCAGGCGCATTTGACCGGAGCGCAGGGCATTTCCATCTTCATTTCGCTCAGGGCCTCCTGCAGATACTTGGCTGATTCACCGCTCCAGCCATAGGAGCCGAAGGCGCCGCCGATTCTGTTGAGGGGCTTTAATCCCTTCATATAGGTCAGCTGCGCTGCCATTAGCGGCAGAATGGTATTGTTGTGGGTGGGAGAACCGGCAACCACGGCTCCGCAGTCGGCCAATTCCGTCATGATGGTACTGTGATGGTTGTTTTTCACG
>JAGADH010000108.1 GCA_017613715.1 Desulfovibrio sp. | reverse complement strand
GAGGGAGAGTCTGCCAAACTTTTCCCATTAAACCTTTAATTAAGCATGTTTGAGATTTTTACTCTGCGTATATGCCCCCAAAAATGCCCCCAAAATTTTTTGTGAAGCATTTTCGCCGTCTCGCTGGCACGTTTCCTGCAATGTCCATTGCTCCATAGAATACCAATACGCTCCAAGGAAGTCCATAGAGATTGCCTTTTCATGTCTCTGAGCGTAGAAGAGGGCTTATGAAAAAAAAGTATTGGTCTAACGTGTGCGCCATGCTCGGTGTCGCCCTCATAGCTACGGCTGTCTTTCGAGAGTCTTGGTTTTGGGGTACTTTTTTTGGCTTTGTCTCTTTATACTACGGGGCCAAATGGTGGGAGGGTTAACATGGAAAATTTCTGGCAGTATTTTTTCATCACTTTCACTGTGATTGGGCTTGCCACTGCCTCCATAAAAGGCTGGATTAAGTAGGGCGAGCCCGTGGACAATGGCGTTTATTTCTCGTCACATTCATAGGTGCAATAGGCATTGTCTTAAGCTTCAAAGCAAATTGAACAGGCCTACGCTGGCGGAGTAAAATGGAAGGCTTCTGGCAGTATTTTATTGTTTCAGCCGTGGTCCTAGGCATCGGCTTCGCCTCCATGAAAGGCTGGATCTAATTTCTAGGGAATTGGCACAATATGCCTCTAGGATCCCTCACATTGCATTCAACCGTGTTTTGTGAAGAGTAGTCATCCCTGCGTTCTTTCGTTCAACCTGCGCCAATCTGAAGCAAGATATAACCCCCCTTCATGTGCCACTCAGGACGACATCAAGCATCTTCTTTCTCTGTACCTTCAGATTGAACGGCACAGCCTTCTAGCATATCTTCAAGAGACTCTTTTATGCCGTTGAATGAATCTCTCAGAGCTTCAATATCAATATAATCAATTTTAATCTTTTCATTTCCTTCAGCAAGCCAATGCGTCATAGTATGATATAGATGGATTTTGTTATATAAACCTTCAAGTACATTATAATGCTCTTTTGTTAGAATAGACTTTACGCCACGCATGACTCACCTCTTCTTTCTGCATCGCTCTTTCCAGTATGTCTGATACTTTGCCATTCAGACTATCTAAGAGATGAACAAGGCTTTCTGTAGCGTCGCTCGTAAGGTTTACTCCGTCTGAGATACAAGAAAACCCGCTTAGCTTGTGGCTTTGCGGGTTTTTAATGGAGTGCAATGGAAAACAAAAAAGTCTATTCAGGCAGTCGGAAACTCATCCAGTCGGTTACAAGAGAAATGACCATATCGCTCATGCGGTCGGTGATTTTGTGGTTCAGGTATGTTGCCACAAAGTTGGCCACAAAGCTGTCTGGATTGTCCACAAAAGCGGATCTGGGTTGTGGGGTGTCGTCCTTGTGAGCGAGGAGATAGTCGGTGATGGCGTCCGTTAAGTGATCCACGGTCTGGGGGGCGGTGAGACTCTCACCACTTGCCAGAACAACCCAGACTTCATTTTCCTTTTCGTCGAGAATCGTGTGCAGGGTCTCCAGGGAACCACAGAGTTTGGGGATTCTCGAGGAAACGGCGTAGGCAATGAAATTCTGCACTTCGTCGCTGATGCGTTTGGCGTCGCAGAGCTTGGCGAGCCGTGTTTCGCGGTCCTTGACATCTCCCTTGGCAAGTGTTTGAAAAACGCGTGTCAGTTCGTCATCGAGCTTGGCCAGATGTTTATGCAGGGCAGCAAGTTCATTGTTCAATGTGCTTAATGTGTCGATGAATTGGGTCGTGTTGTCCATGTCAACCTCTGTTGCAGAGCTGTGACCCTGCCAGAGTTTGGCAAGTGGGTCGCCAGACTAAAAGAACGCGTTGTTTGGCCGCATGTCTTGCGGCCTTTTTTGCTGCAAACGTCTTGCGCCTCTTTGAGGAGCTGCAGGAAAAAAGTCTGAGTAAAAAACGACAGGCATCAAAATGCCAAAGCCTTCTTCATCCGTCAATGAAAAACACCCTGCTTCCCTGCTCTTTGCAGACTTGTCAGGCGTGAGCAGGCTGTGAGGCTTTTCTAGAAGCCATGTCAGGCTGTGTTAGCAGATCCTTTCTTTTTCCTCAAATCTTGTCAAAAGTCAGAAAACAATGCCTCTCTTTAATCTTCGCATGCATGCCAGTCGTACCGACAGAGGACAAGAAGTGCATATTTCCGGAGCCGAGCGTATCGCCTGGGACTCTTCTCTGCCGGATCTGGCCCACGACCTCTGTCAGCGTGCCCTGGTCCACAGCCGTGGTTTGCCGGATGCTGTGTACATTACCGCCAAAGCGCTGAATCCAGAAAAAGTACTTCACTATCCGGCGCTTGCTGTACACAGCTATGAGGAAAAGGATGTGGCTTCCGGCCTGGCCAGGGCTTTGACCCTCCTGGCGAGCCAGGGGATTGACGATAGCAGACGGATATTGGCGTTGCTTGAAGAGGCCCGGGAGAAGCGTGGAGCCCTGCTTGTGGATGCGCGAAGCCTGGAGCGTCTTGAACGGGATCCAAGGCGTGGTGTTCGGGCAAGCTGCATGGATCTTGAGGGCGGCATACGCAAGATCGCGCAAAAGGTCCATTTTGTCGAGGCCTTGATTTTGGCCAGCAAAGTCGCGCACGCTCCGGGGATTTGTGCAGAACTCTGTCTGTCGGATGATCCCGACTACGTCACAGGCTATGTGGCCTCAAAAAGCCTTGGCTACTGTCGCATTACGCCATTGAAGCCTTTGGGAAGTCCCTTTGGCGGCCGGATCTTTTTTTATGAGGGTGACAAATCCGATCTTGATGACTGTGTGCATTTTCTCGAAGAGCAGCCGGTTCTTATCGATATGGGTGCATACACGAGCCAGCAGGCCAAAAGCATAGAGAAGAGCTTATTGCCTTCACAAGCACCCGATAGTCTGCATGCGGATACGAGAAACCACGAACCTCACTCTTCGTTACAACGACCGGACAAGTGGGCATATCTTGAGCAGAAACTTGAGAGCCTGCGAGAGCAGCATCTCTTGCGCAGTATTGATCCTTTGAGCAGTGGCCCCGGACCCTATGTGAGTAAACAGGGCAAGCGCTATCTTTTGCTCTCTTCCAACGACTATTTGGGGCTGGCCAATGAAGAGCGCGTCAAGGCTCAGGCGGCCAAAGCTCTCAAGACCTATGGAACGGGCAGCGGCGGTTCACGTCTGACAAGTGGCAGTCTTTGTCTGCATACAGCCCTTGAAGAGTCTCTGGCCCGTTTCAAGGGCAAGGAGAGCTGTTTGCTTTTTGCCACGGGTTATCAGGCCAATGTGGGCACTATTCAGGCTCTGTGCGGCAAAGGCGATGTGATTTTTAGTGATGCACTGAACCATGCCAGCATCATCGACGGTTGCCGACTGAGTGGCGCAGAGATTGTCGTCTACGCTCATAACGACATGTCCGACCTTGAGGCCAAGATCCGGGAGCATCCGGGAGCGCATGGCCTTGTGGTGAGTGATGCGGTTTTCAGCATGGACGGTGATCTGCTGAATTTTCCGAAGTTTTTGGAAATCGCCAGACGCTACGATTTGCTCTCCATGGTCGATGAGGCGCACGCCACAGGCGTTTTGGGAGCGCATGGGCGGGGCATTGAAGAATATTATGGTTTATCAGACAGCGCAGATGTGAGTGTTGGCACCTTGAGTAAGGCCCTTGGCAGTGAAGGCGGCTTTGTGGTGGGCAGTCAAAGGCTCATCACCTATTTGAGAAACTGCGCCCGCAGCTTCATTTTTTCCACTGCGCTTTCGCCAGCTCCTGTGGCCGCAGCGCACGCCGCTTTGAATATCCTGGAAGCTGAACCCTGGCGGGTCGAGCGTCTGCGCGACAATACCCGGCTTTTTTGCTCTCTCCTTGCCCCACTGGGGCAGGTGCTTTCGCCAAGCGCCATAGTGCCAGTTCTGCTCTATGATGAGGCTAAAGCTCTGCGTTGTGCCGCTGAGCTTGCCGAACGGGGCATCTTTGTTCAGGCCATTCGCTATCCTTCCGTGGCCAGAGGGCGTGCTCGTTTGCGCTTTGCCCTTCGTTCTGACCACGAAAGCGATGATCTTATCAGGGCTTGCAGCTGGATTCTCGAATTGTGCCAAAAATAGTGTACCTATCACAATTATTCAGGTTTTTAGGGAAGTTTATCTCCTAACCTGATCAAAAACTGTGTTAAGCTCAAAGCAAACGTTCGCTTTGAGAAATCAGCACTCATTTTTATGCTTAGGGAAGCACGGATTGTATGTTCGCCGGGCGTGTCAGATCATTCGTCAACCAGACGAGCTCCTTCCTAGCAGAAAGCAGAACGCGGGATTGTGATCCCATAGGGAATCAAATATGGGAAGCGAGCAAAAAAATGAAAGAGCCCCGGAACGTGAAAAATCCGTGGCTTTCAAGGAATCGACGCCTTCATTTAAGCACTTAAGTGAGCCCTTTACGACACAACGCACACGTCTGGCGAGAGCCTTTTCAGACAGACGCTCGTTTCAGTGTGTGAGTCAGAGCGTAACAGGCTGAACAACGGAAGATGCCTCTTAAGAAGGCACAACTGCGCGTTCCTCAACTCCTGCAACTGAGTTTAGAGAACACCTATGCCAATGCCGCGTAACTGGACGCCAGCCCCTCTAACTAAAAATAGTCGCCAGTTTGGCGAGAACATCTTCCAGGATGGCGGACGGAACATTTTCCAGGCGTCTGCCAGACGTCGCCCGCAAATCCAGGGCGCGAGGCTGATCGCAACGCACTACCCCTGTGGTACGTGTGCCGCATTCGCTGAGGGATACGGCAAAACCGGCTGTGCGGGCGAAGTTGCCACCGCTGGTAATCGGCAAGACCACGGGAACCTGCGTCACCTTGTTGAACTCGTCAGGGGAAACCACCAGAACAGGACGAGTTCCCTGTTGTTCGTGCCCTTCGGTTGGATCAAGGGTCACCAGATAGATGTCGCCGCGCCGCATCAGATCAGCTCCTTGCCCGCAGCCGCTGAAGCCGTCCACGCTCCGTCCTCGCTGGAAATTGGTGCGGAAACATCGCATTGGGCCAGTAATTCTTGCAGGCTGTACTTCTTTCTAGCGTTCGGCTCAATGATCAAACGCCCGGATTCTACGGTCATGCTTACCGCCGATCCTGATTCCATTTGCAGCATTTCCAGAATAGCTGGCGGCACGGCCAACATCACCGAGCCGCCGACTCTTCTCAACTTACTTGTATACATGGCAATCCTCGAAAAGTTATATTTTTATATAACTCACATTGCCCAGACTGGCAAGTCCTCTCCGAAGCGGTCGCCACGTCTGTACCAGGTTAGGGACAAAAGTGGCTCACTTTCAAGCGAGCGTTTTGCCAAAAATTGGTACCGCAAAGCAAGGCCGAGGCGAAAGATGCCAAAATCATTTGTGAAGCCATAATGATTTGGGCACAACTGAAGCAAAAAGTCAGGGGGCAACAGAGAAAAAATAAGGAAAAAGCCCCGGAACGTGAAAGATCCGGGGCATTCAGGGGGGGCAGCTCCCTTATTTAAGGCGCTTAAGTAAGACCTTTACGACACAGCGCACACGTCTGGCGAAAGCCTTTTCAGACAGACGCACGTTTCTGTGTGTGTCAGGGCGCAACAGGCTGAACAACGGAAGGTCAAGCTTCAGCAGTTCTGCCTATTGCCAAGAGGTTTTCCTACGCGGGCTCCGTCAAAGTAAAGCTGTCCATAGTAATGCCTGTGCCATCAATGGTTCCCACAAGAAGCACATCGAGAGGCTGCCATTGTTGCGCATCCATGTCGTACTCAGTATGCACCCACCAGATGTTGCAGTCGGCTGCTCCATCGTTTGCTGTTTGATTGGACCGAAGAGCTTCCACATACATGAAGCCGTTTTCACTGTTGGGTTCAACAGCCATTTTTGCCGGGTTTTGTCCATTAAACTCTTCGAACAGGGCAAGAATGCCCGCCTTGTCTTCCGTAAGCGTTGCTACGCTGTTAAAGACAGCATTGTTATAAGAAACAGATTGCGATCCATCAAACGCTACAACTCCTTCAGAAGATTCATCTGAATAGTAATAGTGCCTAAATTGTACCGTGTCATTTGCGGTGAACCCAGTGATCTTGGTAGGAGCAATAAATTCACTAAAATAATGATCATCTATTGAATTATACTGAGCATTCCTGTACATACTGCTCATAGAGTCAAAGGCCACTGTATAGGAAGCATCGTTACCAAGTGTGACCTCATGACCATACAAATCATTTATTGAAATTACGCAGTCTTCGTTTGGAGTAATAATCGATGCCGGAACAATTTCAATGGATGTTATTTGGTTAGTTTCTTCATCATATGTATGATAAGATCTATACCCAATTTCAATATTTGTATCTTTAGCAAAATCAGTAACTTTTGAGAGATCAATTGTATGGTCTATATAAATACTTGTAAATGTACCTAGTGCAGATATTTTTCCTTCAAAAGTTGTCGAATTGTCATGATTATAAATATAGAG
>JAGADH010000015.1 GCA_017613715.1 Desulfovibrio sp. | reverse complement strand
TGTTGGGAGCGACCTTATTCGGCGATGGCTTTCATGCCTTCCATCTGCCGAGCAATACCAATTTTGGTCCAGCCTGTAATTTCGGGGCGCAAAAAGCAAAAAGCCCCATCCTCTTCTTTTTGAATAATGATACCCTGGCTACTCCTGGCTGGGCCCCGCCACTCCTTGCTGGTCTCAAGGAGAACCCAAGTATTGGGGCTGTTGGGCCACTTCTGCTCTATGCCAACAAGACAGTGCAGCATGTGGGAGTGGCCTTCACTATTCGCAATCCCATTCATTTATACCGATATTTTCCATCTGAGCACCCCGTTGTGAAAAAACGCCGTCAGGTACAGACTCTGACAGCCGCTGCGCTAATGCTAAGCCGCGAAGATTTTCTCTCGCTGGGCGGATTTTTTCCCGCATACCGCAATGGCTTTGAAGACGTCGACTTATGCTTACGCCTGATCGCCCAAGGCAAAAAACTTTTTTGTCTTCCGAATTCCGTCATCTATCATCTTGAAAGTCAGACGCAAGGACGAACGGACCATGATGATAGCAACGCCAAACTTCTGCAGGCGCGCTGCGGAAAACTCTTCCGCCCTGATCTTCACATACACGGCACACGTGACGGCTTTCAGCCCTTCATAGCCGATCCGATGGATATTTTGCTTGCTATGAAAGCTGATGAAGAAAAAGCGCTCTTAGCTTCGATGCAGGACCAGCCGCTAGGTGTCTGGCAAGAGTGCATGCGTCAGAATCCCCTCTGGATCCTCGGACGTGAGCATTTAGCGAAACTTTCCGAGGCACAAGGGGAGTACACTCTCGCCTTATTGCTGCGATCAGAAATTGCGTTCTGGCGTAAAAATCGAAAAGATTTCATCAAAATCCTTGATCTCAGGAATAGGGTGGGGGAAGAAAGCGCTGGACTCATGCGTGAAGCAGAAAAATCACTGCAGGAGATCGAGGTACTGCATCAGGAAAAAACCGTTATCCGTCGGACTTTACGCCAACTTGTCCAATTCAAGGACCCTCTTCTTTCTCAAATCTATGAAAAGAAGGTCAGAGAACTGAATCTGTAAAAACTCTTCAAAAAAAAATAGCTCATAATATAAAGAATAAATTATATTAAATAAATTTTTTACGCTTAAAAACTAATGAGAATACTATGGTTTCAGTCATTATCCCTGTATATAATAATTGGCACCTTACAGCTCAATGCTTAAAGTCTCTTGCCGAAACGACACAAGACGAATCTATTGAAGTTATCATTATCGACAATGCTTCTACAGATCAAACGCAGGCAAGCTGTCAAAAACTAGGAAACAGTCTTTTTCCAGAACGCTTTACGTATCTTCGCCAAGCTGTCAATAAAAACTATGCTTATGCAAATAACCTTGGTGCAGGGCAGGCAAAGGGCGAATATCTTTTTTTGTTAAATAATGACACTATCTTATTAGAAAACTGGCTTGCGCCATTGCGCAAAGCCATGTCAAGCGAAAATTCTCTTGGGGCCATTGGCCCGCTTCTCCTCTACCCCAAAAAGAATACTACCTATCATGTCCAACATGCTGGAGTTGCTGTTTCGTTAAACAAGCAAGTCACCCATTTATATGAAGGCATGCACTACAATCACAGACTTCTTCAAAAAAGGCGTTCTTTTCAGGTTATAACTGGTGCAGCATTTTTTATTCAACGTAATACCTACCTTGCAATGAAAGGTTTTAATGAGGCTTTTATCAACGGTTTTGAAGACGTGGAATTCTGTTACCGTTTGTCCCAAGCCGGCTTGCGTCAGACCGTAATACCTGATTCTGTGATCATTCACTATGGAAGCCAGAGTGCCGGCAGAAACGCTCACAATGACGAAAACAGCAAGCTATGCGCTCGTATCTGTCCAAACATGGTTTTTGATGAGGCAAATTTTTTCCGAGATGATGGATACTGCGCGACGATCTCCCCCTGGGGCCTTAGCTTGGAGCCAACGCTACCTGTTCAAAAAAAGCTCACGCTACTTGGCCGTGTCAAAACCGGCAGCATCGATCTGCTACGCCAGACCGTCCAAGACGAGCCTTATTGGTCAGTCGGTGCCATCATGCTTGCAAAAAAACTTGAAGAATCTGGAAAACTGCATGAGGCCTTTGACGTTTTCGCCTACGCCTCACGTCTTAACATGATTCCTACAATCCTCATTCCCTTTTACGCTTTCTTACAAAGACATCAGCAGGCAGAATCGCTAGCAACAATTGTGGAAGTTATGCAATCCTTTAAAACCGATGCCAAGACACGCCTTGACACGCTTCAGCACTTGCGGGAACAACTTCTGACAGTTGATGACGAGCTTGTGTCACAAATCGACAATCTTATACAGAACAATGCCAATTTTTTTCGCAATGAGTACCAGGCCATTGCACAATTCATTGAATAGCCGAGAGCTTGAGCCCATTATGGACTGATGGAAAACCAGAAAAGAGTAGAAAATACGATGAAAAACGCCGCTTGTTCTTTGCCCGTCTTTGGTCGCCGCGGCCTGTACATGGCGCTTTTGACCTTCTTTCTGGCTCTCGGCCTGCGCATGCTTGAGTGGCCAAGCTGGCAGGACGCTGAATTCCGCCTTGGTTCACAATGGCTGCTTGCCACCCATGATGCCTATCACTGGCTGGCAGGTGCTGAAGGCTTTGGTCTGGCCACAGGTCATCCCATGGCCGTGATGCTCGAGGGGCTGGCAGAACTCCTGCAGATGCCCCCTGCCAATGTGGCCTTCTGGTTTCCTATGGTCTTATCAAGTCTTGTGGCAGTCATTGTCTTTGCCTGGGCCTGGGCTCTGGGCAGTCTCGAGGCCGGCATTGCGGCTGGTCTTTTAACGTCATTTTCTCCCGGCTTTCTGGCACGCACCCTTCTTGGCTTCTATGACACCGACCTCATCACGCTCTTCTTTCCCCTGCTCATGACCCTCGTGCCAGCCAGCTGGGCCATGCGCTACCTGCTTCTGCCCAGAACAGTCCTGAACATTTTACTGAAACAGACACAGCATAGATCCATAGAGATGACGGATCCCCTGCCTCAGGGCAATCCTCTGCACCCAAGCTGGGTTCTCCTCCTGGGCCTTTCAGGACTGATTTCCTGGTGGACGCAGTCCTGGCACTCGGTCTTTCCCTATCTTATCCGCTACAATGTGCTTCTTCTGGCCTGTCTGACCCTGCTGATGGCTCCCAAAAGACGACGGGCCCTGCTTCTTTTAGGGGCACTGGCCTATGCCCTGCCCTCCCTGGCAGGGCCCTGGGCTCTTGCCTTCTCCCTGCTTTTAATCACAGCTCATGCCCCCTATGGCCGCAAGCTTCTCTTTCTGCTCTCACGCACAAGTGTGCTCATACTCTTCTGGCTTGGCACACTCTATCTGCTTGCTGAGGGCGACATTGCCCAGACCGTGGTCAATCATATCAACAGTTATGTCAAACAGGCAGCTGATGTGAAAAACTCAGGCGCAGCGCTTGAGCTCCTCTACCCTTCGGTGGCCCAGTCCATCGTGGAAGTGCAGGACCTCAATGTTACCTCCCTGCTCTCATATTTTCATCCGTGGCCTGAAGCTGCCATACTTGGCCTTGTGGGTTTTGTCGTGGTTGTCATGAAACGGCCCGGCGCCCTCTTTCTGCTGCCGCTGGCACTCTTAGCCCTGGCCAGCCTGCGTCTTGGCGGCCGCATGGTGATGTTTGGCGCTCCGATCATCGGCCTTGGTCTCAGCCTGCCCCTCTACTGGCTTTTGCAGCGTATCGTGCGCGAGCGCCTGCGCGGCATGTGGGCGGGTCTGCTCGCCTCAAGCCTGCTCATCGTAAGTCTCATTCTGCCCTTTACCGAGATCATAGCGGCCTTAAGTCAAGGCCCCATGATCAATCGCCGCCATGCTGACTGCCTGACGCAGGCCCAGGCCATGACACCTGAAAATGCCATGCTCTGGCTTTGGTGGGACTGGGGCTATGCAGCCCATCACTTTGCGCGCCGCGCCACCATTGCCGACGGGGCGCAGCATGCCGGCCCATCCCTCTATCTGCCTGCCGCGGTCTTTGCCACGGACAATCCCCGCTTTGCACGGCAGCTGATGCGCTATACCGAAAACTGTGGCAATATTGCAGGCAATGTCTTTACCGATCTTGATGGCCAGGCGGCTCAAAAGCTCATGGACCGTCTGCGCTCACCTGAAACAGCCCTGATTCCCGGCAAAGGCCGCATCTTCATCATTGTCAGTTTTGAAATGCTGCGCCTTGGCTTCTGGATCAGCAATTTTGGCAGCTGGAACTTTGTGACGCATAAGGGCGAAGGCGGAGCCCTGTCGATCATTCCGCATGAGCTGAGCTTCCGCCTGGACACAGGCGAAGTTCGGCTTTCAGAAAACGACAAGGCCATTGATGCGGCCTCCATCAGCATCTTTCAGGAAACAGGCATCACCCACCGCGACTATGTGCAGGAATGGGTCAATGCCCATCCCAATGCCAGCGAAGAAGACAAAAGCCAGTTTCTGGAAAAGCGCCGCAATGTGCATTTTCTTTTCAACAAGGTCACAGATGAAAAACTGGCCATCGACGAGCGCCTTGCCCATTCACTGATGGTCAGGCTCCTGCTCACCGATGGCCACGATCCCAAACTCTCGCCCTATTTCAAGCTCGTCTACGACAATGTCTTTGC
>JAGADH010000107.1 GCA_017613715.1 Desulfovibrio sp. | reverse complement strand
TGTCCCTCACCGCACTTCCGTGCAGCGCGAAAAGCGTTTATGAACCTTTTCGCTTTCCCTGTCAAGAACTTTTTTTGTCTTCCCTGAATTTTTTTTCGTCAGAAATCTTCTTCAGGAAAACAGCCGTTCTGACCCGCGCCTCGCTTTCACTTGGCGCGAAACGGAGATATGCTCCTTTTTTCTCTGCCCGTCAAGCTCTTTTTTCATTTGATCAAAAAAAGTTTAGTGTTCAGAGCCCCTGAGCCGGGCGCAGCAAGAGAGGCCGCAAGTCGCTCTGACGCCTGCTTTGAAGTGGAACGCCATGAAGGGAAGCACGGAGGCTTGAAGAATCGAGGCATGATCGGCCACAGAGAGAGGATGAAAAGGGCAGGAAGGACTGCATTAGAGTATCAGCCAGTGGATATTGAGCATCAGGCCAACGCCAAGTCGGCTGTGAACAGAACATTTTCCTCGGCTTCACCAATTCCCGACAGCGTAAAAGCCATCTAAAACAGTACACTTTCAATCAGCAGAAAAATTTCCCCTCTCTCTAGCCGCTGTCTCAGCCATATTCCGGCTTTCATAGTGAATTTTCACATTGCCTAAAACGCGCTTATGGTCTAAACTTAAGAGGTTTACACGTATTTGCAAGCTTTTGAAGATGGGCTGATCCTCTTGTTCTCCGCGGAAAATACTTGCCGCTGATCTTCTATGCTGCCTTGGCCAATAATCCTGACTGTGTGTCTTCATCACAGCACCCAGAGCGTACACTCTCCAGACAGCGACAGAAAAATTGCCAGAGGAAAAAGCTCCTTTTTTTAACATCAACCTCGGAGTAGGTCATGAGCGAAGTATCCGCACAGAACATGCTGACAGAAACTTCATACAAAACCGAAGCCTGGCATTATCGCCATGCTGTGGTGACCGGCATCATCTTTTTCTTCTCTATTTTCTTCATCGCTGCACGTGGCATCTGGGGAGCCATTTCAGGCGGCTACCACGGAGTTGTCGACAGCTGGAACGAAAACGTCAAACCTTTCATGTCCTCTCTGGAAACCTCCGCAACTCCAACAGACAATACTACTCCCACCAGTAGCGAGACGGGAAACTCCTCGCAAGGATAATCTGAATCTTGCTGACAAAAAAGAGAAAACCGGAAAACCGCAGTTTTCCGGTTTTTTTTATGGGGAAAAGCCATGCAGCCCTTGATTGCAAGAGCTGCACACGAGTCATTTCTTGGAGGCGTTCACGACCTTCCACTCCACAAGACAGGGTTTATCGGCTCCCGGAAGAAGAATAAAGCTCTGATTGGAAGCCCCTGCCTTGCGACGTACCCATTTGGTCAGATACACGGCACAAGTCCAGACGACTATGGTGATACCAAAGAACCATGCGCAAAGGGTGAACAGACCATTGCCCGGGACCGTGGAAGCCTGATACATAGCCCAAAAAACCGCGCCGATCATCAGGCAATTGGCCGTTATGCGAATCAGTCCCACCAGTAGGGCTTCGGTATACCTGGTCATCCCAGCACTCTCCTTCCCGCTCAGTCCAATAAATAGGGTGGAGAGGTCACCCTCTCCACCCTGGGAAATCGGTACGCAGACACGTACCTGACCTTACTACTTCTTAAAGATATTGGTCTTTGTGATATTCATGAAACGCAGGGCCTTGCCTTCTTCCTTGAAGAAGACACGCACATCGTCGCCCTTGACCCAGAACGCCTCGTCCAGGGGCAGATCAGCAGGAGCCTTGAAGGTGGCCAGAGTCTTCTTGATATAGATGGTCACTTCCTTCTTGTCCGCGTTGATCATGGGGAACTTCTTTCCCTTGACCTTGGAATTGAAGTTTTCGATGCCCTTTTCCACGTTCACGATTTCCACAGGACTGGTAACCAGATTGCCGTCCTTGAAGACCTTCACTTCTTTCTTGTCCGCATCGAAATCAATGAATGAACCTGCCTGAGGCTCTGGACCGATTTCTTTGGGATCAGAGGGAAGTTTAAACGTAAGTGCTTTGTTTTCGTAGTTAGCGCTCTTTTTGGGATCCGTATTGGAATCCTTGACGAAAGTCACCTTGCCGTCGGCAAAGGCTACGCAACGTCCCTGAGCGATGGTTTTGCCATAATCTTCTCCACTGCAGGCGGCAAGACCCATGCTTGCGGCCAGAACAATGGTCAGCATCAAATTGCGCGTTCTCATAGTACTCTTCCCCCTTCTCCTAAGCCTGACGTTGTTGCTTCTTGGCTGCCAGTTCTGCCTTGGCACCTTCAATCATCTTCATAGCGATGTACACGGAAATAATGGTAACGAAGGCAAGAACGAATACTGTGGCCACACCATTGATGAACTTGGCATAGTCAGGGAAGTACGGCTGAATGAGCTTCAGCACGACGGAGCAGAGACAGCCGATAACGGCGGCACCGAAAGCCACACGGATACCATAGCCTCTGATGTACTTGGTGGCCACGGCACCGATCTGAGCGCCAACGGCAGCGCCGACGAGCATGATCAAGGCAGCCACAAGCTCAGTACGTCCCTTGAAGGTGTAGGAAGCGGCACCATACAGGCCGGAAATGGCGACTTCAAAAAGGTCGGTACCAACGGCCACGTGAGTCGGGCAGCCAACCAGGTAAACCAGAGCGGGCATACGAATCAGACCGCCGCCGATGCCCAGGATACCAGCCAGCCAACCAGTGGCGAGACTCACGATAATGGGCAACCAGGCAGAGCAGGTGATGCCGGCGGCATGGAAGGTCACCATGGGAGGAATCTTGATGGCGTGCAGCTTTGTGGCCCAGTCGATACCGGTGGCGTTCTTGTCAAGGGTTTCACCACGGGCCTCAGCTTCACGTTCCTTCTTCTTGCGGATGGCGATGTCGGAGAAGACCATCCAGGCCAGGGCGATCAGCAGAACGACATAGAGCCAACGTACAACTTCGTCGACCTTGCCCAGGCGCTCAAGCCACATGATCATCTGAGCACCGATTTCCACACCCACGATGGTACCGATGAGCATGGTCAGACCAAGTTTGTAGTCCACGTTGCCGAACTTGCCGTGACGCATGGTCGAAATCAGGGATTTACCGGCCATGTGAGCCACGTCAGTGCCAATAGCGAAAGCCATGGGGAAACCGAGAATATTCAGACCGGGAGTCACCATCCAGGCACCGCCCAGACCGAAGAAACCACCAATGATACCCACGCCCAGACCAAGAATGATAAGACCAGGCCAGAAAATCTCAATACCCGAGATGGGCATTAATACATACAACCAATCCATATTTGCCTCCCTCGCTTATTCGCTGATTTCACGGTGTTTCAGATCGATGCCGATGTGATTCATCACCACGTCAGCCAAAAGGCCGAAAATACATCCGGTCAGCGGAATGATGATGATTGTCAGGATGGCAAAATACAGATGGCTTTCATTGTAAAGATTGGCCCACCAAGCCATGATGCCGTCGCCAAGTTCTCTGGTGTCGGCGACAATCACGACATTTGCCCCTTTTTTCTTAGCGGCAAGTGCCAGTGTCGGCATAAAGACAACCAGGGCAAGTGCGCAGCTCGTTAACCAGACCCACAACTTGTGCATTCTTTTCATGGTCTCCTCCTATGCTTCTTGCACAATATGCTCACCTTTCGCATTCCTCCACTCTGGGCTATGGGAGAAATTTCGTTCGATGACGGCAAAAATGCCTTGCGTTTACTTGCAACGAGCATGCCACTGCGCGATAGGAAACATTCCAAAACAGCATTTTTCCCCTATTGTATTGAATAAATTGATTTGTTTTGCTATTGCTTGCATGTCACGCAATTTCACAATTGAGGGAAGCATGCGCCTGTTCACCACCTTCATTTCGGGAGACATGCTGGAAACAGCATCGTTCCTTCTCAACAAAAGTCTCGTCTTGCGGATGATGATCATCAGCATCCCCTTGATTTCATTGTCTTTATTCCTTGTTTTTTTCTTAACCTGCAACGAAATTGAGACCATCGTCACCACTGCAATTGCGCGCAACGAACAAATGCACGCAGAATCTCTCGCTCAGACCTTTGAACAGCTTCTGCTTGAGGCTGGAAACCATTTGCGCGTTCTTGCGGCCGGGGACACGGATAAAAAGACCATGCTCACCCGGCTCAACTTCCGCAAGCAGAACGATATCTTCCCCTACCGGGAAATAGCCTATGCGAGCAGCCGATCCGATGACCGCTACGTTCTGGTCAACATCCAAGAAGGCATCAAAGAACTGCCGTTGAATATCATCAATAATACTCCCAATTCTCCATTTGAAACCCTTGAAAGCGCAGACCTCAAGCCGGATACCGTCAAGATCAGCATGCCTCTTGAGGTTTCCTATAAAATGATTCCCGGTGACAATAAGTGGCATACGTTAACCTTCCACGTTATCCGTCTTTCAGCACCTGTTTTTGACGATAACGGCCAACCACAGGGAGTACTCATTCTCTCCCTTGATCTGAAAATTTTCCGCGACTATCTCTCCAAAGAATCCACCATCATGCCAACTCTGAGTGAAGACAGCACTCCCCAGAAGATCCGCAGCTTTTTCTTCGACTACTACGGCTGGATTCTCTTTCAGTCAGAAGATTACGACGAAGAAAAATTAAAAAATTTACCCTTAAGCAGTGAAAGTATCCGCTTAGGTCTCAAGGGGGACAATGGCCGTCGCGGCTACGGAGACGCCTTCAGACCGGCGCCCAACTATACCGTCTACCAGGAGATGGTCGAGCAGATTCAGAATGGTCATTCCGGTCACTCCTATCTGCCACGTGGAGATGAAGGCTGGTCCACAGGCCAGACCCACGCAGAATGTGTCAGCTACGCTCCCATCAAATTTGTCACGAGTGCCTCAAGTGCCCCAGAAGTCATCGGTGGTCTGGCCTTTTTGGATAACAGCTTTATCTCAAGCCGTACGTATCGACATATCCTCACGGTTTTCAGCTTCTGCTTTATTCTGGCTCTGATCCTGCTGCTCGCCAGTATATGGTGGATTGGCCGCGGTGCAAGTCGCAGACTGCTGCAGTTGAGCGAACAGGTACATAAACGCAATGAGGCCGAATCCACAGACCCCATCTCCCTGCCTCCATTGCCTCTGGAGCTCGAAAGTATCCGCAAAAATGTGGATAACCTGCTTGTACGCTTACGCAGGGCCAAATCCGAAAATGCCAGTCAGCTTGCCCGTTCCCACGCACTGCGGCTCAATGAGCCCGTTGAAAATCTTCCAAGCTTGCACGATATCGAAAATCAGCTCTTGGTGGGCTCATCGTCATGCATGGAAACCCTTAAAGCGCAAATCGAAAAAATTTCTCAAATCTCCGCCGATGTTCTCATTGTTGGCGAAACCGGCACAGGCAAAGAGCTTGTCAGCCAGGCACTCCACTCTGCCAGCGACCGTCGCGATAAGCCCTTCATTTCTATCAACTGCGGCGCATTAGATGAAAATCTGCTCATGGACACGCTCTTTGGCCATGTCAAAGGCGCCTTCACCGAGGCCAAGCAACAGCGTAAAGGTGCTTTTATTGCCGCTGAAGGCGGGACCTTGCTCCTCGATGAAATCGGCAATGCCGCCCCCAAGGTCCAGCAGGCACTTTTGCGCGCCTTATCCATTCGCAGCATACGACCCCTCGGTTCAGATCACGATATTCCCTTTAATGCCCGCATTATTGCCGCTACCAATGCCGATCTGCGCAATGACGGCAAAGAAGGCAATTTCCGCAATGATCTTTATTTCCGCCTTGCTGTGATTTCTATACACACGCCTGCACTGCGTGAACGCAAGGAAGATATTCCGGCTCTTGTCGTGCACTTCATGGCCCAGGCCTTACAGCAGGAAGGTAAAGGCCTTCCCTCCAGTCTGCCCTTGATCAGCCGGGGTGCCATGGAAAAACTCATGAACTACAACTGGCCGGGCAATGTCCGTGAGCTGAAAAACGTCATCACACGGGCCATGGCCTTCTATCAAAATGATATCCTGCAGGCCGACGATATTCTTCTCGACGATCAGAATAAAGGTCAAAGCGAGACTATTCATCAAAATCCTTCAAAACCTGTGCGCATCAATATCAAGGAATTCCTTCCACATCTGAATGCTCGTCAGCAGGCCATTCTTCCGACCATTCTGGAAAAAGGCCACATTACCCGTCAGGAATACCAAAAGTTGGCTCCTGAGGCCATTTCCATGCGCACAGCGCAGTACGATTTGCAGCAGATGGTACATCTTGGTATTCTTCTGAGAAAAGGGCGCGGGCCCTCCATGAGCTATCTTGTGGCTCAAAACGAACAAAACACTTAAATCAAACAAGAGATTCTGCGGGAAAAACCATGTTCCAAAAATTGCGCAAAGTCCTGGGCCTTGAGAAGGAAATCGACAAAGAAAAGGCCTCTTCGCTCTTTAGAAAACGCTATGACATTTTTAAAGAACTTCTGGAGTGCAATTCCAATCTTGCCAACATCATTGCCAGCATGGAAGCCGTGCTCAAGGGCGAACGCAACGCCGAGACGACGCAGATCCGCAAGGACGCACGACAGGCCATTGTGGAATGTGATCGTATGGCACAGTGCCTGAACGATCTCTCGGGAAACCGCCATCAGGATCTCGTCTCAACCGTAGAGGCTCTTGGCCAGAAAATCGAGCATGAAATCGAACAGCAGACCCTGGGAGACATTCCCGATCTGACCCTGGCCATGGACGATATTGATGCCAGTCTCTCCTATGGTGTGGGTGGAAAAAGCGCCAATCTCGGAGAAATCCGCAATGTTCTGGGCATCCGCATTCCCGACGGCTTTGCCATCACGATTCAGGCAGGCATTCTCCACCTTTTGCGCACAAACGGTCTTTTCAAAAAAATCCATCTTACCCTGCGCTCTGTGGACCCTGAATTGCCTGAAAGCATCAAGCAGGCTTCAGACAAGGTACAGGCCATGATCCGTAACGCTGCCGTGCCTAAGGAGGTCCAAGATGCCCTCTACGCCCGCTGGGACGCGACCTTCCAGGACAAAGACGTGGTCTGTGCCCTGCGCTCGAGTGCCATTGCCGAAGATGGCGTGCAATCCTTTGCCGGCCAGTACAGCAGTATTTTAGGCGTCACGCGTGCAACGCTACTTGATGCCTTCCGCACGATCATTGCCAGTCTCTTTTCCGAACGAGCACTCAGTTATCGTTCTAACCACGGCTACCGGCTTGAGGCCAGCGGCATGGGCATGTGCTGCCTTGAAATGGTCAAAGCCAAAGCTGCCGGCGTGGCCTATTCTCGTCACCCTCTCAACCTGCGCTCCAACTGCATGCTGATCAACGGTGTCTGGGGCCTGGGAGAAATGGTCGTGGACGGTTCAGGCACACCTGACATGTGGCTCTACTCACGCTCACGACACTGCGTGGAAGAAGAAAAAATCGCGCAGAAACGCGAAAAAATCGTCCTCAAGTACGGGGAAAACGGGCCTGAGCAAAGCCGAGAAGCTGTGGAGAGCACCCTTTGCGACAAACCTTGCCTGAACAAGGCGCAACTTGATGAGCTTGCTGCCAAGGTTCTCGAGCTCGAACGGCATTATCAGTATCCGCAGGATGTCGAATGGGCACTCAATGAAAAAGACGAACTGATCATTCTGCAGACGCGACCCCTGCACATCGATACAACCTTGTCTGATATCGACTTTCCATCCCTTGAGCGTTGCACACCGCTCGAGCAAGGGGCGGACACTGCGGCCAAGGGTGTGGCCTGCGGCACGGTAGTCCCTTTTGATCCCGAAGCGGGCAAAACGGACTTTCCCGAAGGCGCCATTATGCTGCTCAAGCATTCTTCGCCTCTCGCCATGATTGCCTTGCGCAGAGCAGGCGCCATCATTGCCGAAACAGGCAGTATGACCGGGCATATGGCTATTCTCTGCCGTGAATTCAACGTACCCTGTATCATGAATCTGCCGGGCATCTGCGAACGCCTGAAAGCAGGAAGTCTTGTCACGGTCGATGCCATTGGCGGTCGCATTTTTTCCGGCGAAATTCCTGAATTGCTCTCTCTGGCCATCAAGAAAGAAAAGCCCAAGCTCGACTCGCCAGCCCGCATTCTTTTGCGACGCATTGCGCCACTGATTTTACCGCTGCATCTCGTGGATCCCAATGCCGAAAACTTTAAGGCGCAAAACTGCACGTCCCTGCACGATGCCATGCGCTACACCCACGAATTCAGCTATTCTGCCATGTTTCAGATCTCCGATGATCTGGCAAGCGGCAGCGGCCATGAGGCTGCCATCAAACTGACCTGCCGCCTCCCCATTGATCTCTACATCATTGATCTTGGTGGAGGACTTCAAGGCGAACACAGTCGACAGGTCCCCCCCGAAGCCATCACAAGTCTGCCTATGCAATGTCTGCTGAAAGGCATGCTTGACCCTAACGTTCAGGCAAAAGGGCCAAGACCTGTGGACATGCGTGGTTTCCTCTCAGTCATGGGGCAGACGATGATTGGTGGCAACAATCAAGGCGGCGAACGTTTCGGCGATCACAGCTATGCCATCATCTCAGACCACTATCTGCTCTTTTCTTCACGTGTAGGCTACCACTACGCAGTCCTTGACACCTGGTGCAGCGATAGTCTGAACAAAAACTACATCCGCTTTGAATTTGCCGGCGGTGCAGCCAGCAATGAACGCCGCGCCCGCCGCATCCGCTGTATCGGAATCATCTTGACAGAGCTCGGCTTTACCGTGGAAACCGCCGGCACACGCCTCAGAGCACGTTTTCAGAAATATCCAAGGGAAACGACAGAAAATCGTCTCATACAGATGGGCAGACTCCTCATCATGACACGGCAGCTCGACATGCTCATGGTCAGTGAGCAGTCGGTTCAGCACTTCGCTTCCAATTTTCTCGAGGGCAAATACCATTGAGCACGCTGCGGATTTCTCCGGATAAGCACGACGTGCCCGAAAAGCTCCTCAGTCTTCCCTTTCTTGTGCTTTTTTTTCAGGCCACCTGCTGCAATTGTTACATTGCAGTCTTCTACTGCATGGAACAGTGGATGGCCAAAATCTCCGTTGAACCTGATCTGCGTGGGCTTCTGCTCGCCGTTTTACCATGCGTGGTCTTTCTCGCACGGCCGCTGATGACCTGGCTGCTCTACGGCCGCAATACAACCTGGGCCATGGTCACCTCCATTCTCTGCTCAAGCCTGACCCTGCTCTTCTATCCCTGCATAGAAAGTGACAACGCCGTCTGGGCTATTTTCTGCCTGCGTGCCCTGCACGGCTTTTGTCTCGGTATTTACTCCTGCTGTACCATTAGCCTGCTTGTGGCCTGTATTCCCAAAGGCCAAAGCGCACGCGGCTTTGCGCTCTTTTCCCTGACCTTGCTTTTGCCTTACGCCATCCTTCCGGCCATTGGCGAATGGCTGATCACTCTCTTGGGAGATGAAGCACGTCTTTTTGCCGCGACCTCAACGCTGGCCGTACCGGCCCTTTTGACCCTGCCGCTTCTCCGCCAGAAACTCCAGCAACAGACCCGGAACACAAAAAAAGCGGCCAAAGCCGCTCAAAATGCCTTCATGTGGAAGAGCCTGCATCCCAAAGATCTGGGTTTTGTCTATCTCGCCTGTCTGAGCTTCAGTATCATGACCAATGAGGCCATCTTCTTTATGAAAGGTCTCTGCCAGGTCATCCACGCCCTACCGGCCTATTTCTTCACCACCTACACCTCGACCATCATGCTCATCCGACTTCTGGGCAATGTGCTCTTTGACAAACTGCCCAGATATCCCGTCATGCTCAGCTGTTCCTTGCTTCTGGCCGCCTGTACCTTTGCCATGGCCCATGCCGAAGGCACTGAGCTCATCTGGCTCTCCATTGTCTACGGTGCTGGACTGGGACTGCTCTATCCTCTTCTCGCAGCTCTTGTCTGCGATCGCTCAAGCCCTGAGATGCGGCCGATCAATTCCAATATCATGATGGCGGCCTTTGATCTCAGTGGTTTCCTTGCACCAATGATCGGCGGCTTGATTGTCAATGCCGGGCTTGGCTACGGCTCGGTTTTCATCAGCACCAGCCTGAGCATTTCCGTCTGCGGGCTCTGCATTCTGACGGATCTCCTGCTTCAGAAAAAGCAAGCTCACTCGGCATAGTGTTGGGCTTCGTGAAGAACCTGCAAAAAGATCTCGGGCAGATTGAGGATCTGACAGACCTTTAACTCGCCCTGCACATCCTTGACCAAGGCCTCCAGCGCATAATTCTGGCCATTGCCGGCATCGTGCAGGGTAAAAGGAACCATCCAGCCTTCGCCCTCACGTTCAGCGTTGCCAATAGCCACAATTTCCTTACGCCCCATAGAGGCATTGGCAAAAAGCGGAGCCAGCATGCCCCCCTGCCCGGCACTGTGCCCTTGTGGACGTCCGGCAAAGGCCCCTGAAGCCACTCCCTGTAAAAGAAAGGCTCGGCATTCAGAGGTGAGTACGGATCTGATGGCTTGGCCCGTGCTGTCCTTCTTGGATGCCTGAGAGAGAACAAGCGCAAGTATGGGCGGCATGGCTTGGGCCATCTGCGGATCATTGGCACAGGCCACAAAGACATCAATGCCCTGCGTAACAAGCGCGTCAACATCCACCTTGCGTTGAAAAAGTACAGCATCAGCACGATCCAGGGCCTCCCCCACAGCAAGCAAGCAGTCAGAGGCACTTTCCGCACAAAGACGACCAGGAAGAAGCAGCTCCACAAGGAGCAAAAGCGAAAAAAAACGAACGAGCATGGTTTTCGGCCGCGGCCACAGACTTCTGGCCTAAGCCGCCTCCTTTTTTTCAATCTCTGTCAAGCTCTGGCGGGAGACTGCCCTTGAGCACAAGGGGCAGTCCGCAGGAAACAAAAAGCACAGTTGCCAAAGAGCGCGCCAGGATCTGATTGCTCTCTCCCAGCACATCCCTGTAAAGCCTGCCAAGAGCACTGACCGGAACAATGCCAAGGCCGGTCTCAAGACTGACAAGAGCCACTGCACAGGGGGCATCGCGCAAAAAAGCCCCCAGTGAATGTACGCGCGCGCGAATATCTGCTGACGAAAGGCCAGTTTCCAAAAGATTGGCAATCCATGAACTTACGCAGTCGATGACCAGGACATCGGGTCGGCTCGAAGCATGCAAGCGTCTGCTCAAAGCATTTTCAAGAGCAAGCGGCTCTTCGCAGATATCCCAGCCAGCCCCCCGCTCTGCTCTGTGACGGGCAACACGTGCAGCCATTTCATCATCACAGACGCGCAGGGTTGCCACAAAAAGCCTGTTCTGCCCCTGACCTTCCGCCCAGCGCAAGGCAAGAGCACTTTTGCCGCTGCGCGTACCTCCGACCAGAAACAGTGACGCTTGCCGCATCAAAGCCCCCCGTGATTTTTTTCCGGAGCAAGGATGGGAATCTGAATAGGCTGCGGTAAACCGTCATCAAGAGTATTAACTGGCCTTGCAGCCTCACGTTGTTCAGGCTTTTCCTCCGCTTTGCCAGGCAATACTTCGGTCTGAGCAGGCTTTTCGAACTCGGCAACTGGCGAAGCTTCCTTCTCTGGAGACGCTGGCTTTTCCTTGAGCTCACGGATTTCGCTATCATCGACAAGTGTGGCTCCAGGCGTTCTGGCAGGCGACTGCTCAAGAGGCGTGGCCGCGGGCTTTTCGGCCGGCATGTCTGCAGGCTTGGGCTCAGCAGCTTCAACCTTAGGCTCCTCCTGATGCAAAAGACGGGCAGAAAGATCGCGCAGTATTTCCACCGAGGTTTGCACTGCCTCACGCGCAGTCCCGCCTGAGCTTATGCGTCGTTGTACCCAGAGGGCCAGAAAGAGCAGACTATCATCGTCAAGCTGAGGGTCTCGAGCCATACGCAAAGCCGCAAGCAGATGTCGTAAGGCCGTATCCCGATTCTCCAGGGCCCGCCGCAGCTTGGCGCTGAGACCGTTCACACGCAGCTGGGCCGCCCGCATTTCTGAAGCCTGGGCTCCGCGCTCAGAGAGCTGATCGACATCAAAGAGGGCTCCGGTAATCTGGGCACTGATATTTTCACAGGCTTCGGCGAAGGCTTCATAGTCAGCCAGCTGCTGTTCAAATTCCGGAGCCTTCAGTATGATCTCAACCGCATTGGCCACACTGCTGCATTTTTCGGCCAGCTGGCGATAGAGATGGAGAAGATGACCCTCAAGCTTCCGTTTCTGGGCAGCATCAGCCAAGCTTTGCAAAAAATGCTGCACATACAGTTGATACAGGCCGCGCAGCATGGTCGGCTGAAAGACGTAACGCATCAAGGCCGTACGCCCACCACCGGTTTCGGTATTCATACGCGTGCCACAATGCTGATTGATACCCTGCAGAGAAAGTGCCAGACGACCGCCCTTGGCATCAGGCTGGTAACGCCGCACAATAAAATCCGCGAGATCCTCCACAAAATCTTTTTTCAGCCGACCGTCTTCCTGAACCTTATTGACAACCACCTGTCCTTCCTGACGAAAGCTGCCATCTGGCATGAGCATGCCCTCAATACCGCTTGGACCGCGGATCACAGGGCCGGCCAGTGTTCCAGGATTAGTGGACGGATGCAGGACCTGAGCCGGCGGTGGCGGAGGTGGTTCACGCAAAAAATCACCGCTGCCAGCCAGAGGCGTACCTCTGGTAGCGTCATCCACGAGCTTCGCCGCCTCCTCACGCAAATTGGAAGCATCCTGCCGCAACTGTTCCTGCACTTCCGGTGGTCTGGTCACATAAAAAACCAAACAGGCTGCCACAACGCAGGCCAAAAGAGCAGCCAGAATCACTTTTTTTCCCGATGTGATGCGGCTGGGTTGTGGCAAGCCGTTCAAGTCGGCCACCGAAGGCTGCAGATCCTTGGGCATGACTACTCCTTGGAAAGCCTGCAGAACAACACTGTTGATTCAAACAGAAAAATAGCTTGCAAAACGTGTGCTGATAATTCTCACAAAAACGAAGTGCGTGCAAGAGAAGGTCCTTGGCTCGCAAAGCCTTGTCCGGAACGTTTGTGCAGCTCAGCTTCTCACGCCTCACACTGTTAAAAAGAATCTCAGTGAAATCTCTTTTTATCCACCACATACTTTCTTGATTTTTTCGAAAAACTTGCCTTGATACCCTTTTTAGCGTCGTCTTTGAAGATTGACAAGAAGATAAGAAAATATTAAGTTTCAACATTTAAATTGTAAAATAAGTAAGACATCATATGGCCTTGTATGGAGCCTCTGACCCGCATTTGGGCGCACGCCCCAAAAGATGCGCCTCTCGCTTTTCTGGTCAATCATCTCTGTGCAATCAATAAAGGAAGCACGCCATGTTCAAAAACCACAGTAAGGCACTGACATTCGATGATATTCTGCTCATTCCCGCCTACTCAGACGTCACTCCTGATGCAGTCGATCTGACCACCATGCTGACGCCTCAGCTGCCATTGCGCCTGCCACTGCTCTCGGCCGCCATGGACACGGTGACGGAATCCGCCATGGCTATCTCTATGGCCAGAATGGGTGGCATAGGCATTATCCACAAGAATATGTCTATAGAAAATCAGCGTCTTGAAGTGGAGAAGGTCAAAAAAAGCGAAAGCGGCATGATTGTTGATCCTGTGACCATCTCTCCCCGCAGCTCTGTCCAGGATGCGCTGACTCTCATGCATGAGTACCGCGTGAGTGGTCTGCCTGTTGTGGATGACGAACAGCTCGTGGGCATTTTGACCAACCGCGACGTACGTTTTGTGGAAGATCCCAATGCCGTGCAGGTCAAGGACGTCATGACGAGCGACAATCTCGTCACCGTACCTGTGGGGACGTCGCTGAGGGAAGCCAAACGACATCTGCACGAGCATCGCATTGAAAAGCTGTTGGTTGTGGACAAAAATCAGCGTCTCTGCGGCCTGATTACCATTAAAGACATTGACAAGGTGCAGAAATATCCCAATGCCAGCAAGGATGAAAAAGGTCGTCTGCGCGTCGGCGCAGCCATTGGCATTGGCCGTGACTGCGAAGCCCGTGCCGAGCAGCTCTTAGCTGCCGGAGCCGATGTTCTGGTTTTGGATTCGGCCCATGGCCATTCAGCCAATGTGCTCAACGCCATCAGAAAGGTCAAAACCTGCTTCCCCAATTGTGAGCTTATTGCCGGGAATGTGGCAACCTATGAAGGCGCCAAGGCTGTACTGGAAGCTGGTGCTGATACCGTCAAGATTGGCATTGGCCCCGGTTCCATCTGCACAACGCGCATTGTGGCCGGCGTGGGTGTTCCGCAATTCACAGCCATTCTTGAGGCCAGCCGCGCGGCCAGAGAAATGGACCGCTGCTGTGTGGGTGACGGCGGCATCAAATTTTCAGGCGACATTGTCAAAGCCCTTGTGGCCGGTGCCCATACGGTGATGATCGGCTCACTCTTTGCCGGTACCGAGGAGAGCCCGGGAGAAACCATTCTCTATCAGGGCCGCACCTATAAAACCTATCGCGGCATGGGTTCCATCGACGCCATGAAACAGGGAAGCTCAGACCGCTATTTTCAAGAAAAAAGCAAAAAACTGGTTCCCGAAGGCATTGTCGGTCGTGTCCCCTACCGCGGCAAAGTCATGGACGCAGTTTTTCAACTCATGGGTGGTCTGCGCAGTGGCATGGGCTATGTAGGTGCCCACAATCTTACCGAGCTCTATTCCAAGACCAATTTCTATGAAATTTCTGCGGCAGGACTCAGAGAAAGCCATGTCCACGATGTGGTCATCACCAAACAGGCACCTAATTACCGTATGGAAGATTAGGCTCATTCGACGCTCTGTCAGGGAATCCAAACATGCCAAGAAATACTGTTCTCATCATTGATTACGGATCTCAGGTCACCCAGCTTATTGCCCGACGCGTTCGCGAAGCCGGGGTCTATTCCGAAATCCATCCCTTTGACACCGATATTGCCAAAATCAAAGCCTTATCACCTGCTGCAATTATTCTCTCAGGCGGTCCGGCCAGTGTGGGTGAAGCCCATGCGCCGGAGCTGAATACAGCGCTGCTTGAGCTCCAGGTTCCCATTCTGGGCATCTGCTACGGCATGCAGCTTCTGGCACAAACACTGAAAGGAACGCTTGCCACTTCCACAACACGCGAATACGGCCCGGCCGAACTTACCGCAACGACAAGCGACTGCCCTCTCTGGCAAGGCCTGCCCAAGGACCGTCCACTCAGAGTTTGGATGAGTCACGGTGACCGCGTCCTGGCTGTACCTGAGGGTTTTGAGGTCATCGGCAAGACCGAGACGCTCGATATTGCCGCCATGGCTGATGTCAAACGCAAAATCTATGCAGTACAGTTTCACCCGGAAGTCCATCACACTGAAGAGGGCCACCGTATTCTGCAGAATTTTCTCTTTGCGATCTGCAACATGACAGCTGACTGGACCATGTCGAATTTTGTCAATGAGGAAATCGCAAGGCTTAAGGCTGAAGTGGGCGAACGGCATGTGGTCTGCGCTCTTTCGGGAGGCATTGATTCAACGGTTGTGGCTGTCCTTCTGCACAAGGCCATAGGGCACAGACTGCACTGTATCTTTGTGGACAATGGTCTCCTCCGCGCAGGTGAAGCACAGAACGTCACGGAATACCTTGGCAAGCATTTTGACCTCAATCTCATTCATGTGCAGGCCAGTCAGCGTTTTCTCTCGCGTCTCGCCGATGTGGAGGATCCAGAGAAAAAACGCAAGATCATCGGACATACCTTTATTGAAATCTTTGATGAAGAAGCCAAAAAATTGCCCAAGGTTGATTTTCTCGCCCAGGGAACCCTCTATCCTGATGTCATTGAATCGGTTTCATCCCGCGGTCCAAGTGCCGTCATCAAAAGCCACCACAATGTAGGGGGCCTGCCTGAGACCATGCAGCTCAAGCTCATTGAGCCTTTGCGCGAACTGTTCAAAGATGAAGTGCGCAAAGTGGGTCAGGAACTCGGACTGCCCGAGCAGATCATCTGGCGGCAGCCCTTCCCCGGCCCGGGCCTGGCCATTCGTGTGCTTGGCAAGGTTAGCGAGAATCGCCTCGAGATTCTGCGCAATGCCGACCGCATTGTGCAGGAGGAAATGCGCACGTCTGGTTATGATCGCAAGGTCTGGCAGGGCTTTGCTGTGCTTTTGCCACTGCGCACAGTTGGCGTCATGGGCGATGACCGCACCTACGAACACGTCATTGCCCTACGCGTGGTGGACAGCGTAGATGCCATGACCGCTGACTGGTCACGACTGCCCTACGATCTTGTCGCCCGCATCTCAAGCCGTATCATCAATGAAGTCAAAGGCGTCAACCGCGTGGTCTACGATGTTTCTTCCAAACCACCAAGCACTATTGAATGGGAATAAGCTGCACGAGCACTGCCCATAGACAACGCGCCATATTTCCCAAACCGGAATATGGCGCGCTTCTCATCATTTCTTTCCTCTTGGCAGAAAGCTGCCAGTTCTGACGCGCTTGGCCTGCTGTCATTGACCTGCAAGGTATCTTTTTGTAGTATTTTTTGCCCTTTGATATCCTCCCTGTGCCTCAGGCATGGGCTGCAAGCGCACTAAGCAAAAATTATGTGCGCTCTCTGGGAACTTCGAGCCTTTGAGGATCTTTATGTTTGGTATCGGCAGCACGGAACTTCTCGTCATTCTCCTGGTCGGCCTCATTGTGCTTGGCCCAAAAAGTCTGGCCAATGTCTCAAAAACCATTGGTCGGATCGTTGGCGAATTCAGGCGCGTATCCACTGATTTTCAGCGCACCTTGAACGCCGAGGCAGCACGCGAGGAGCAAAAAGAGCAAATGCAAAAGATGTCTGCCGAAGAACGCTCCCAGGCTGAAAAAGAACAGGCCGAGGATCAGCTCAGGGCGCAGAAGCTTGCCAAGCGGCGCCAGGAGGCAGAAGAAAAAGCCGCCAACGCCAAAAAGGCCAAAGCTGAGAAGCTCGACGAGCAAGTCAAGGAAGCAGCGGATCACAACCAAGACGCCAGCAACGCAGCAAGCCCTATGCCACCTGCTGACAGTCCTCTGGCCCGGGCTCTCGCCAAAACCCACGCTGAAGCACAAACATCCCAAAATCTCACTGAACAGAAGGCTACGCCGCCATCTTCTTCAACAGGGTCCGCCGTATGAGTCAGCATAGCAACGATGTCACAAAAACCGACGCCCTGCAGGAAAAAAGTGAGCTTGCCAGCGACACGAAGCAGGCTGAGCAGAACGACGAACCGACAAAGCCATCGTCCAAGGACAGTCCCGAAGCAGCTGAAGACCCCGCCAACGATCATCAGGAACCGACTTCCGACACAGCGTCAGATACCGATTCAGGTCTTCTGCCCCATGCCGCCATGCATCCCGAGCAGTCTTCGGAAGCTGCCACAGATAACAACGAAGGCGGCCAGCCTATGACGCTCATGGAGCATCTCAATGAGTTGCGCCGCTGTCTGACCCGCGCCTGCCTTGCGGTTATCGTCTGCTTTGTGGGCTGCTGGATTGTGGTTGATCCTATTTTCGACACCCTGGTCAATCCCCTGCTGGCCGCTTTGCCCGAAGGGTCTCATCCCATCTACACCACCCTGCCCGAAGGCTTCTTCACCCGCATGTTTATTGCCCTGGTGGCGGGCGTTTTTGTGGCAAGCCCCGTCATTTTCTATCAGATCTGGTCCTTCATTGCCCCGGGCCTCTACGACGAAGAAAAAAAGTATATCATCCCCATTGCCTTCCTCTCAGCCATCTTCTTCATTGGCGGCGGTCTCTTCTGTTTCTTCATCGTCTTTCCCTATGTCTTTACCTTCTTCATCAGTTTTGCCTCTGAAAGCATTATTGCGACACCCAAAGTCAGCGACTATCTGGACTTTGTGCTCAAGCTGCTCATCGCCTTCGGTCTGATTTTTGAGATGCCGCTTTTTTCCTTTTTCCTCTCACGTCTGGGTATTGTCACAGCCAAGGGCATGCGCAAAATGCGACGCTATGCCGTACTCATTATTTTTGTGGTCGCTGCCATTCTCACGCCGCCTGACGTAGTCAGCCAGCTTTTAATGGCCGGCCCGATGCTCATACTCTACGAGCTCAGTATTCTCATTGCCGCCCTTTTTGGCCGCAAGAGCCCACGCGCCAAAAAAACGTCCCCAACAGCATCCGGCGCTGCCTGATTGCTCCCATTTTCCTTCGAAGAGACTGCCATGTCAGAATGTTCTACGCCCCGCAAAGCCCACCATGTCCGCCATACCCAGGAAACCAAGATAACGCTTGATCTCAACCTTGACGGCTCAGGCCTCACCAAGATTGCCACAGGTTTCGGGATGCTCGATCACATGCTCACCCTTACGCTTTTCTGGGCGGGTATGGACTGTACGCTCTCCTGTTCAGGCGATCTTCACGTCGACGCCCATCACAGTGTTGAAGACACAGGGCTTGTTCTGGGCGCAGCCATCCTGGAAGCCCTGGGAGAACGTCAAGGTATTGCCCGCGTAGGCTATGGGCGCGTTCCCATGGACGAAGCGCTGGCTGAAGTGACCATCGACCTTTCAGGCAGACCCTGGCTTGAATGGCGTGGCGATGAGCTTCTGCCGCCGCTCATTGCCCACGAAGAAAAAGATCTCTGGCGTGAATTCTACAAAGCACTGGCCTCAAGTGGCCGTTTCAATCTCCATGTGGCCTTTCTCTACGGAAAAAACGGGCATCATCTTCTTGAATCGGCCGCCAAGGGGCTGGGTCTTGCCCTGGCCCAGGCCACAAAAAGACACGGACACATGATCAGAAGTACCAAGGGAGGACTCGACTGATGCGGACTCTTACCTACCGCTCTTTTTTGCTTTTTTTTATGCTCGCAATTCTTGCGGCCTGCAGCCAGCGTCCACGCTCCACGGCCGATGTACCCGTTGTCCTTTCCCACAGTTATCGTGTCAGTGTCGCTCCTTTTTCCCAACCTACACGCACAGCTGAGCTGATCATGGGACAAATCCCTGAACCGCAGGGTACAATCGACGAAAACGATCTGCTGCTGCTGGACCACAAACTGCGCCAGGTCCTGACTGGCAGCAACTCCAAACGCAACTATGTTTTTCTCAAAACGCCGGCCAAAAAGACATCCACAGCTTACCACAGCGGCGCTCAGCCCATGGCTCTCAAGCATTGGCTCGCCTATGGCAAAGAACACAACTGCGACCTTCTGCTCGTTCCCTTTGTCCTCGACTGGCATCAACGCCAAGGTTCACGAGCTGGCGTAACCCAGTCTGCTGCGGTGCATGTTGAATTCTTTCTCTTGAAAATCGCTACAGGTTCCGTCATGTCCCGCAGCATCTTTGATGAAAAGCAGCGTCCGCTCAGTGACAATTTTCTTGAACTTAGCTCTTTCCTCAAACGCCATGGCAGCTGGGTTGAGGCTGAGGATCTCGCAACCGAGGGCATGCTCAAGGCAAAAAAGGAGCTTGGTCTATGATCATTTTTCCAGCTGTTGACATTCAAAAAGGCAAAGCGGTCCGCCTGCGACAGGGTCTAGCCGATCAAGTCACGGTTTTTAACAACGATCCTGTCGGTGCAGCCCGCAATTGGCAGGACCTGGGCGCCAAGTGGCTGCATGTCGTTGATCTCGACGGAGCCTTTCAAGGCCAAGCACGCAGTTTCGAAATTGTCCGCCAGATTTGTCAAAATCTGGATATTCCCGTGCAATTGGGCGGAGGCATCCGCGATGCCGACACAGCCAGGGGCTATCTTGAAGCCGGGGTTAAGCGGCTGATCATCGGTACCATGGCCCTGGAAGAACCCGAGCAATTCCACGCACTCTGTCAGACCTTTCCTCAAAAAATCGGCGTTTCCCTTGACGCCGACCATGGTACGCTGAAAACTCGCGGCTGGGTACATGAGACCAAGCTGACGATTGACGACGTACTGCCAAGTCTGGTGGAAGCTGGCGCTTCCTTTCTTATTTATACCGACATCAGCCGCGACGGCATGCAAAGCGGTGCCAATATCAGCATGCTCACGCACCTTGCAGAAATTTCTCCCATACCCGTCCTTGCAGCAGGCGGCATTGCAACGCTTGATGACATCAAAGCCCTCTATCCGGTCAGCAAAAAAGGCAGTCTCAAAGGTGTGATCAGTGGTCGTGCCCTCTATGAGGGCAGCCTGAATCTTGCTGAAGCCAATGCCTGGCTGGCGGCACAAGAGGCTGAAAACGCCTGAAGACTAAGCTGCGAAAAATCGTTGCCGCTGCGGTGCATAAAAAAAACCTGTGCTGGCGCACAGGTTTCCCAAGAGCAAAAAGCACATGCAACTATTGGGGACTTACACAAGAGCTGTCAGGCTCTTTTTTCTCAGTGAGGCGTAAGCTCTCACATAAGGGCTTGGCAGTCACCCGTCCCGAAAATATTTCTTCCTGACTTGCCGCCAGGGCTTCCGGCAAGACTTCATCCACATGGTCCACAAAGATGATCTCAAGGTCCTTGAGTACCTCATGCGGCACTTCCTTGAGATCTTTTTCATTGTCGTGGGGAATAATGACCTTTTTGATGCCGCCACGACGGGCCGCCAGAAGCTTCTCACGCAAACCGCCAATGGGCAGAACTCTGCCGCGCAGGGAAATCTCCCCTGTCATGGACACATCATTGCGCACGGCAAAACCCAGGAGAGCTGATGTAATGGATGTGGCAATGGTAATACCAGCCGAGGGACCATCCTTGGGAGTGGCTCCATCGGGAACATGCACATGGATATCGATTTTACGATAAAAACGCGGATCAAGACCAAAAACCTCGGCACGCGAACGCACATAGGAAAGCGCAGCCCGTGCCGATTCCTTCATCACGTCCCCCAGCTGACCGGTGATGACAATATGCCCCTGACCGCTCATCAGACTGGTCTCAACCATTAAAATCTCGCCGCCTGACTGCGTATAGGCAAGGCCGGCACAAACACCCACCTGAGCCTCTTCTTCCCGCTCCTCGTGGCGGTATTTCTTGACCCCGAGCATGGCTGGCAGACTCTGTGTGGTAATATTCACACACTGCTCCAGATCTCCACTCTCCACAAGGCGAATAGCCGTCTTGCGGCAAAGCGCAGCAATTTCCCGCTCAAGATTACGCACCCCGGCCTCTCGGGTATAGCTGCGAATCACTTCAAGCAAGGCCTTCTCCGAAAGACGAAGATTCGTTTCCTTGAGACCATGCTCGGCAATTTGCTTAGGCAAAAGATGTCGCCTGGCAATATGACGTTTTTCTGTCTCCAGGTAGCTTGACAACTCAATAATTTCCATGCGGTCAAGCAGCGGCCCCTGTATGGAATGCAAAGAATTGGCCGTGGTGATGAAAAAAATCTTGGACAGATCATATTCAAGATCAAGATAATGATCCATGAAAGTATTGTTCTGCTCAGGATCAAGCACTTCAAGCAGTGCCGAGGCCGGATCACCCCGGTAATCAGATGTCATCTTATCAATTTCATCAAGACAGAAAAGCGGATTATTGTATTTCACACGTTTCAAGGATTGCAGAATCTTGCCTGGCAGCGCCCCCACATAGGTTCGCCTGTGTCCCCGAATTTCTGCCTCATCGCGGACTCCGCCAAGAGAAAGCCGCACGAAATCCCGTCCTGTGGCTCTGGCCACGGATTTGGCAAGAGATGTCTTGCCAACCCCAGGAGGGCCTACAAAACAAAGGATAGGACCCTTCAGCCCCTGAGAGAGCTTCTGCACGGCAAGATACTCGAGGATGCGGTCCTTGGCCTTTTCAAGGCCATAATGGTCTCCATCCAGGATACTGCGTGCCTTTTCAATATCGATCTCAATGCTTTTAAGATCCTTCCAGGGAAGATCGATCAGCCAATCGATATAATTGCGCACAACGGTATATTCTGCTGCCGCTGGCTGCATTGCACGCAATTTTCGCACTTCCGAGAGCGCCTTCTCCATGGCCTCTTCGGGCATATTCTTCTGCTTCAGCTTCTGTTCGAGCTCGACGGCCTCGGCCTTGGGATCATCGTCACGCCCCATTTCCTTATTGATGGCCTTGATCTGCTCATTGAGAAAATATTCTCGTTGATTACGCTCCATCTGCACTTTAACGCGGTTCTTGATGCGCTTTTCCACGCCGGCCAGGGCAATTTCGCCCTGCAGCATCTCATAAGCCATTTCAAGGCGTTTGGTGACATTGGACTCCTCAAGAGCCCGCTGTTTGCGCGCTGGTTCAACGCGCAGATGGGGCAGCACGGCGTCGGCAAGATGAGCCGGCTCATGTATAGACTGCAATGTGGTGATGACATCAGACGGAATTTTGCGGTTGACCTTGGCGTAGTCGTCCAAAGCCTCTCGCAGGGTACGCACGAGAGCATTGTTTTCTTCTGATTTCGGCGTTTCGTCTGGAAGCTGCTCCACCAAAGCATAGGGATAGTCACCATTATTATCCAGGGTCTTCCAGATCGCCCGATACAAACCTTCAAAAAGCACTTTGATCGTCCCGTCGGGCAGACGCAGCACCTGCAGAACTTTGCTGACCACGCCCACAGCACAGAGCTCGCTGGCCTTGGGCTTATCATGGGTTGATTCTTTCTGGGCAACCAGAAAAATATGGCGCCGGTAGAATTTTTGTGCGGCTTCTATGGCCTTGATGGAGGCTTCACGACCGACGAAGAGCGGCATAATGGCTCTGGGAAACATGACCACTTCGCGCAGGGGCATCAGCGGCAGTTTGTTCAACGGCGGATTAACATGTTCGGCCATGGCGTCCTCAAAAAATGGAAAAAAGACAGACGCCCCTTTTGTACCTGGACAAAGGGGCGTCAGAATGCACTGCTCTAGGATGCGTTCTTCACAGATTTTGCGCCCTTTTGAGCAGAAACGTCGTTAGCGTAAAGCAAAACAGGTTCCGTATCCTTCTCGATGACGTCCTTATCGACCAGGCATTCCGTAACGCCGGCAATGGAAGGTAATGAGAACATAATGTTCAACATTTTTCTCTCCATAACATTGCGCAGGCCACGGGCTCCGGTCTTACGCTCTATAGCCTTGTGAGCAATGGCCTGAAGCGCCTCACGCGAAAAACGCAGCTTGACTTTATCGAGTTCAAACAGTTTCTGATACTGCTTGGTCAAGGCATTCTTAGGCTCAGTCAAAATGCGCACCAGATCTTCTTCGCCAAGTTCATCGACATGGGTAATAATGGGAATTCGTCCGACAAATTCCGGAATCAGACCAAATTTTACGAGATCCTGCGGATGGATTTTCTCAAGAAGCTCAGCCAGACTCATTTCCTTGGAAGAACGCACCTTGGCTCCAAAACCCATGGCTGAACCGCTGACACGTGCTTCCACAATTTTGTCCAGACCCACAAAGGCTCCGCCCACAATAAAAAGAATATTGGCAGTATTCATGCGGATGAATTCCTGCTGCGGATGCTTGCGTCCTCCCTTGGGAGGAATATTGGCCTCTGTGCCCTCGATAATTTTCAGCAAAGCCTGTTGCACGCCCTCGCCCGATACATCACGCGTAATGGAGGGACCGTCATTTTTACGTGAAATCTTGTCAATTTCATCAATATAGATAATGCCCTTGCTTGCGGCATCAAGATCGTATTCCGCATTCTGCAGCAGCTGCACAAGAATATTCTCTACATCCTCACCAACATAGCCCGCTTCTGTCAATGTTGTGGCATCAGCAATGGCAAAGGGAACCTTGAGAATTCTGGCCAGCGTCTTGGCCAGCAAGGTCTTGCCACTGCCAGAAGGCCCAACAAGCAAAATATTGCTTTTTTCCAGCTCCACATCATTGCCAAGAGCTTCGGCGAAAAAGACGCGTTTATAGTGATTGTGTACTGCTACGGCGAGAATCTTCTTGGCATCACTCTGACCAATGACGTACTGGTCGAGCTGTTCCTTAATTTCCTGAGGAGAAAGGAGCGTCTCGGCGTTCTCAGCACTCTTCATGCGATCCTTGGCAATGATCTCTGAACATTCCCGAACGCACAGATCACAAATGCAGGCTTCATCCTGAACAATCAGATTGCTGACCTCACTCTCACTGCGCCCGCAAAAGGAACAGAACAAAGGTCCACTCTTCTGTCGTTTTTTCGTCATCAAGTCTTCGGCATGGCCCCCTACACAAAAGCAGGGGGAGAAAACGCCGCCTCCCATTGTCTTCACGTAACCCTTGCAACGTCCAAGCTTTACCCAAGATGCTCAGTCACGTGCACAAATCTACCTTGCCTGGGTCTTGCCCAGGCAAGGTCGTTTATCATATGCAAAAAAAACGCCAAAGCGTCGAACACACGAACGTTAATCCTTATGATCATCCATCAGGTCTTTACGCGAAACCAGTACCCGGTCGATCAATCCGAGATCCATAGCCTCTTCTGGCGTCAAAAAATGATCACGTTCTGTGGAAGAGGCGATTTCCTCAAAGCTTTTGCCGCAATTTTCGGCCATAATGCTATTGAGCCGTTCCTTCAAACGAATAATTTCACGGGCATGGATTTCGATATCTGTGGCCTGTCCCTGAAAGCCTCCGAGAGGCTGATGAATCATGATCTGACTATTGGGCAGAGCATAACGCATGCCCTTTTCCCCGGCACAAAGGAGAAAAGCGCCCATGCTGGCAGCCATGCCCATGCAGACAGTGGAAACGGGGGCTGTGATATAGCGCATGGTGTCATAAATGGCAAAGCCGGCGGTAACAGAGCCTCCCGGAGAATTGATATAAAGACTGATTTCTTTTTCCGGATCCTGAGATTCAAGAAAAAGCAGCTGTGCGCAGATCAGCGAAGCCACATGATCATCGACCTGAGAGCCCAGAAGAACAATACGATCCTTGAGAAGACGCGAATAGATATCGTACGCCCGTTCTCCTCGTCCCGTAGACTCAATTACGGTAGGAATTAGCATAGATCTCCCTTTTCCTTGGAAAGACGTTAGCTCTCTTTAGGCCTGCGTCGTTTCTGTGCCGGCTGTTTCCCCATTTTCACTGGCTTCTGCGGCCTGTTCCTTGTCCGCTTGCGGAGCTTTTTCCACAAGCGTGTACTTGCCACGCGCGAAGATCAGATCTGAACCCTTGTCAGCCCAAATTCTGTCGCGAATCATAAAAATGCGGCCATTGCCTTCAACGACCTTACGCAGCTCATTATAATCATAGCCGGCCTTATGAGCCACGTTCATGAGATAGTCACTGACCTCCTTGTCCGTGACCTGCAGCCCCTCTTTCTTGGCAATGCTGCGTAAAAGAATGGTGGAACGCACATAGTATTCCGCCTGCGGCAGCACTTGTTTCAACAGTTCTTCGTTTTGCCACAGATTGTCAGCGGCTTTGCCTTTGCGTTCCTGAGACAGCACAATATCGCCAATAATGTCTTCCTGCTGGCTGCGCACCAGCGAAGGAGGCAAAGGAAAATCCACCATTTTGAGAAGGCTGTCGATCATCTTGCGTTGCACAACGCTTTTGACAAAGGCTTCATAATTCTTTTCCTGCCCGATGCGCAGAGCATGCTTCATGGAATCAAGACTCGCATAGTTCTGCGATTTGGCAAATTCATCGTCAAGCTCGGGATATTTCTTGGTTTTGATGGCATTGAGGCGCACTTTGGCCTGCAGGGTTTTGCCCTGGTAGTCTTTAATCAAAAAATCCTCAGGGAACGTGATTTCGGCAACTCTTTCTTCTCCGAGCGGCACCGTCTTCACCAGGTCTTCAAAGGCTGCCAGTGCTTGTTTGGTGCCTATCTGGATGAGAGAATTCTTTTCGTTTAACTCTTTGAGCACACCATTGGGATCGGTAAAAGAAAAATCCACATTGGCGAACTGGCCGTCACTGACATGATCGGTGCCTTCCACATTGACAAATGTTGCTGCTTTTTCACGTACACGCTCAAGGAGTTCCTCCACAGAGGGCGACACGGGCAACTGATCCTTCTCCACTTCCACTTCGAGACCTTCGTAGTTCGGCAGCTCAAACTGCGGTAAGGTGTCGAATTCAATAGAATAGCTGTATTCCTCATCACGCGCAAATTTATTGATCGGCGTGACGTGCAGACCACCAACGATCTCAACGGTTTTCTCTTCAATGATATTGGCAATATGAACATTCGTAAGGTTCGTGCAGGCTTCCTGATAAATGGCGTCATGATAACGTTGTTCGATGAGACGCAGCGGCACCTTGCCTTTGCGGAAACCGGCAAGGTTTACAGAATCTTTGTACAGTGCTGCGGTACCAGAAATCGAAGCATTCACTTCCTCTTTGTCCACGGTAATCGTGACCTTTTTCCTGACAGGTGATATATCTTCAACAGTGTATTCCACGGAAAACTCCTTTACTAAACAAATGAGAGAAGTGAAAGAATACGCAAAAAACGCCAAAACTTCAAGCCTGGCGGCCATGTACAAGACACCACTGAAAAGAGGGAATGCTGAATGCAGCATTCCCTCCACAAACTTCATTACTTCAGGCGAAACAAGGGCCTAGGCCTTTTTGTCTTTGGCCAGCCAGCTCATCATGCCGCGCAGCTCCTTGCCAACCTTTTCAATCTGATGATTGGCCTGATTACGGCGGGTTGTGAGGAACTGAGGATACTTGGCACGGGCTTCAAGAATGAAGTCACGGGCAAACTTGCCGCTCTGAATATCGTCAAGAACGCCGCGCATGGCTTTTTTCACATCGGCATTGATGATGCGCGGCCCGGAAACATAGTCACCATACTCAGCGGTATTGCTAATGGAATAGCGCATTCTGCTCATGCCGCCCTCATAGAGCAGATCCACAATCAACTTCATTTCGTGCATGCACTCAAAATAGGCCATTTCAGGCTGATAGCCAGCTTCCACCAGGGTTTCAAAACCGGCCTGAATCAGATGGCTGAGACCACCGCAAAGCACTGCCTGCTCACCAAAAAGGTCGGTTTCTGTCTCTTCGCGGAAGGTCGTCTCGATGACGCCGCTGCGCGTTCCGCCAATACCCTTGGCGTAGGCCAGGGCAAGCTTCAGAGCATTACCCGAGGCATCCTGCTCAATGGCCACGAGATCAGGCACACCGCCACCTTCAGTAAAGGTGCGACGCACGAGATGGCCAGGGCCCTTGGGCGCAATCAAGAAGACATCCACATCCTTGGGAGGAATAATCTGACCAAAATGGATATTGAAACCATGGGCAAAAAGCAGTGCCTTGCCGGCCTTAAGGTTGGGCTTGATGTCCTGCTCATAGACCTGAGCCTGCACCTCGTCGGGCAGAAGGATCATGATCAGATCACCCTGCTTAGCGGCTTCAGCAGCTGAAACAGGCTCAAAACCATGCTGTTTGGCCAGTTCATAGTTCTCGCCGCCAGGACGCTGGCCTACGACAACCTTGATGCCACTGTCACGCAGATTCTGCGCATGCGCATGGCCCTGGCTGCCATAGCCGATAATAGCCACGGTTTTGTTTTTCAAAACATTGAGATCTGCATCACTATCATAATACACTTTCATAGTGCCCATCAGCGTAATGACCTCGCAGGGCGAGGCGGAATCGCTGCCTCCGTATTTTCCTTAATGTGAAGAACCTAAAAAGACACGCTACGCCCGGGACTCAGTCTCAGGCGCAGTGTGATAACAGATTTTGAAGCGAATTTAGTCATTTTTCCTGGATCTGCGCATGGCAAGAGAGCCTGTGCGTGACAACTCCTTGATGCCGAAGCGCTGCAGAAGATCCACGATGGCCTCGAGCTTTTCGTGATTGCCCGTGGCTTCAATAATCATTTCACTGGCACTGACGTCCACGACCTTGCAGCGGAAAATATCCACCGTACGCAGAATTTCTCCACGCATGGTACCTTCGGCCTGCACTTTGACGAGCATCATCTCGCGTTCCACAGCTGGAATATCGGCAAACTCCATGACCTTGATCACGGTGACGATTTTGTGCAGCTGTTTCATGATCTGCTCGATGATCGTCGAGTCACCGTACGTGGTGATAGTCATGTGGGAGACGCCATTTTCGAGAGCCGGGGCAACGTTCAATGAATCAATATTAAAACCGCGACCGCTGAAAAGACCTGCCACTCTGGAGAGCACGCCGGGTTCGTTTTCCACCAGCACGGAAAGTACATGTCTCTGCATATCCATTTCCCACTCTCCTATACCAAAAGCATTTCATCCAGGGCCGCGCCTGCGGGAACCATGGGATACACATTTTCCTCACGATCC
>JAGADH010000106.1 GCA_017613715.1 Desulfovibrio sp. | reverse complement strand
CCAATGACAAATTTTCAGCTTCTGCGCGAGAATCACAGCGTCTATGTTTGAACAGCGCAAAAAACACGACGAGTCCTTTTCCGGTCCCTTTTTCTCACGCTGCTGCGCGGCGCTGGCATCCAGGCTCACGAAGAGGTTCCTTCTGCCGGGGTCGCAGCGATGTTCTCGTAGAAGGCTCAGATCGTATTCTGCTCATTGAGTTCAAGCTTGCCGCTTTCCACAAAAAGCTTGCTGCAAAGCGCCGTGAAGGAGAACGACAAATTCGTGACGCTGGCTATCTTAAGCCCTATGCCACAGCTTCGCTCCCCGTCAGCCACGCCGTTTTCGTGATCAATGCCGAAACACGACAGGCTTCACTGTGACAGCCCCTAATCTTCTCACATTCCTGTAAAAGCTCATCCCTCCAAAGACAGATTTTTTGCTCGAAGTCCGGCGCTTTTGCAAGGAAAACAAAAGCGCCCCAAATAGCCAAGAGAACCTTCCATGAGCAATACGCCGTTACCGACCCTGCCTTTAGGTCTCGCCAGCTTTCCCCTGCTACGCCAAAAAGACCGTCTCTACGTTGACAAAACAGATCTTTTACAAAAGCTTATCGAAACAGGGGACTATTATTTTCTTTCCCGCCCCAGACGTTTTGGCAAGTCATTGACCATTTCCACTCTTGAAGCCATGTTTAGGGGGCAGACAGAGCTTTTTTCAGGGCTCGCCTGTGAGGCCTGGGTTGCCAAGCAGGCTTGGCAAAAGACACCGGTTTTGTCTCTCGACTTCAGCACGTTTGACAGCAACGGGTCTGCTCAGGCCTTACATAAATGGCTCAATCGCAAAATTCTGTCCTTTGCCAATCAGTATCATATACCCTTAAAAGCTGAAGACTCCTGCTCCGAAACATTGGACTGTGCTTTAGAGCTTGTCAGCAAGGAGCACGGGCTTATCTGCCTCCTTATTGACGAGTACGACTCACCCATCCTTGACAATTTGTTTGCAAGGAAGCAAGTCAATGACTTTAGGGCTCTTTTACGTTCCTTCTACAAAGTCGTTAAAGGCTGCGGCAAATATCTATCCTTTGTTTTCATTACCGGTGTGTCAAAATTTACGAAAACTGGCATTTTTTCTGCGCTCAACAACCTCAATGACATATCTATGACGTATGAATATGGATCATTGACTGGATACACACAAGAAGAACTTGAAAAATATTTTTGTTATTTCATCGAGCAGGCTGTTGCCAAAAAAATTATGCCAAACAAAGAAATCCTTATTCAGAAAATACGTAACTATTATGATGGCTTTTCTTTCAATGGCTACACAAAAGTTTACAATCCCTTTTCTATACTTAATTTTTTTAACAAATATACATTTGATAATTACTGGTATGAATCAGGATCTATGTCTGTCATTGAAAATTATTTTAAAGATCATAAAATTAAGTCTCCAGACCAATATCATTTAGTCCAAGTTGACTCAGAAATTATGGCGCCGCGAGAAATTGAAGAGGCAAGCCCTGAGAGCTTTCTCTTTCAAACAGGTTATCTCACCATAGTAAAACGAGATGAAAATATTTTAACTTTAGACTACCCAAATCAAGAAGTGAAAAACTCCCTCGCAAAAATGTTCCTTCACAGAATCTATCAAATACCAGCCTATGGAGAATTGGGAAGGAATATCTGGGAAGCCGTGCGCCAGGGAAACCTCCAAAGGATCATCCAAGAATACAACGCGGCTCTCGCGGCCCTGCCGTACCACGACTTCCTTAAGAACTCGATAACAGCGCAAACATCTTCTGAACAGCGCAAAAAACACGACGAGTCCTTCTTCCGGTCCCTTTTTCTCATGCTGCTGCGCGGCGCTGGCATCCAGGCTCACGGAGAGGTTCCCACCTGCCGGGGTCGCAGCGATGTTCTCGTAGAAAGCTCAGATCGTATTCTGCTCATTGAGTTCAAGCTTGCCGCTTCCCACAAAGAGCTTGCTGCAAAGCGCCGTGAAGGAGAGCAACAAATTCGTGACGCTGGCTATCTTGAGCCCTATGCCACAGCTTCGCTACCCGTCAGCCATGCCGTTTTCGTGATCAATGCCGAAACACGACAGGCTTCACTGTGACAAGAACTGCTTTTCTCATCTCTCCGAAAAGTTCTCACTTTTGCCAGCAGAGCTTCACTGTGCAGGAGAATTTTGCAGACCATGAAAGCTCACTGAAGCCAAAACACTGAGAGTAAGAATACCCGTACTTCAAACCGTACGCTACGATGGAACATAACAAAGAGCGCAACCCTCAAAAGACAGATGTTTTGCTCGACCCCCGGTGCTTTTGCAGATAAAGAAAAGCACCCAAAGAGCCACAAGCCAAGTGAACCTTCCATGAGCAATACGCCGCTACCGACCCTGCCTTTAGGTCTCGCCAGCTTTCCCCTGCTACGCCAAAAAGGCCGTCTCTACGTTGATAAAACTGATCTCTTACAAAAACTTGTCGAAACAGGGGATTATTATTTTCTTTCCCGCCCCAGGCGTTTCGGCAAGTCATTGACCATTTCCACTCTTGAGGCCATGTTTCAGGGAAAAAGCGAGTTCTTTGCTGGCCTTGCCGCAGAAAACTGGGTCAAAAAAGTCTCCCAGCATCCCAACCCTGTGTTCTGTCTTGATTTCAGCGCCTTCGACAGTTCTGGAAATACCCAAGATTTGTGCAACTGGCTGAACAGAAAGCTTGTGGCATTTGCCGAAAGCCACGAGATTTGCACGTCTTCAGAAAAGTCACCAGCAGAGACCTTTGACAAGGTGATTTCCCTCGTCCGCCAAAAGAAAGGCCTGCTCAGCCTTCTCATTGATGAATACGACGCGCCTCTTTTGGACAATCTTCACGATCTTGTGAAAATATCGGCCTTTCGGGATATTCTGCGCCAGTTCTATAAAGCGATCAAAGCCTGTTCCTCTTCTCTCCACTTTATTATGATTACTGGTATTTCAAAATTTACAAAAGTAGGAATATTTTCTGCAGCCAACAATCTCAATGATATTTCAGCAGATTCGACCTACAGCACACTGAATGGCTACACCCAAGATGAGCTTGAAAAATATTTTTCAGACTTTATAGACGATGCAGTCAGCCAAAAAATAGCAGAAACTCGTCAGAAATTACTTGAAAGAATTCGCAATTACTATGATGGCTTTTCTTTTGATGGCAGAACAAAAGTCTATAACCCTTTTTCTTTACTCAATTTTTTCAGGGAATATCGTTTTTCAAACTATTGGTACGAATCTGGCTCAGTCTCTTTCATCGAGTCTTACTTCAAAACGCACCACATAGCATCGCCTGAGACCTATCACCTCATCAAGGTCAAAACGACGGCTCTAGCAGCCAGAGAGATCGAAGAGGCACGGCCAGAGAGTTTTCTCTTGCAGGCAGGCTATCTGACCATTGCCGAAGCTTGTGACGACACACTGGTTTTAGACTATCCCAACCAGGAAGTGCTCAACGCCCTGTCGGAAATGTACCTTACCTCTATCTATCAGATCCCCAACTACAATACCGTGGGGCAAAGACTTTGGGAGTCTGTGCGAAAAGGCGACATGACGAGCCTGGCCAATGAATTGAACAGTGCCATAGCATCTCTCCCCTACCACGATTTTTCACAAGAGCAAAAACGTGCCAAGGAAATAAGCCAAGACAGCAAGCGTGATGAATCCTTCTATCGCTCGCTTTTACTTATGCTGCTCAGAGGCGCTGGACTGCAAGCCCATGGGGAGATTCCAAGCTGCCGGGGACGAAGTGATGTGCTCATCACAAGTTCGGAACGCATTGTGATCATTGAATTCAAGCTTGCCAGAACAGCAAAGGAAATAGCGAACAAACGACGAGAGGGGGAAGCTCAGATTTTGGCCTCAGGCTATCTTGAGCCGTATAGGACAGGGAATATCCCTGTAAGCTACGCCGTTTTTGTGGTCGACGCCCAAAAGCGCCAGATTGTCTTTGATGCACAAGCAGAAATACTGGGTCAAACACCGGGCTCTCGTCCCGAGAGGGAAAACTGCTGACATCATTTTTGGCAAAGCACGCCCGCAAATCTCAGGGATGATCTATGATTCGCCGACTTCCGCCACTGCCTGTCAGTGAGCCAAACTTTGCCAATCTGCGTCAGGATGGCAACCTCTACATCGACAAAACCGGCTTCCTGCAAAGGTTGATCGAAGAAGGACGCTGGTATTTTCTCGCACGGCCCCGGCGCTTTGGCAAATCTCTGACTGTTTCCACGCTTGAAGCCATGTTCAAGGGAAGAACAGATCTTTTTGCCGGTCTCAAGGCAGAAGCATGGGTCACAGAGCAGGCCAAGCATCCATCTCCGGTCGTACACCTTGATCTCAGCCTCTGGGACAGCACCGGCACGCCAAAGGCCCTTAACGAATGGCTCATCGACGAAGTTCTGGCGGTGGCTGATACCTACAATCTTACCCTTGCCGCCAAAAAAACAAGCGCCCAAGCACTTTCCTTTCTCTTGCGTAAACTCTGTGCAGCCAAGGGCCAGGTTGTCGTCTTGATCGATGAATACGACGCTCCGATTCTCGCCAATCTTGACGATCTCAGAAGAGTTCACAGCCTCCGCATTGTTTTGCGTGAATTTTATAAAGTCTTAAAAGGTTCATCGAGCTTAATTCGTTTTGTCTTCTTAACCGGCATATCAAAGTTTACAAAAACGGGAATTTTCTCTGCGCTCAACAATCTCGAAGATATCTCTATGTGTCCAGAGAGCGCTGCCATTACAGGCTATACAGACCAAGAATTAGCCATACATTTTTCTGAGTATATTAAAAATACAATGCAACAATTAGGCTACACTGAACAAAACAAATTTCTAGAAGATGTAAAAAACTACTATGATGGCTATAGTTTTGACGGCCAAGCAAGAGTTTACAATCCATATTCGATAGTAAATTTTTTCAAAACATCGACATTCAAAAACTTTTGGTATGAGTCTGGATCCTCAAGTTCAATCGCAACATATTTCAAAAAATACAAAGTAGATAATCCAGACATCTATAGATCATGTAATGTTTCTCCTAATTTCCTATCATCATTTGAAATTGAGAAGACTTCTCCAGAAAGTTTTTTCTTTCAAAGTGGCTATCTTACTATTACAAAAATTGAAGAAAGCAAGATAACTTTGGACTATCCAAACACAGAAATCATTAACTCCATGGCACAAATGTACATGGACTATATCTACAAAATACCAAAGCATACTGATCTTTCAGAATCTCTTTGGCGCTCTCTGCAAACAGGAAACATACAAAGTATCATAGAAAACTATAATATCGAACTTTCCGCCATACCCTATGCTGACTTCCAAAATGCAGGCGAAGGACTCTATCGAGCAGCCTTCCTTTTGCTTCTGCGGAGTGCAAAAATCAGCGCCTTTTCAGAAGTTCCGACAAAAAATGGCAGAAGTGATCTCATTATTGAAACACAAGATCTTGTTTTGATACTTGAATTTAAACTAGCACGGCAAAAAAATGAACTTGAGAGTAAACTTCAAGAAGGAATGAGGCAATTCTCTGAAAAAAATTATCTTACACCCTATCAACATGAGAAGAGAAAACTGCTGCCATACGTGATTGTGATTAATGGAGAAGCGCATAGCGCAAAGGCTTATGAGGTAAAGCAAGAGCAGTGAAGGCCAAAGACGTCTTTTTCGGACAAAAGCCCAGAAAGCAGGATTTCTCAGACCTGGATAAAAGTATGAGCCAGAAACTTCCACCGCTCCCCGTTGGCGAACAGAACTTCGCCAATCTACGCCACGATGGCAGCCTCTATATTGACAAAACAGCCCTCTTACAAAGACTGATCGAGGAAGGAAGGTGGTATTTTCTCTCACGGCCACGTCGATTCGGAAAATCTCTGACGCTCTCAACCCTTGAGGCCATGTTCCTGGGGAAAACAGAACTCTTTCAAGGTCTTGCCGCCGAAGCCTGGGTTACGGAACAAGCGCAACACCCCTCACCCGTTCTTCATCTTGACCTCAGTGCCTGGCCCGCTGCAGAGGCAGCAGAAACCTTACCGGCCTGGCTGATCAGCGAGCTGCAAAGCTTTGCCGTGGAATACGACCTCCGCTTTAGCCCCATGCCCAGCTGCGCTCAAAGCTTTTCTTTTCTCCTCAGAACTGCCTCCAAAGCTCTGGGTCAGGTCGTGGTTCTTATTGACGAATACGACACGCCGATATTAAAGAATATCAATCAGCCCGAAAAATCTCAGGTAGTAAGAAATTATCTTCGAGATTTTTATCAAATTCTCAAAAGCTCATCAGCCCATATCCGCTTTGCCTTCTTAACTGGCATTACGAAATTTTCAAAAACAGGTGTTTTTTCTGCTTTAAACAACCTTCGAGACATTTCTTTTGCCAACTTCTTTAGCTCTATTACTGGCTATACACAAGCAGAAATTGACGAATACTTTCAAGCGTATATCCACGATTTATCACATAACTCAACTAACGACACAGAAAATTTGCTCAATAAAATCAAAGAATATTATGACGGATATTCTTTTGATGGACAAAGGAGAGTCTACAATCCCTTCTCTATTTTAAATTTTTTCTACTATAAAGAATTTGAAAATTATTGGTATGCCTCGGGTGAACCAGGCTATCTCGCTGAATATTTAAAAAAATATGGCATTTACAACCCAGATGTTTATAAAAATTGTGTCGTTGACTCTCTTTTCACGGACACTGTCGATATAGAAAAAGCACGCCCTGAAAGTTTTCTCTACCAATCAGGCTACCTTACGATAGCCAAAAAAGAAGCAGATACGCTCATTCTCGACTATCCAAACCGAGAGGTGCTGACTTCCATTGCGAAACTGTATCTTGAATCAATATATACGATACCGACTTATAAATCTCTAACCAAGCGAATCCAAGAAGCTTTTTCCGCTCAAAACTTTCGTTCTGTCGTTGACATATTTAATAGTGAGCTAGCTTCTATTCCCTATGCAGACTTTCAAAATGCTGGCGAAGGCATTTATCGTACGGCTTTTTTATTACTTATGCGAGCTTCTAATCTCTTAGTAAACGCAGAAAATCCAAGCAAGAAAGGCCGGACAGACTTAGTCATTGAAACGCACACGGCTATCTATGTTATTGAATGTAAAGTAGCACAGAGCAAAAAAGCTATACAAAAAAAATGTTCTGAAGGCTTTAGCCAATTTGCCAAAAGAGAGTATCTCGCGCCATATGCAGAGGAGACGAGAAAAGTCTATGCCTATGTCCTTGTGATTGATAACGAAGAGCGTTGTGCTCTGGCGTTTGATGTCAAAACACAAACGCAAATCTAGCTGCGTGTGAATAGTGTAACGCGAAAAGAAGACCCAAAAACTTTTGCGCAACACACAGCCGTTAGTTTTCTCGTATAAAAAAAGCAGTGCGGGCCATTGGCCCGCACACATGTATCCTTATTTCCCCAAAATGGTTTCCATGCCGTATTTCTGTGGCTTCATGCCCAAGCTTCGGTAAAAGGCGCAGGCCCCAGGATTGCACTCCCAGACATTGAGCGTGATATTGTAGCAGCCAATCTCTTTGGCATAGGCAAGCACAGCAGCATACAGACGTTTTCCCACAGCCTGACGGCGAGCCATTTCATCCACACAGATATCGTCGATGTAGAGGGTTTTGATGTCTTCAAGCAGACGCTCGCCCTTATGCTCAATAATCTGACAAAAAGCATGGCCCACGATTGTTCCTGCTTCGTCATGAGCGACAAAAACCGGAAAGTGCTCCTCCTGCAAAAGCGCCTTCAGGTCGTCTTCCGAGTATTTGGTGGTCAACTTAAAAAGATCGGGACGGCCTTCATGATGCACTCTATTGACCTGTTCAAGCAGATGCTGCAGACCGGCAATATCTTTTTCTTCGGCACGACGAATAGACAGTGGTCCAAGCGTGTTCGTTCTTGCTTCCATAGATTCCTCTCTAGCTTTGCGCAAAGTGACAGCGTACCCGCCAATGAGGACCGAGCGTCTGCCAGGCCGGTACTTCCTGGGTACAGATCTTTTCTGCCTTGGGACACCTTGGATGAAAAACGCAACCCTTTGGCGGATGCAGAGGGCTTGGTAATTCCCCTTGCAAGACGGCCTTCTCGTCGATTTCCCTGCTTTCCAGGCTCGCGCTGAGCAAGGCCTGCGTATAAGGGTGAGCGGCATGCGCAAAGAGCTCATCGCGCGGTCCCTCTTCGAGCAGACGACCAAGATACATGACCATGATACGCTGACACATAAAGCCGACCACGTTGAGGTCATGTGAAATAAAAAGATAGGCAGGCGAAAACTGCTCCTGCATATCGCAGAGAAGATTGAGAATCTGAGCCTGCACAGAGGCATCAAGGGCGGAAACCGGTTCATCGCAGACAATGACATCAGGTCTCGTCATCAACGCTCTTGCCACAGCAATGCGCTGTCTCTGCCCGCCTGAAAATTCATGCGGGTACCTTTTGCCAACCCCTTCAAGCCCCACCATGGCAAGCATCGCATCGGCTGCCAGAAGCCTCTCGTTACGCCCAACGCCACGTGCAGCCAGGGGCTCTGCCACTGAAGCCGCAACCGTCATACGCGGATTCAATGAAGAAAAAGGATCCTGAAAAATCATCTGCAGTCGTCCGGCAGCCCAGCTTTGGGCATTGGCCAATGGCAGCTCCCTTCCCAAAAGCGATACCGATCCCTGACTTGGCGCAAGCAATCCGCAGATCATACGCCCCAGGGTGGATTTACCGCAGCCTGATTCCCCCACAAGACCAAGGCATTCTCCCTTGTCGAGAACAAAACTTGCGGCATCAACAGCCTTGAGCAGACGTTTTTTGCCCAAAAAACCGCTTTTGACAGCAAAGAATTTACTGAGTTTATGGCATTGCAAAAGCGCATTATCTGGCATCTTTCGCTCCCGTAACACCTGCGCTGTCAAAGGTCGCCATCTCGTTAAAAATTGCCGCAGCGGCCCGTACAAGGGGATAGGCCAAAGCACAGCCTGTGCCTTCACCAAGACATAAGTCAAGTGCAAGCAATGGCTCTTCACCAATTCTCTGCAGAATCAAGGAGTAGCCTGGTTCAGCCGAGACATGGCTTACGATGGCGTATTCAGGAACATGCGGTCCAATGGCCCTGGCAGCCACGTAGGCTGCTGTGGCAATGAAACCGTCCACAAGAACAGGCAATTGTTCTATGGCAGAACCAAGGATTACACCGCTCATCATGGCGATTTCAAAGCCGCCCAAAGCAGCCAGAATATCTATGGCATCACCTCTGCAGCGTTGTTCATTGACACGCAACGCTTTCCGAATCACGGAAATTTTATGCCAGATCTGCTCTAGTGAAAGACCTGTTCCTGGTCCCGTAATTAATTCAGCATCCAGATCAAGATAGGCCGAAAAAAGCGCTGTGGCTGAAGTCGTATTGGCAATACCCATTTCACCGATTGCCAGACACTGACAACCATCCAGGGCCGCCTCGCGCGCAAGAGTAACGCCACAGCGTAGTGCCTCAATGGCCTGAGCCCGACTCATGGCAGGCCCTTCGCTGATATCGGCTGTACCATCGCCTATACGCCGGTCAAGCAAAAGAGGATGTGCTGCAAAGGGACCGCCACAACAGCCTGCATCCACAAGACAAAGGTTCATGCCAGCTTCACGCGAGAGTGCATTGATGGCGCCGCCTCCCTGCAGAAAATTTTCAACCATTTGCCTTGTCACTTCCTGCGGGTAGGCTGAAACCTGTTTTTTGGCAACTCCGTGATCTGCGGCAATGGTAAACAGGATGGCTGGACTGACACGTAAAGGACGTTGCCCCCCGCGCATGGCAAAAAGCCGTTGTGCCAGTTCCTCAAGGCGTCCCAGACTCCCCCGGGGCTTGGTCAGACGATCAAGATAGGCTTGCGCCTCATCAAGCAGACCTCGTTCACAAGGGGCGATAGACAAATCCTCGCCAATAGCGAAAAGAAGCGGATAATCCTGCTGTTCTGAAGATCTCATGCTGTTCTCAAAAAAACGCTTTTTGGGTGGTATGAATGATCAAGAGAAGACACAATATGCCCCTGCCTTCTTGGCTTTTATAAATGCTTCTCGAGGTATCTGGGACGCATGCAGAAGGCCTGACCGTGGCCTGTCAATTTGTCCCGTGTGGCACTTCAAAGGCCATGAGCACAGAAAAAAGACCAACCTGGTGACAGGCAAAGGGTCCAGGGGAATCTCAAGATGGGATGAGAAAAAAGATGGGGGAGAATTGAAAGGGAAAAAAACCTTGCCTTAACGCTCTCACAATACTTCACGCAAAGTTTGGCAGAGAACAAACTCGCCACAACAAGGCACATGACCAGAGCCGTTGGACACTTTTATCAGATTTATGGAGTGCCTTATCTCAATAAAAAGCAAAGGCAAAAATCCGATCCAGAATTCTTACTGGCTTAGGCATGGAGCCTTTTGCGCAAATCGTGAAAGCCTAGCAATCTGGCATGATCAGTTCGAATGCTGAGTTTTTGTCAGAACATTTTCAAGGGGCGCTCCCTGAAGAAAACCACTCATGCAAGGGGTAACCGCCAAAGCCTCTTCCAGGTAAAGCCAGGTCGATCGAAATCACACAATGCGACATTTTCAGTTTAGCAAAAGGACAAAAGAATCACTCTTACGCTCAACCGTCCCTATTGCCCACGACATCATCCCCAGAAACCCTGCTTTTTTGCTTAGCCACAAAGCCTAAAGGGTGTCAAGACGCCGTCTTACCACATGCAAAGCCAGAGGAACTGATAAAGAAATCTCAAGAATAGTGGGTGCGGTTTTCGCAGCTTAGGCTGCGACCCAGGGAGGTAGGCAAAAAATGCTTGAGGAGGGAAGTGGGCAAGAAGAAAAAACAAGTCAAGAGCAGAGGAGACAAAGACAGTAGGCAAAATTTTCCATCAAAGCATATGACTGGCCACAAGATCTCTGGCCAATTGCCAGGCCCGATTGACAATGGCCGCATGCATATGAGGTTCAACCGGTTCCGGGCCATCCTCTTTTTCACGCAGAATGGTCATCTGCACATCGCCCGGAGGATAATAAAAATGCAGATCCTGGCCAAATTCTTCACGCAGCTTGCCCTGTAAATGGCGCAGCATGGCAGTATCTTCGCCGCGCACTACAAAGTTTGTCCAGAACTCTCTGGTGACACGCTTAAGTACGGATTCCCTGCGAGCTTCGGCCTGTTGTGATTCATCACCGGAAATCATCTGCATGGCACGCTTTTGAAAAAGCACGGCCCGTGTTTCGGCAAGCTGCCGCTTGTATTGATTCAAGCCTGACTTGCGGTAGACTGCTGATGATGCACCTGACTGCATGTCAGCATAGCAGCCATTAAGCGTTGCCTGCATATGAAGCTGCGCAAAGGCGTTCATACTCAACTCCCCAAAAAT
>JAGADH010000105.1 GCA_017613715.1 Desulfovibrio sp. | reverse complement strand
TGAAAACGCCAAAGGCAAACTGCTTCTGGATGCCATTACCCATCAGATGCGTTATGAGCTTGGATCTACGTTTGGTTGGACCTTCAATGATATCCTTTGCAATCGTTTTCTTTTTGACAATCGAAGCTATCGCCAGTATGGCGTCTATCACGCCACCAAGTGTCTGCTGGATCTCTATGCTACCGATATCGCCAAGCTTGGTTCGGCTGACCGGGAGAGCGATTTTCTTTACCGTGCCCGCATCAACAATTTTGCCATTGATCCCCGCAGCTTCTGGTTCCCTTCGGCCGAAGGATCCTATGAAAAGGGCCTGGGGCTGCTTGAGAAATACAAGAAGTCGTTGGATGACGGATCCGGTGTCTTCAATTGCCGTACCGATGATCTTTATACCTCCTTCAATGTGGTGATCGGTGAAAATCTCCTTGGTTACGCCTTAGGCCTTTTAGAGAATGCCCAGGGTCTTTCCTTTTCTGAGCTCGACAATAGAATCTACGAGGTTCAGGGTATCGTTTTGGTTGTGCGTGATTTTGTCAACGCTCTCTATGCGCTCTATCCTGAGATCAAGCAAAAGAACAATGAAGGCAATATGAGCGCAGCCAACGTCTATCTTGATAAAATTTGCAACTACGATCCCCTGTATATTACGTCATCGTTCAATTCGGGGGAGCTGATCATCTCGTATCTGCTTTTTGCACGCGCTCGTTTGACCGACATCAGCAAGAGTCTGCGTATCTGATGGGGTGTGCAGCCTTTGTGATGGTATTTTTCAGTTGACTACTTGTGTGGATCTGAGAGGAGTTCACTATGTCCTTATGTACCGTTCAGGAAGCTGTTGCTGATATCAAAAAAGGTAAGATGGTCATTCTCGTTGATGATGAAGATCGCGAGAATGAAGGCGATCTGACTATGGCGGCAGAATTTGTGACGCCCGAAGCCATCAATTTCATGGCACGCTTCGGACGAGGTCTGATCTGTCTGCCGCTCGATCCGAAGATTGCTGACCATCTGCGTTTACCGTTAATGACGCAGCGCAATGCCTCCCGTTTCGGTACCAATTTCACCATCTCCATTGAAGCCCGTGATGGCATAAGCACCGGTATTTCAGCTGCGGACAGAGCACTGACCATCAGAACCGCTGTGGCTGAGAACGCGCGTCCTGAAGATCTTGTTTCACCAGGCCACGTTTTTCCTCTCAGAGCCAAGAGCGACGGTGTCCTTTCACGAACTGGCCAGACCGAAGGCAGCGTTGATCTGGCCCGGCTTGCAGGACTTAAGCCGGCTGCCGTGATCTGCGAGATCATGAACGATGATGGCACCATGGCGAGGATGGGAGACCTTGAAAAATTTTCGGCAGAGCATGATCTTAAGATCGTCGCTGTGCGCGATATCATCCGCTATCGTCTGGAACGTGGTCAGGTCTCAGTGCGCTGTGATGCCCATGCTCATCTGCCAAGTCTTTATGGTGACTTTACGGTTTATGCCTATGAGAGTGACCTTGAACCAGGTACGCATCTTGCTCTTGTCAAGGGCGATATCAGCGGTCCTGAACCTGTGCTTGTCAGGGTGCACAGCCAGTGTCTGACCGGTGATGCTCTTGGCTCGCTTCGCTGCGACTGCCGCGGTCAGCTTGGTGCGGCCCTGAGACAGATTGAAAAAGAAGGTCGAGGCGCACTTATTTATATGCGTCAGGAAGGCCGGGGCATCGGTCTGGCCAACAAAATCAGGGCCTACGCCTTGCAAGATCAGGGCTATGACACCGTTGAGGCCAATCGCATGCTAGGTTTTCCTGATGATTTACGTGATTACGGAACTGGGGCCCAAATTCTGGTCAATCTTGGCATTCACAAGATTCGCCTTTTGACCAATAATCCCAAGAAAATTGTCGGCCTTTCTGGCTACGGCATTGAGATTGTGGAACGGGTGCCCATCGAAATCGAAGCGTGTCCGGAAAATGAGGGCTATTTGCGCACCAAGAAAGAGAAAATGGAACATCTTTTGACAGGCATACGCTGTCATTAGTGACAATATGCAAAAAAAGAAGCAGCCTTTCGGGGCTGCTTCTTTTTGGAGACATAGTGTGCAGACCGTTCTATTGATTTGTCTTGGAGCCAGTGCCGGAGCTCTTCTGCGGCATTGGCTCGGATTATGGCTCAATCCTCTTGCGGCATTTTTGCCGCTGGGCACGCTCTTTGCCAATCTTCTGGGAGCTTTTCTGGCAGGCCTGGTCTTTGCCTTTCTGCTCGACTGCCCGTGCGCTGAAAAATGGCGTCCTTTGTTGATCACAGGCTTTCTTGGTGCCTTGACGACCTTTTCGAGCTTTTCTCTCGAGGTCACCTCGTTTTTGACACAAGGACGTCTTCTGCAGGCTTGCGTGACTGTTGTCAGCCATGTCTGCGGTTCTTTGCTGCTAACGTGTCTTGGTTTTGTAGGCTATGGCTTTTTGCAGCGCTTTTGTCTGCACTGTGTGGGCAGGATTTAACGGGGGATGAGATAGTGGGGTTGAAAGAAAAGGCGGTATTCTTTGCGTTTGGGCGTTGTCGCATCGGGCATGCGCACCCGGCCTTCGATGGAGACGGGCTTTTCTGAGAAGCCGAAGGGTAAGAGCTCGGCGTCGTCAACGGTTGAACGGAGAAAACCAAGTCCCGTGATATAGATGACAGGCATGCTCGTTTTTTTGTCGCCAGCCTGCAGGACGGTTCTTCCTTGCTCAAGGGCATCTTGTGTTGAGTTCTGGGCAGCTCTTTTAAGAAAGCTGGGCATTTGAAACTCCGTTCTGTGCAGAACTTCAAGAAAATCATTGCCCGTACGCCCCACAAAGGTCAGCAGAGAGGAACCATCGTCGGAGACGAGAAGACTGACCGGCATAGTCCCGCCGTGTATGCCCATATACGTAGGCCTGGCTCCAGCCGGCATACGCACCCAGGGTTCTTCAGCAAGTTTTTCCCCGGCTGCCTGCGTCATGGAGGCAGCGATGGTCAGAAGAGCCGTCAGACAGCACAAAATACAAAATTTTCTGAACATGATCCATCCTCAAGGAAAGATCTGAGTCGCTTACGGCAAGATAAGCACTCATATTGTGTCGTTCAGTCCTTGTCAAGATGCTTTTTTCTAGGCAAATTTTCCGATTTTACGCTAGAGTTGCTTTGTTTATCGGCCAAAGTTCCATGTCCTTAATCTGTCAGAAATCGGCAAACTGTTTTTTTTCTTTAGATCTGCTGAGGCTCTGAGCCCTTAAAAAAACGAACGCTCTTGTGTTTCTCGACATGACATATGGAGAGGAGTAGCTTTCTGGAAAGAAAGTTATTGTACATTTGTGAAAATTTCTAAACAAAAATCATTCTATTGGCTACTTTTTGGCACAGCCTTCTTTTGAAAATACTCTGTAATTTTCTTTATGGTCTGGCCGGGATTGATTGTCAGCTCATGGTTTGCCAAAATGCTGTTACTCCGTCTTGTCTTTGCTGCAGCTGTGGGCTAAAAAAGCAGTGATTATTGTTAAAGGAGATGAGCTGAATGGCCACAAAGATACTCGTCAAGGAAGCGTTGATTGCTGGAACCACAAGTAAACTTGTCCTCGATGCCCCGCACATTGCCAGAAGTGCCCGTCCGGGGCATTTTGTGATGCTGCGTGTCAACGAGCGGGGTGAACGTATTCCCCTGACCATTGCTGATACCGATCCCAAAGCTGGCACCATAACCATCGTTTACCTCGTTCTTGGCAAGAGCACTGCCGAACTAGAGGAACTTTCAGCCGGTGATGAGATTCTCGATGTCTGCGGCCCCGCAGGCCACCAAACACATATTGAAAAAAAGGGGACCGTGATTTGTGTGGGTGGCGGAACAGGCATTGCCGCCATGCACCACATCGCCAAGGGCCATGTGCAGGTGGGAAATCGCGTGCTGGGTATCATCGGTGCACGCAGTCATGATCTCCTGCTCTTTGAGAAGGAGCTCAAAGCACTGGTGGATAGCCTTTATGTCACCACGGATGACGGAAGCTACGGTCGTAAAGGTTTGGTAACTGATGTTTTGGCAGAGTTGCTTGCCACGGAAAAGGATGTTTTTGAAGTGGTCGGCGTCGGGCCTGTAGCCATGATGGCTGCTGTTTCCGAATGTACACGGCCTTTGGGTATCAAGACGACAGTCAGTCTCAATCCTATCATGGTGGATGGCATTGGCATGTGCGGAGCCTGCCGAGTGACTGTGGACGGCAAAACACGTTTTGCCTGCGTTGACGGACCTGAATTTGACGGGCATAAAGTCGACTTTGCTGAACTGAAACGGCGTCTTGCCGCTTATCGTGAGCAGGAGGCCCGTTCTATGCAGATTTTCAGAAGTGCCAGAGCCTGAGGCGCGTGGCTACGGAGGCATTGGCCATGCCGCTGAGGCCTGATAGGGCAAGCGTCATGACTTCGTTGTGCTGCTTAGATTTGGGAGCAGCATTTGGCATCCAATTTTATTGAGAGAGAAGGGAGGCGGCTTTTTTTGCCCCTTGGGCGAAAGCCGAAGAGTTCGATGACAAAAGAGCAAAAATTGACAAGAGTGGCCATGCCCTGCCAGGATCCGGGGATTCGCAGCAAAAATTTTGATGAAGTGGCTCTGGGCTATACTGAAGACATGGCGTTGGCCGAGGCCGGTCGCTGTCTGCAGTGCAAAAAGCCCTTGTGCATGCAGGGCTGTCCTGTGGAAGTGCCCATCAGAGATTTCATCGGCTGTGTGGTGGCTCGCGATTATGCCGGGGCCTATGCCAAAATCACCAGCTCCAACAGTTTTCCGGCCATCTGTGGTCGTGTCTGTCCTCAGGAAAATCAGTGTGAAGGGCACTGTATTCTTGGCAAGAAAGGCTCTCCCATTGCCATTGGTCGTCTTGAACGCTTTGTGGCTGATAACGCGGCTGCAGGGGCTGTGACAGGTTCAATTCAGAAAAAAGGCAAAAAAGTCGCCTGTATCGGTTCAGGGCCTTCATCGCTGTCCTGTGCGGGGGTTTGTGCCAAAAACGGTCTTGATGTGGATATTTATGAAGCCATGCACGAGGCCGGCGGTGTTCTGGTCTATGGCATCCCTTCGTTTCGTCTGCCCAAGGACGTCGTGGCCCGGGAAGTCGAAGGTCTTTCTCGTCTGGGTGTACGCTTTTTCATGAATTATGTGGGTGGACGCACCGTTTCGGTGGCAGAGCTTAAAGAGCAGTATGCAGCCGTCTTCATTGGCGTAGGTGCGGGCTTGCCGGTTTTTCTCGGTGTTCCGGGCGAAAACCTTGTGGGCGTCTTTTCCGCCAATGAATATCTGACGCGCGTGAATCTTGGCCGTGCCTATCGTTTTCCCGAATATGATACGCCGGTTTATCCGGGGCGCCATGTGACGGTTTTTGGCGCAGGTAATGTTGCCATGGATGCCGCACGTACGGCCCTGCGTATGGGCGCCGAAAGCGTGCACATTGTCTACCGCCGCACGCGAGCCGAGATGCCGGCCCGCAAGGAAGAAATCGAACATGCCGAGGAAGAGGGCGTTGCCTTGACGTTGCTTTCTTCGCCGGTCTGCTTTAATGGCGATGCCGATCAGAAGCTCTGTTCTGTGACGCTGCAGAAAATGGAACTTGCTGAGCCTGATGCCTCGGGGCGCAGACGTCCTGTGCCCATCCAGGGTGCGCAGGTTGAAATGCCCACAGATCTTGCCATCATAGCTCTAGGTACCCGTTCCAATCCTGTGTTGCTTGAAGCAACACCGGATCTTGCCTTGAATGAACGCGGCTATATCACCGTTGACGAAGCAAGCGGTGAAACGTCCATTCCCAATGTCTTTGCCGGTGGCGATATTGTCACCGGTGCCGCTACGGTCATTCTGGCAATGGGTGCCGGGCGCAGAGCCGGTCAGGAAATCGTGCGTCGTTTTGCGTGATGCGGAGTACGTCATGATTGACTGCGATTTGCATTTGCACACCAGGTATTCTCATGCTGTGGCAACGCCCCTTGCCATGTATGAAGCAGGCCTGGCACTTGGCCTTCACCTCATGGGCTTTTCTGAGCATTCACCGCGACCTCTTGGTTTTAATTACACCCATGAATACCGTGATTCCCTGACCAGGCATTTGCCAGATTATGTACGTGAAGTCTGTGAGCTGAGGGCCAATCCCCGTCAGGCCTGCGACGGCAGTGTCTGCAATGTGCTTTTTGGCATGGAAATGGATTGGCTTGAGGGACAGCTTGATTTTGCTACGCGCTCAGCCCACGCCTTTGATTTCGACTATCTGATCGGCAGTGTCCATTTCATCGGTCACTGGGGTTTTGACGACGGGCGTGAGCCTTGGGAAAAGGCCTCTCAGGAAGACTGCGAGGGCTGGTACCGCGCCTATTTTAGCGCCTGGGAAGCCATGCTGGCTAGCGGTTTATACAATATTGCTGCACATCCGGATCTGATCAAAATCTTTTCTGTTGAGCCGTTTCATCTCTGGTTACAAAAGCCAGAGAGCCAAGCGCAGGTCAGGCATTGTCTTGAGACCTTGAAAGCACAGGGCATGGCCATGGAAATTTCTTCGGCCGGTCTGCGCAAAGCCTGCGGCGAGGTTTATCCTTGTCCTGAAATCATGCAAATGGCACGTGAATTATCCCTACCCGTGACCTTTGCCTCTGATGCTCATAATGTGCAGGATATTGCCTATGGCTTCGATCAACTCGCCCGCTATGCCCGTTCCTTTGGTTTTGAGGAATATGTGCATTTTGTGCGAGGCCGCTGCTTTTCGCATAGCATACCTGACGTGTAGGAAGGTTTTGCCAAAAGAGCAAAGGCTTTTCCCTTGCCTTCAAAGGAAATGACGCGGAGTGTCTATGGGCGACCTTTTGATTCAATGTGAGCATGTCTCAGTGACATTGCCTTATGCGGTCAAACGCGAGCCTGTGCTGCACGATATTTCCTGGAACATTGTTCAAGGTGAACACTGTGCTTTGACAGGGGCCAACGGTTCTGGGAAGTCAACGCTTCTGCGTCTGCTGGGCGGAGAGCTCTGGCCTGATACAGGCAGCCTTTTCTGGCGGGATAGTGATGGCACGTTGAACGCGTCTCTGCTCACAGGACGGGCTCTGACCTCGCTGATTTCCCCCTCAAGCCAGATGCGTTACCAGAAGCATGCCTGGAGTATTCAAGGGCTTGAGCTTGTGCTCACAGGTCTTGATGGTACGCCTCTGCTTTACAAGGCAAGCTCACAGGAGCAGATCAGGAAAGCCAGAAGTCTTGCTCGCATGCTTGACTGTGAAGATCTGCTCTATCGTGACAGTTCAACCCTTTCGCAGGGGCAGCTACGTATTCTTTTACTGACGCGGGCCCTGATTTCCGATCCGGCTGTACTTTTGCTTGATGAATGTCTTGAAGGTCTTGATAGCGGCCATGCGCGGCGTTTTACGGAATTGCTGAGCCAGGTTGCCGAGCAGAGTACCCTGATTTTTGTTGCCCATGAAGAGAGCGTAATTCCTGATTTTATCAGGCAGCGTAAGTATCTCGACAGAGGCAGGCTTTTTGCCGGCAGTGCGCTTGATTCTGCCAAACAGGGAATCGAGAACACTGCAGGTCTTGGGGAAAAAGCCTTGGCCCACACGGCAAAAGCTCGGAGGAAGAAATCAAATCCGCCGCTTTTTCAGCTTGAACACGTCAATGTTTTTATCGCAGGTGAAGCAATCCTTCACGATCTCTCTTTTTGCGTGCATGAGGGAGAGCATTGGCTGATCAGCGGTGAGAACGGTTCAGGTAAATCCACTCTGCTGCGTCTTCTGGCAGGTGATGAATTTTGTGCAGCGGGAGGGACGATCAGACGCTGGCTGCCCAAACTGGAAGCAGGAAAGGGAGGATACGCGGAAAGTCTGGAGGATCTCAGGTGCGGCATCAGCTTGGTTTCCTCTAAGACACTGACAGACTATGACTATCCCCTTTGCGTGCTTGAGCTTGTCTGTTCGGGTTTTGAAAATTCCGTGGGCCTTTACCGAAGCTATAGCGATGAAGAGCGAGCCTGGGCCAGAAGTCTTTTACGGCGCTTTTTCCGGGAGTATGACAGGCAGACTTTTGAAGAACTTCTGAGGCGTCCGGCTGCAGAACTGTCCACAGGTCAGCTGCAGCGGGTTTTTCTTGCCAGGGCTCTGATCTGTCGTCCCAATGTTCTGCTCCTGGATGAGCCTTTAACCGGGCTCGATCAGGCTATGCGCTCGACCTACCTTGCTCTTCTTGACAGTCTTGCCGCAGGCGATACAGCCTTTCCTCATCTGACCATGCTTTTTGTGGCGCACAAAACCAGTGATTTGCCCTCGTGTCTCAATTGCCATGCCGCTCTTGAGCAGGGCAGGCTGCGAGTTGTGTCAGGTCCCAGGGAGCTTTACTGACTGTTTTTGCTGAAGGAGAGCGCACACCATTCGTCCTGCAGTAACTCTGATCTTTGTCGAAGTCCCAGGTCAAGATAGGTTTTCTGTACTCTTTCGGCTTGAATATCAAGGATGCCTGAGAGTATCAGCAGCCCTTTGTCGGTTAAGGTCTGCGTTATGGCCTCTGCCATTTGCACGAGCGGTTCTGCGAGGATATTAGCGAAGACAAGGCCAAAATGTTCTCCCTGAACCTTTTCGATGGATCCGTGTAGAAATTGCAGCTTGTCAGCGACGTTGTTCTGTTGAGCGTTTTCCTTGGCATTGTGTAAGGCGTCACTGTCAATATCCAGGCCTTTTCCCGTTAGGCCAAGTTTGCCAGCAGCAATGGCTAAAATGCCTGAACCTGTTCCCAGGTCCAGAAAAGCTGTTGAAGGGTTGAGCTGATTGTTTTCCCAGGCATCAGCAAGCAGCGACAGGCACAAGGCAGTTGTGGCGTGCTGGCCCGTACCAAAAGCATTTTTTGGTTCAATGATGATGGGAATCCGCCCCTGGGCATCGTAGTCGTCTTTGCGCCAGGGCGGCAGAACGACAAAGAGTGATCCGCAGAGTACCGGAGTGAAGTGTTTTTTCCAGGTGGCCAGCCAGTCTTCCTGTTCACGTTTCGAGAGGGATGTCTGCACCTCACGGGTTCGGGAGAGAATGGCCTCTTGTAACGTGTCCGCTTCTTCTTTGTCCTGGCAAAAAACGAGGAAGCGCGTTTCGCCTGTGGGCAGGAGTTCTTCCTGCCATCCAGTCTGAACATAAAGAGCAAGAAGACCCATGACGATTTCGGTTTCTTCTTCTTTGGCAAGAAAGGCAAGCTGAAAGAGTGCAGACATAGATCATGACTCCTTGGCACAAAGTTCCTGGTTTTGTTGAAAGGTGATGGTTGACAAAAAAGTCGTCTGCGACCGTGATCTTCAGGGGGCCAATGTTTTTTTCAGGAGCTATGAGAGAAAAAGCATAAGGCTTGAATGCAGTCAGTCGTTTTGTTTTTTGCGTACGGAAGTTCGACTCTTCGTATCTGGTCGGTTAAACCCATTTCAGAGAGTATTTTTGTTGTTATCTCAATCACTCGTGGCGCGATATAGTGTGTCCTCCGACCAAGAGAGATTGTATGACGATTGACAGAGAATTCTTCCTTTTTCTCCTGAGCTGAAGTGATGGGGGATCGATGGAGTTCAGGAGCTCAGCCAAAGTGATGGCAGCCACGCAGCAGTGAGAGAAGCAAAAAAAGCGGAAGAAAACCTCGTCATCGGTATTATAATGAATTCAAAAGATTGTGGGCAACGGAGGCATGCTGCGAAGGGTGTAGATAATTTTTATTGGTTTTTTTAAAATCATGCGTTAGACTGACCCCATACCTCAACCTGCTGGAGAAAGCGGTATGGAGAGAGAAAAACTTGAAGAGCTGGCAGAAAAAGCCGGCATAGAGTTGACCCATCAGCTCAAGGAATATCTGGAGGCGCTAAACAGCGGAACTTCTGATCCGTCGAACTTTATGACCATGTCCGAGATCGAGGAGAAGCTCTACAACGTCAGGGCAAAAGCCAATAAAAGCTATCTAGATTTAACAAGTCAGTTCATTAGCGAGTTAGACGAGAGAGGGCTCGTCAAAACAAAAAAAGAGAATACGAACAGAAGGGGGTGATGCTTAAAAACTGCAAGAGGAGCAGGCGCTC
>JAGADH010000104.1 GCA_017613715.1 Desulfovibrio sp. | reverse complement strand
TTGGAAATGTCAACATTGGATTGTTCAATCTTATAGGCGGCAACGGTTCCGTAGTTTTCCGAGCCAGGAGCCCCAAGATCCATTTGCCCCGCTTCAGGTGAAGCTGAGAAGAGATTGTCACCGTGGCGATTCAGACCATCATCGCTTGTGAAGCGCGCCAGTGGAATTTGCCAGAGGTCAATGTTTTGCCCGTTGGAGAAATTGCCTGAGATGATTCCATCACTGCCGATTTCGTAGGAGCTCAGTGCGCCTGCGCCATAGCCGTCCTGGGATGATGAGCTGACAAACGGCGTAGTTGCGTAGCCTGTGACGGCATGATCGGCCAATTCGGCCTGGTTCATACGGGAAAGAATTGCCGCATCGCTTCCTACATCAGCGGCCGTGCCTTGTGAAATCCACGTGGCTGACTTTGAGGATACGCCAAAGTCGATACTGACCTTTGCGTCGTTGAGGGTAAACTGCGGGAGACCGCCTGCAGAAAGCGATGCCGTCTTCCAGGTGGCGAGATCAGTGTTGCCCGCTTCTGTTGGGGTATAGCAGGCGATACCAGCGAGCTGGCCCTTCACATCAAACTGCAAAACGCCGCTCATCAGGAGACCGTCACCAGCATTAACGGCTTCAACTGAGGTGTCGGCAATGAGAAATTCAACGTTTGAGCCTGCTCCGGTCCCAGGTGCTCCATCATAATAAATAGTCACTTCGTGGCTTTGTCCTTCACTGTCATAGAGGGTCATAGCCTGAGAATTGCTGTAGTTGGCTGCCGCGTCACCTCTTGTAGCGTCGTAGTCGCTGAGCATGCTGAAATAGGGATTGGCTTCGTTGGAAACGGCATCGGAAGACGGTACGAGATTGGTGTCAATGATGGAAATTTTGCTTGTTGACTTGGCGTCAACATACTTGAACTTATCCATGTTGATCGCTTCAAGCTGTGGTGCGGCACCTTTCTTGTCACTTGTATCAGACAGATCGTAGCCCATGAGAGAAAGCCCATTGGGATTCCGCAACGTGCCCTCGTTATCCGCGTTAAAGTCACCGGCTCGCGTATAATACTGCCCACCGTAATTGTCCTGGACAACAAAATACCCCTTGCCGTTGATGGCCATGTCGGTCACAGAATTGGTCGATTCAAAGCCCCCCTGGGTAAACTTGGTGGCGATTTCGTCAACGCGTACGCCCATGCCGTGCTGACCGACGGCGACATAGGAATTGGCCTGATTGTAGTTCCATTCACCCGGATTCGCCTGCTCTTCATAAATCAGATCAGAATAGAGCGCCATTTGCGCCTTGAAGCCAATGGTGCTGCAGTTGGCCAGGTTATTGCTTGTGACACTCATCCCGTCGCTAAGCGACTTCATTCCGGTAGCACCGATATAGAGCGACGAACGCATGGGAAGCCTCCAAAAATAAGGGGTAGGGGAAGGTTTTTCCCCTACCCGTCAATTTTGCAGGTATCGTGCCATGCAGGTGGCGTATGCTGCCGCGATTGCGCTATTTTGTGCAGGCTGCTTTGGCTCGGATGAATCCTTGCTCAGCGGCTCGGATGACCTTTTCGTCGACGCAGAAAGCGAGACGGAAGTAGCCCGGCATACCAAAACCCGAACCCGGTACGGCGAGGACGAGTTCCTTGGCTAGTGCGTTGACAAAGGCTACATCATCACCTCCCGGTGCCTTGGGGAAGAAGTAGAAGGCTCCCTTGGGCATCAGAAAGTCGTAGCCGGCATTGGTGAGCACTTCAGCCATGGCCTTGCGGCGTTTTTCATAAATGCTTTTGTCCACGTGGCTGCCCAAGGCATACGCCATAATTTGCTGGCCGATGACCGGAGGATTGACGTAGCCCAGAATGCGGTTGGTGAGGGTGAGGGCAGCCATGACTTGCGCTTTTTCGGGAAGATCTGGAGAAAGCGCCGCATAGCCGATGCGTTCACCAGGCAGCGAGAGATTCTTGGAGAAGGAAGCAACACAGACACTATACGTATAGAGCGGTAGGACCGAGGGGACCACAGTGCCGTCGTAAGCGAGAAAACGGTAGGGTTCGTCACTGACAAGCCAGATGGGATGACCAATGACCTCGCTTTGTTCGCGAAGCAGCTGGCAGAGCTTGTTGAGCAGGTCGAGACTGTAGACAACACCGGTGGGATTATTGGGGCTATTGATCAGAACGACCTTAGTCTTGGGGCCTATGGCGGCTTTGAGAGCCTGAAGATCGGGTTCAAAGGTATCGGGCTGAGTTTGAACGGCTTTGAGCTTGCCTCCAAAATTGGCCACATAGAAGCCGTATTCGACAAAATAGGGAGCAAAGCAGAGCATCTCGTCATCGGGATCAATGACGGCGCGCAGGAAGGCATTGAGGGCTCCGGCTGCACCACAGCTGAGCAGAACATCGTCCTGGCTTAGGCTCAGACCCTGTTCCTCCGAAAGATAGGCCGCGAGTTTCTCGCGCAGCCAGGGAAAACCCGCATTGCTCATGTAGCCAAAGGCAAAAGGCTCATGGGCATGTTCCAAAAATTGGCGAAGACCTTCCTTGACCTCTTTGGGGGCCGGCAGGTCAGGATTGCCAAGACTAAAGTCCTGAACCTTGTCGTTGCCAAACTCGGCTTTGAGTTTGGCACCGGCCTCAAACATCCGTCTGATCCACGAGGCATTGTTCAGATAGCCTGAAACACTTTTTGCAAGAACGTTCATAGTATTTCAGCGTGCAGACCTCTGCATGAGCGCAGGGGAAGCAACGCTGCCTCCATTCATTCTTTAAAGTTGTACACACATTGAAGCCGTAAGGGCTTTTGGTCTGAGATCCGAAGAGCAGCGCCAACGAGTCTTTGGCGTCTGCTGCAAGGTCCTGCAGATTGGCTGATATGTAGCACGAGCTCTGCTGAATGACAATTTTTACGCTTTTGTTCGTCGAAAAATTGTTGTCTTTTTCAAGACAATTGAGTAAGAACTTCCTCTGAAATGAAGTAGAATTTTTTTTGGGGAGTTCGAATGGTGCGAATAATGAAAATCCTGACGAAAGCGCTGCTTTTGGGGGCTTTGTGCGGCCTGCCCGGGTGCGGCCTTGGGAATGCTGAGCCGGAACAGGCTTCCAATCAGATGGAGATTACGGTCAATCTGCAGGATATCCATCGCTGTTCTGTGATTTCACCTGAGATCCAAGTCTTCAATGCCCCCAAGGACACAACCGTCTTTGACGTCCGTCTTGTTGAGGTCAACGGTCAGGAAGAGAAATCACTTGGCGGAGGTACATGGCCTGCAGACAGCAGTGGCATCATCCCCGAAGGGGCCTTTACCGGCCGTTACCGTGGCCCCTGTCCGCCCGATGGTTCCAAGCGCAAATATTTCTTTCTTGTGGCGGCGCGCAAAGGCAGTGATGTGCAGCCTCTGGCCGTTCGCCTCTATAACTTCGAGCTTGAATAGTCTCTTGTGTGACACAACGGTCAGTTTCAGACCGTATGGCATAGCAAAAGAAAACCCCCGTGTCAGACGGGGGTTTTCTTTTGCTATGCCTACCGATTACTCTTGGGGTTCACGCGGAATCTCGGCCACAGCACTGGTCAGAATTCGACGTCGGCGGGGACTTGGTGCTGTCGCGGCGTTTTGGCTGACAGCTTTTGCGCCTTGCAAAGCATTGTAGACGGCCCAGAATCTTGGCCAGAGTTCTGTGATAATGCCGGCATTGCCGAGCTTGAAGCCCGAAGCCTTGCGTGCGCAGGCAGCGATGGCAAGACTCATGGCCCAGGCGGGACTTGGGGCATTCCAGAGTACCTGGGGAGAATGAGTAGCGGTCAGCAGTCCTTCGCTATTTTCTTCAAGGCCAAGGGCTGTAAAGAATTCAAATACTGTGCGCTTTTGCTGACTTGTCAAGGTAAGTTGCGGGAGAGCGATCCCCTTGAGGGCATAGGCAGCCCAGATGGCTGCTAGCAGAGGCGTTGCCTCGTGCAGAAGCTTTTGGCTGACATGCGGCTCTTTGTCTGTAGATGCACTGCAGGCTTCTGACGTCACTGTGATTGTTTGTTTGGCACTATCGTGCTCTATACTTAGCCCAAGATCAGTCAGAAGTGCCAGCATATCGCAGCTTACGTCATCATCGGCAAAAAAGCCTGAAAATTCACCTCGGCCTCCGAGCAGTCTGATGATGGCAAAAAGCGGAGCAGAAACCTGCATCTCACAGGGTAAAGAGAGGTCCAAAGGTATGACCAGAGGCGCGGGATTGACCGAGACAACCCAGGGCTCAACTTCAGCCGCCTGGGCTTCAGCTGCTTCAAGTATGGGACGTGTGCGTGCAAGGATACGATCGCGTTCTGGGTGCTCAGCAAAGGAGATAGTTGTGGGTGCTTCGGCAAAGGGCAGGGCAAGCAGTAAGGCTTCCACAAAGCTTGCGGGAAGATCTTGGGGAACTGTAATTTTTTTTGGCAGGACGCCTGAGCATTCAAGGCGGATGGGGAAACCCGTGCTCTTGGGAACGACATAGGCCAGACGGGCACCAAGGCTTGGCAGGAAATGTGCCAGAGGCGAAAGATTGCAAAGTTTGAGATCACCTTCTGCCGTGCAACGCAGACGCGAGGGGCGGACAATATACTGGGCGGCGAGAAGGGCAAAGACCTCAAAACTGTTGCCGCAGTGCAGGGAGAGATCCTTGGCCTGGCATGGCACGGAAGCTACGAGGTCAACTGTGTCATCATGGGTACTCACCTTTGCCCCCAGATCATTCAGTGCTCTGCACAGGGCATGCTGAGCATCGTGCATCAGGCTGTGGGCAATAGTCAGATTCTGGCCTGAAAAGGCAGCAAGGGTCAGCCAGGCATGGCTATGCCAGGCACTGGCCGGAAGGTTGAGCTTCAGGTCAACGGCTTTTTGTGCTGGAGCAAGATTGAAGGCACTACGGGCTGCTTTGTCACAACTTTCCTGATGCTTGGGTTTGGGGAAAAAGCTCAGTTCCTGCAGGAGCGAAAAAAGCTGGCTTGTAAGCCTTGGGTCCGAACTGAAGCGCTGGGCTTCGTTCTGCCAGGCTTCTCTGAGTTCTTTTTCTTCGACGGGCAGAAGATGACCGCGATTGCCGCGCATATGCTCAAGGAGATTAAAGCGGCGCAAAAGCAGATTGAGCAGATCGCGGTCGAGAGCGATGATCTCTTCGCGCAGTGTTGGTCGTTTTTGTTGATCACGCGTGAACTTGGGCATCCAAATACCTCGCTGAGAAATGTTCGGCAGCTTTTGGCAGAGCAGAAATATTTTTAAGGATAGCAAAAGACCGAGAAGCTGGCCTACGCCTTCTTGGCGCAGCAGACAGTAGCAGCAGGGGAGGCAAGATAGCAAGGAAATTCGCCAACTCTGCCAGAAAAAAAGAAATGGCTTTGCTGCAGAATGTTCTTATGCTCCTGCAGACTGTGTGAAAAAAATCACAAGCCATTTTTTCGGATTTCTGGCAGCGCTTCATCGTGTAAACAAGCCTCAGTCCAAGAAAGTCAAAAAAATGCGTGAGAGCCCTTGACGCGAATATGCGGAGCTTGTTATAAATTTCGCAAGCTTAGGAGCTGCGCTCTTTGTTGCGCCCTTTTCTCCGAGCAGAGTGGCTTTTTGAGCCGAAATGCGTTGGGGAGTGACAAAAGACAGCTGATTTTGTGCGGATGATACGACTCTCCTGGGCTTTTTGCTAGTCAGGCCTTGAGATTCAGTCGTGTCAACCGATAACTGGTACGTATTTCTTGTGCACGTGGTAGCTGCCCTGTAGAAGCAGGAATATCCCGCTACGTAGTATACAATACGGGACTGTGTGCATTATCGGCGGCGAATATCTTAAACCTTTTACTTGAGTTGGAGGAACCTATGCCAACGTTTGTCGATCCGTCCAAATGCGACGGTTGCAAGGGTGGCGAAAAGACAGCCTGCATGTATGTCTGCCCGAATGACCTGATGGTTCTCGATCCTGTTGAAATGAGAGCCTACAATCAGGAACCGGATGCATGCTGGGAATGCTATTCCTGTGTGAAAATTTGCCCCCAGGGTGCCATTACGGCTCGTCCCTAT
>JAGADH010000103.1 GCA_017613715.1 Desulfovibrio sp. | reverse complement strand
TTCCCTGACAATTCATATTTTTTGGCAGCCATAGAGAAGAGGGTACACCCGATCCCATACCGAACTCGGCAGTTAAGCTCTTCATCGCCGATGATACTGCATAACGTCATGTGGGAAAGTAGGTCGCTGCCAAATTTTTTTTAAGCCCCTGTTTGCCAGGGGCTTTTTTTTGTCAGTTGATTTTGATGTCGCGCAGCATTTTCACGGAACAGAACTTACCGCACATGGCACAGACTTCTTCGTTTTTGTGACTTTGCCGGCGCTTCTGCAAAAGTTCGGGATCCACGGCTTCTTTGGCCATGCCCTCCCAGTCCAGATTTTTACGTGCGTGATTCATGCGTGCCTCGCGGGCCAGGGCTCTCTGTCTGCCAAGAGCGAGTTCCCCGGCATGGGCTGCCACTCGTGATGCCATGACACCGGCACGCACATCCTCTACGTCGGGAAGAGTAAGATGTTCTGCCGGCGTCAGGTAACAGAGAAAATCAACGCCGTTTAGCACACCGATGGCGCCACCGATGGCGCCTGCAATGTGGTCATAACCAGGCGTTGAATCGCAGACAAGGGGGCCCAGGACGTAAAGCGGGGCATTATTGGTCAGTCGTTTAATGCCTTGGATCTGACCCTGAACGAGATTGAGCGGCATATGGCCAGGCCCTTCGATCATGCACTGCACACCGCGTGTATGGGCGTATTTGGCCAGTTGACCAAGATTGATGACTTCTTCCCACTGTGCGGCATCACCTGCGTCCGCGCAGGCTCCAGGACGCAGACCGTCACCGAGCGAGAGCGTCACATTGTAGGGTTTGACAATCGCGAGCAAACGGTCGAAATCGGCCAGCAGGGGATTTTCCTGATTGTTCTCCACCATCCAGCGTGCCAGCATGGAACCTCCGCGTGAGACAATGCCCAGCACTCTGTTTTGTTCAAGGGCAAGCTCCGCACCGCGTTTGGAAAGTCCGCAGTGCACCGTGATGAAGTCCACACCCTGTCGGCATTGCTTGGCGATCTCGTCGAAGAGTTCGTCGGCTTTCATGGCGGCTACGTCGCGTTCACTGTCAAGGAGGCTTTTGCCAACAGCGTAGATGGGTACTGTGCCCACAGGCAGAGGGCAGGCCTCAAGCATTTTCTGTCTGATGGCATCGAGATCGCCTGCTGTGGAAAGATCCATGATGGTATCGGTGCCGGCAGCAAGGGCTGCCGCGACCTTGTCCATTTCCGTATTCAGGCAGTTGTTCAGGGGAGAGGTGCCAAGATTGGCATTGACTTTGACGCGTGCAGGCTGACCGATGATCAGCGGCCGCAGATGGGGATGGGAGGGATTGCCCAGAACGACCATGCTGCCTTGATCAAGACCCTCATAGACACGTTCTGGCTCAAGTCCTTCTTCCTGCGTGAGCTTAGAGAGCTCGGATTGGAGAATCTGCTCTAAGGCTTTGTTGTTTTCCCAGATAACCATGCTGTCCTCGTTTTGGGCTTTTGTATTACAGATGCTGATTGAGCTGACTTTTATGCGTCGCCCACCAGGGCAAATCCTTCCAGGCCTGGTCAAGCTCCTTTTCGTACCTGAGTGCTTCTGTCTCCATTTCTTCCATGGTGTCATAGAACTGTGAGGAGTGATTCATATGCTGCAGATGGCTGACTTCATGGACGCAAAGATGGGTGAGCAGCTCTTCTGGTAGTAAGATGGCCCGCCAGTTGAGGGCAATTGTGGGTCTCTGCCCTACTTTTTTCGTGCAACTGCCCCAGCGTGAGCGCTGATCGCGGATGGCAATGCCCACGTCGGGAAAGTTTTTTTGCTTGAGCACACGTTTGAGGATACTGGGCAAATGGCATTCGGCCATGCGCAGGCACCAGTTCTGTAATGCCATGACCCTTAGCCAAAGGTTCTTTTGACCACCGTAGATTTCAATGCTGTCCTTGATATTGAGGGCCATCACCTTTTCATGAAGATTGGTCACCGTGGCGGTGAGGGATGTGTCATCAAAGGCCTCAAATCTGGCCGCTCCCTTGAGGTAATTCTCCTCGCAGACCACCCTGAAATTTTTGGCGAGCAGCGGTATGGCCACATGCTCTGGCAGAGCCTGTTTTTTGATCACATCCTGAATCTCAGGCTCTTTCTTTTCAACCCACGCATAAATATTGGGAAGTAAAGCGTCGAGCTCCTCTTTTTGCAGATATGTGGGCACGACAAGGATAAACTGATTGTTTACCAGCTTGATGCGGACTCTCTGCGCTCGGGCTGAGCGTTGCACCTTAATGCGGAAGCTTCTGCCATTCCGACAGGTATAGCTGAGACTGCGGGGAATGTTGGGAATATCTGGCTTGGGAGGTAGCGAGGGGCATTCCTGCTGCGGGCTGGCACACGCTGCGGACTCGGCATATTTCTCAATCCAATCATGAAGTTCAGCGAGTGCCATGTCAAAGCCGTATCTGTTCATGGACATCGGCACAATCATCACGAACTGGCCTTGGACCAGTTGGAGGGACGTTGCGCGAATGCGTGGTTTGCGCTGAACGAAAATGGTGACCGTTTTACCGTTCTCACAGGTATAGTCATAGCGGGCGGGAGGCAGTTCCTGGCAGGCTGAGGCTGACGGTCTTTGGCCCTGGTTGATTCTTGCCCAGATATCATCGCAATTGTCATCGACCCAGGTATTGACCTCCTGCAGAAAGATGTCAAAGCGTGCTTTGCTCATCCCCTTGGGAACCAGAATCTTTAAGCAGCCATTTTCGAGTTTGATCTTGGCAAAGTGACTGCGAGCGATAGCTTCTACCGTAAAGGGAAAGGTTCTGCCGTCCTGGGTCGTATAGTCGTAGTGATCGGGCAGTGGAGCATCATCAGTCTGTAAAGCCTTTTCCTTGGCTTTGTAGGCCCTGGCCTCCTCAGCATGGTTTTCAATCCAGGCTTGGGCCTGGGGCAGAATGCTTTTGAAGACATTGGCGTCCGTGCCCCTGGGTACAATAATGGTAAAATTGCCGGTTTCGAGCCTGAAGGAGATACGGCGAGCCCGCGCTGATTGACGAACGGCAATGGTTATGGTTTCCCCATCACTGCAGACATGCGTGATGCTTTCAGGAAGAGCGTTATTTGACATATGCACCTGAAATTAGCGTGGAAGCTCCCCTTGAGAGCATCAACGTCTGGGCTTGAGGGCGAGTTGATTAAGCATGGCCTGGCAAAGGACAAAGAGTGGAAAGCAAAGTAAAGGTAGTTGAGGATACAGCAAAAGGCAAGGGGCTTTGCTGCTTTCCTTGACCGCCAATTGCCCGGGTCTGCCGCTCTTGCCGGCTTCTGAAAATCTTGCCCAGAAATGATTGAAAAGCGCGGGTCTTGTTGGTAGCATAAGTTCAGCAAATCCCAAGTAAGGAGCGATTGCTATGTCCAATGGAATGTATTTTCTTTTGGCAACAGCCGGACTCGTAGTAGGGTATCTGATCTACGGGACCATTGTTGCCAAGGTTTTCGGAGCAGATCCCAACCGTCCGACGCCGGCTATCACCAAAGCCGATGGCGTGGACTATGTCGCTATGCCGACCTGGAAAGTCTGGCTTGTGCAGCTTTTGAATATCGCCGGTGTCGGTCCTGTCTTTGGTCCCATCCTGGGCGCTCTCTACGGACCGGCTGCTCTCGTTTGGATTGTCATCGGTAGCATTTTTGCCGGCGCCGTTCACGATTACATGTCAGGTATGCTTTCCATCCGCTATGGCGGCTGCAACCTGCCCGTGATTGTAGGCAATACCCTGGGTGGCGTGGCCAAACAGCTGATGCGTGTCTTTGCCGTCATTCTCCTCGTCCTGGTGGGCGTGGTCTTTGCTAAGGCTCCGGCCGGTCTTCTGGCCAAGATGACCCCTGATGCCATGACTTTCAATGTCTGGCTCGGCATTATTTTCGCTTACTATTTCATCGCGACCATCATGCCCATCGACAAGATCATCGGTCGGCTCTATCCCATTTTTGGCGCCGTGCTTTTGATCATGGCCTTTGGTATGACCGTCATGATGTTTGCGTCACCTGATGTGGTCTTCTACAATTCAGCCGCATGGACCAATCAGCATCCCAAGCAGTTGCCGCTTTATCCTCTCGTCTTCATCACCATTGCCTGTGGTGCTTTATCCGGCTTTCATTCCACGCAGTCTCCGCTTATGGCCCGCTGCCTGAACAATGAAAAGCATGGCAAGTCCGTGTTCTACGGCGGCATGATTGCCGAGGGCTTCATCGGTCTTGTCTGGGCTACGGTTGGCATGTCCTTCTACCATGGTCCTGAAGCTCTGCAGCAGGCTCTGGCCAGCGGCGGACCGGCCACCGTGGTGCACGATTCCGCTATCGCCCTGATGGGCGGCTTTGGCGGTCTTCTGGCCATCCTGGGCGTGGTTGCCCTGCCTGTGACCAGTGGCGATACAGCTTTCCGTGCAGCCCGTCTGACCATCGCTGAAGTCTTCAACTATTCGCAGCGCCCCATTCCCTCGCGTCTGCTTCTGGCTGTGCCGATTTTTGCCGTGGGTCTCGTGCTCTGTCAGGTTGGCTTTGATACGATCTGGAACTATTTCGGTTGGTCCAACCAGTCCCTGGCCAGTATCGTGCTTTGGTCTGGTGCCGTCTATCTGGCCAGTCATGGGCGCTTCCACTGGATCTGCACCGTGCCTGCGGTCTTCATGACAGCAGTCTGCACGACCTTTATCTGCTACAGCCCCAAGCTTGGCTTTGGCATTCCCATTGAAACGTCGAACATCATCGGCATTGCTGTAGCTTTGGCTGCTTTTGTCTGCTTCATGATTTTCGGACCCAAGGCCCATGTTGAGGCCGACGAGGTCTTGAAGAAGGAATCTGCGTAGGATCAAAGAGAACTTTGGATTTGCGGGAGCAGGAAGAGCATCTTCCTGCTCTTTTTCTTATGTGAGGAAGTATGTCCCAAGCCTATACCGCCTGCCTCTGTGCCATTGTCAAAGACGAGACCCCCTTTCTTGAGGAATGGGTGGCCTATCACCACTACCTGGGTTTTGAAAAGATCATTCTCTATGACAATGAAAGTACGATTCCCGTGGGTGAGACTCTCAAGGAATATGTGGCCCTTGGCATCTGCGAGGTCCAGATGATTAAGGGCTTGGCTCAGCAGAATATTGCCTACCAGCACTGTCTGCACACCTATGGTGCCTCTACGGAATGGCTCGCTTTTTTTGATCTCGATGAATTTCTCTGTCTCAAAGCGTGCGACGATATTCGTGTCTTTCTTCAGGACTACAGGGATTATGCCGCGCTCATTGTGCAGTGGGATGTCTTTTCCTCGTCGGGCCATCTCTCACGGCCCGAAGGCTTTGTGACGCTGAACTATACCGAAAGTCTTGGTGAGGTCTGCGACAGCAAGACTATTCTGCGTCCTGAATGCTTTGCCTGTGTCTATTCCTCCCATCATTTTGGCTATAGCAAAGGCTATGGCGTCAACGCCAACTACGAAATGAGTATTGGCGCTTTTGCCCCGCGTGCTACAGACAAGATCTGTCTTAACCACTACTATTACCGCTCAGAACAGGATTTTGCCGAAAAGCTTGCCAAAACCGACGCTACCTACGGAGCAAAGAATATGCGCTCTTGGCAGGCATTTTACCGGCAGGCTGCCCAGACAACCTGCAGGCATACGGATATCGTTGCCTGCGCCCGTGAGCTTAAGGAGCGTTTAGCCAAGGGTATTGTGGCTGAGAAATACCCGGTAAGGCTTCCTGTGCCTCCCAGAAGCCTGGCTCAGGCGGTGGCAGAGATCACACGGGCATTGCGGCAGAACAGGGGCTATGCCCATGTGCTCTTTGCCGTTTTTCTGCGATTTTTTGCCACGGAACCTGATTTTCTCAGGCTTGGCCTTGGGCTCGCCCTCGATGCCAAACATTATGCGCGCGCAAGGAGACTGGCCAGGAAAGTTCTTGAGATTTCTGGCGATAGCCTTGAGTACTATGTCACAGAACTCTCTTGCCAACTGGGGGAAGGGAGGCTTGCGGTATGTGCTGACGGAGGTGAGGATGCTAGGCGTCTTGTGGAATTTTTGCGGAAGGTCTCGCGTTTTCACTCACAGATGCAGTCACAGGCTGGCAGAAATCTTGACCGTATCCTTGAGAGTCTGCCTGAGGACCTTGAGGCTTTGGGGAAGCGTTAGCGGAAGGATGCCACGATACGGCTGTTTTTGATGCGCACCAGCCCCAGGGGCAGATCCTTGAAAAAGAGCCTTGCCTCTTTTTGGCGCAGGCTGCAGGTACGGCTCTGGCCCTGCAGCAGGGCTTTGAGGGCCAGGGGGTCATCCAGGATGAGGTCCTGGGAGGGCTTGGGTGGAGAGATCTGGTAGGATTTATACCGCCATTGCAGCTGCAGATGCCCGCCTTTGAGCTGGCCGAGATAGCTTCCGCGCCATGTGAACTTTTCAGGCACAATCAGGTCGCAGATTTTCGGTACAAAGTAGATTTTGTCGTTGATGCAGATCGTGCGCCCGGGAGGCAGGGGGGTGTCTACGCGCAGCTCATAGCCTGGTAGCTTAAGGCTTGGGGTGGGATCTGGGGTTGAGCTCTCATGGGCTTTGCTGAGCAGTGCCAGAAAAAAACCCTGAGCTTGCGATTCTTCGCCGCGTACAAGTAAGGTACCGGGCCAGGGCTGATCAAAGACAAAGCCCGGAAAAGCGGGGATTGTCCGGCAGACAAAGCCGAGTTCCTCAACGGCAAAGCGCACCTGTTCCTCGTTTTCCGCAGGGTTTGTTGTGCACGTGGAGTAGAGCAGGCGGCCTCCAGGCTTGAGAAGCTCATGGGCCTTGCGCAAAAGTGCTCTTTGCAGACCTGTGAGACCCTTGATTTTGTCTCCGTGCCAAATCTGCAGAACCTTGGGATTCTTCTCCACAGTACCCCAGCCGGAACAGGGCGGGTCGAGCTGTATGGCATCGAAGCTTTGGGCTTTGAGGGGCAGTTTTTGTCCCTCATAGGAACATGTGGCAGCGTTGAGAAGACCAAGACGCTGAAGATTGGCACGCAAGGTGGCAAGACGCGTGGCATTGGGTTCATTGGCAAGAACAAGGCCCTGCTGCTCCTTGAGCTGTCCCAGAAAGGAGGTCTTGCTGCCAGGACTTGCGCACATGTCAAGCACAGCCTCCTGGGCTTTGGGCGCAAGGGCCAGAGGCGGCAGCATGGACGATCGGTCCTGGATATAGATATAGCCGAAAAAGGCTGCCAGCGAGCTGCCAAGGGCTGTGGGCTCCTCCTGCAGACGATAGCAGTAGGTGGAAAAGGGCTCCTGACAGAAGCGAAAGCCCTCGCTCTGCAGAAGTTCGCAGACTGTGGGTATGAGAGGGACTGGCGCGTGAATGCGAAAAGAGCGCAGATGGGCTTCGGACATGGTGGTCTTCTATGGCCTTTGGCATTGTGCAGGTGCCAGTTGCTGCGTTCTGGCTTGCTTGCAGAGGTGGAGAAGAGTGCGTATATTGGCCTAATTCGTTTTTTGGGCTGAGCACTAGGCTCGGCATACGTCACTTTATAAGAATTTGCAATATTCAGGCCTGATTTTGGCCTGAGCCTGCACAGAGCGTATTCTTCCAAGGAGAAGAAAATGAAGAAGTATTCGTGTCTGCTGCTCATGGTTTTGCTGCTTGGTCTGACCATTTTTGGCGGTTCGGCCCAGGCAGCTCAGAAATCGGCCGTGATTTTGCCTTTTACGGCCAATGTGCCGCAGAATATGTCGTATCTGGCCAAGGCTGTGCCCGGCAGCATTCAGAGCAAACTGCAGCAATCGGGTGCGCTTTCCACAAGTCTTGGCAATGCCAGAGCTGCCACTGCGGCCGAGGCACGCAAGGCCATGGGCCATGCCGACTATGCGGTCTGGGGAACTGTTGCGGTGCAGGGAAGCCTTGCCCAGATCACAGTCAACAGTGTCAACCGCCAGGGCAAGACCTGGAGCAAGTCAAGCAAGACGCAGCTCAATGCCTTAACGGGAAGTCTTGATGCCCTGACCCAGGCCATGGCCCTTGAGTCCATGGGGGTGAATCTTGGCGCAGGCGCGCCGCAGGCCATGCGTACACCGGGATCTGGTGTCAGCAATAGCGGCCTGCGCGGCGGGCAGGCCGCCAGTAGCGACATCCTCGTCAACGAGACAAGTCAACAGTATTATCTGAACCCCCAGTTCCGCTATCAGGGAGCCAGTGCCGGTGACAGCTCCCGACTGCGCTCCCAGCGCCTCAAGGTCAATATGTCGGATATGGCTGTGGGCGATTTTAACGGTGATGGCAAAAATGAGGTCGCTGTCTGCGACAGACATCATCTTTATATTTATACCTGGGACAAGGATGGCCGGCTCAAGGAATTGGCCAATACGCTGGTCTCGCAGACCAATGTCAATTTTTCCATGCGTGCCATTGATTTCAATCGTGACGGCGCTAAGGAACTTGTTCTGGCCACCTTTGATGAAGAGCGTAACCGCCCTTACAGCTTCTTTTATTCCTTCAAGGGTAACCGTCTTGCGCAGTATGCCGAGCGCACGCCGTATTTCTGCTCGGTCGTGCGCCTGCCTCCAAGTTATTCACCCACCCTTGTCGGCCAGGGCTGGGATTCGCTCAGGCTCTTTAGTCCTGGTGTCCACATCATGGCCAAGAGCGGCAATAAATTTGTCTTGGGTGAGCGTCTGAATCTTCCCAAGGAAGCTACGGCCTTCAATTTCTGCTGGCTGCCCAATTCACGTGGTGGTGACGGTGATAAGATCGTTGTTTTACGCGATGACGAGCGCCTCAAGATTTTTGCTGCGCGCAATCCTAACTCCGCCATTCACACGACTATGGAGAAATATTCAGGCTCGGCCGTGGGCATGGAACATTATAAGGGCATGCCCGGTCTTGGCGTTGACACCAACTATCAGCTGCCCAGCAAGTACTTTGCTCCCATGCGCTTTTTGACTGCGGATCTTGGTCATACTGGTGAATATGTCCTGATCATCAATAAGCCTGTGTCTACAGCGGCTCAGTTCTTTGATCGTTACCGCTATTTCCCGCAGGGTGAAATTCATGCTTTGTACTGGGATGGTGTGGGCTTAGGTCTTAAGTGGAAGACCAGGCGTATCCGCGGCTCCGTGGGCCAGGTGGATCTTGCTGATCTGAATAACGATGGCGTGCTCGATCTCGTGGTGGGACTGAATTCTTCCCCCGATCTCGGTATTGGTTCGCGGCAGTGCATGATTGTGGCCTATCCCTTGAATACCCAGGCCACCAATCCCAATGCCCCCGTGGATATGAGCGACTTTGAAGTGCAACCCAATCAGTGAGGAAGAGACTGTGCAGATTCTCGTGCTCGGTTCAGGCGGACGTGAACATGCTCTCGTTTGGAAGCTTGCCCAGAGTGCTCTGGCAGCAAAGATCTATGTGGCTCCTGGCAATGGCGGCACAGCTCTTGAGGGGGTGGAGAATGTCCCCTACAAGGTAGACGATATTCAGGGTCTGGTCCGTTTTGCCAAGGAAAAGGCCATAGATTTGGTGGTGCCAGGTCCGGAACTGCCTCTGACCCTTGGTATTGTCGATGCCATGAGCAAAGCCGGCATTGCCTGTTTTGGCCCTGATCAGTATGCGGCGCAGCTTGAAGGCAGCAAGGCTTTTGCCAAGACGATCATGCAGCGTGCGTCTGTGCCTACAGCCGACTGTCTTGTGGTGAGCAGTCTTGAGGAAGCTCACGCGGCCATTGCCAGGCTTGGCGCGCCACTTGTGGTCAAGGCCGACGGTCTGGCTGCCGGCAAAGGCGTTGTGGTCTGTCAGAGCCTGGACGAGGCCCATGCTGCTGCGGACGCCATGCTTGGCCAGCACACCTTTGGTCATGCCGGCGATAGGCTGGTGATCGAGGAATGCCTTAAGGGCGAGGAGGTCTCACTGCTCTGTTTCTGTGACGGCCAAAAGGCCTATGCTCTGCCTTCAGCGCAGGATCACAAGGCCGCTTTTGATCATGATCAGGGTCCCAATACGGGTGGCATGGGGGCCTATAGTCCCGCACCGATCCTGTCCATGGAGGCTGGCCGAGAGGTTGCCAGGCAGACCGTGCAGCCTGTGCTTGATGTCCTGGCAAGCGATGGGCATCCCTTTGTTGGTATCCTCTACGCAGGCCTGATGATGACCGATGCCGGCCCCAAGGTGCTTGAATACAATGTCCGTTTTGGCGATCCCGAATGCCAGCCGCTGCTGATGCGTCTTGAAAGCGACCTCGTTAAGGTCATGCTCGACTGTGTCGAGGGCAGGATGACAGAAGACGCTCTTGTCTTCAGCCCAAAAACAGCTTTGGGTATTGTCGTTGCGGCCGAGGGCTATCCTGGTTCCTATGCCCGTGATTTGCCCATTAACGGGCTTGACAGCGCGAGCAAGCTTGAGGATGTCAAGGTCTTTCACAGTGGCACACGCTGCAGCGAACAGGGCCAGATCCTCTCCACAGGTGGCAGAATTCTCTGTGTGACAGCTCTGGGCAGCGATCTGCTCAAGGCTCAGGCCCAGGCCTATCGGGCTGTGAAGCAGCTTAGCATACCTAGGAGCTTTTTCCGCACTGATATTGGTAATAAGGGTGTCAAGCGGCTTTCCCAGGCCTGATAGGGAGGATAGTGTGGCTGATGTGACAATTTTTATGGGCTCTGCCTCGGATGAGGAAAAAGTCGCCCCGTGCATGGAGATTTTGCAGAAGCTTGGCATTAGCTTCGCGGTTACTGTCACCAGTGCCCACAGAACCGCTGAGCGCACAGCACAGCTTGTCAGGGAAGAGGAAGCCTCGGGCTGCAAGGTCTTTATTTGCGCTGCTGGTATGGCTGCGCATCTTGCTGGTGCTGTGGCTGCACGCACCATCAAGCCTGTCCTGGGTATTCCTATCTCAGGGCAGGCTCTGGCCGGAATGGATGCGCTTTTGTCAACGGTGCAAATGCCTCCGGGATATCCTGTGGCAACCCTTGCCCTGGATAAGGCCGGTGCACGCAATGCTGCCTGGCTTGCCGCTGAGATCCTGGCTCTTGGCAATTCTGCACTTGCTGAGAAAATTCGCGAAGCAAGGCGTGTCATGCAAAGTGATGTGGAAGAACAGGGCAGAAGGATCAGTGCTCAATACGCTTCTCAGTGAAGAGATTCAGAAAAAGTTCTCGAAAGAGCAAAAAAAAACCGCCACTTTCCCGAGGAAAGGGCGGTTTTTTTATCAGTTGCTGAGCGTGGTGCCATGCGCGCTAGGAGGAATGTCTCCATTCTTTTTCCTGCGGCGATAGAAGTCTGACCATGGGATCAGATGAACTCTTGCTACGAGATTCCCTGGATTGTTTTGTCCGCAGACAGGTAGGGAACGACTCTCTTTTCAAGCCAGCTACGTTCTTTGTCTATCCCGTTACTGTCCTCTGTGATGAAGTGGCAAGAACCATGGCGCCAGTGCAAAAAGCATGTGCTTGGCTTTCATGAGAAGCGTGCAAGCATCCCAAAGAAGCAAGCCCCGCCCTTGAGGTCGCTGACGCTGCGAGATTCTTGATGCGGCAGGTCTCTTGACGTATACTTTTTTGCATGGATTGGCTTTAAGCCGCTTAGGCGTTGCCTGTGAGGTACATGATGCTTTCGGCATTGGAACTCACGCGGAAAATCTGCACAATGTACTGCTTTTTCTTGCTGCTGCACATGGGACAGGCGTCTGTAACCAGAAGGCAGCTTGAGTCGAGTTCCATGGGGTCAATGCCAGCCTCCTGCAGTAAAAGCGTTGCCCGGCCATGTTCCCAGAGCACAGGTGCTCCGCAACGCCCGCATTCCACATAGAGCAGCTCGGGATCAAAGAGCCTGGGTTTGAGCGCATCGGGAATGGTCGGCAGCTTGATGGTGACGGGAGAATCATGCCTCTCGTGTGTATGCAGGGCGCAGTGAGCCATGACAAGGCGTTTCTGACGCGATTTTTTCTGGCTGAATTTGCGGGGAAGAAGGCTGATATGTCTGTACATCGTATTCTTTCTTGTTTGTTCTTTGCTCCTTGAGCGTAAGCTGTCAGGAGAAGAATTGGTCATTTGAGCGGATATGCCTTGGTGCAGGCACTGAGCGATTTTGCTCATTTGCAAGGATAGCTTCAAACTATGTCAGAACCGTATCGTCATATTCAGCTGCTAGGCCCTGAACTGCGCAATCAAATTGCGGCTGGCGAGGTTGTTGAGCGGCCTGCCAGTGCCATGAAGGAGCTTCTGGAAAACAGTCTTGATGCCCATGCCAAACAGATTGATGTGCGTCTTGACAATGGTGGCCGTGATCTCATCCGCGTGCAGGACGATGGCCAGGGCATTGTGGGCGGTGAACTTGAGCTCGCCGTGACGCGTCACGCCACAAGTAAGATTGCAAGCCTTGATGAACTGTGCGACATCCATACCCTGGGATTTCGGGGTGAGGCTCTGCCGAGCATTGCCTCGGTTTCGCGTCTGCGCATGGCTTCAGCCTATGGCGGAGAAGCCCAGGAGCTCACGGTCAACTTTGGTGTGAGTGAGCCTCTTGTGCCATCATCTCTGCCCAAAGGGACCCTCGTGGAAGTACGGGAACTTTTCGGCAATATCCCGGCCAGACTCAAATTTTTAAAAAGCCCAGGCACAGAACTCAAACGGGCTCAGGAAGTCCTTGAGCGCATCGCCCTTGCTCATCTCGATGTGGGCTTTACCCTGTATTCAGGCGAGCGCAGGCTCAGACATTTTCTTCAGGGTGAAAGTCTGCGTACCCGTCTTGCAGTCCTCTGGCCAAGCGACGTGGTTGCGGCCATGCGCAGTTTTTCCTGGGAAAGTCAGGGGCTGCATCTGCACGGCCTGTTCAGTCCGCCTGAATTCACCCAGCTGCGCGCCAATCATCTTTTGTTTTACGTCAATGGCCGTCCTATACAGGATAAGCGTCTTCTGGCAGCAGTCAAGGAGGCCTATCAGGGCCGTCTGACCAGCAGGGACTACCCGCAGCTTATCTTGTTTGTTGAGATAGACCCTCAGGCAGTTGATGTCAATGTGCATCCGGCAAAATCGGAAGTGCGCTTTCAGGACGAACAATTGCTTTTTGCCAATTGTGTGCGGGCTTTGCGTAAGGAGCTCGAAGGCTGTTCCCGGCTTGTCGCCCAGGTGCCTGAAAGAGTTGAAGCAGCTAGCCCTGGCCAGACGCACAGACCCATGGGCTTTTGGGGCCGCATGGACCAGAGTATTGAGAAGATGCCTCTGCCTGAAAGGCCAGAGCCTTTGCAAGACCCTTTGCCCTGGCAGGCAGAAGAGATGTCAGCACAGGAGCAGAAGAGGCCTCAGGAAGCGCCAGGTGAGCCAAAGCCTCTTCCTCTGTCTGCTGTGAGCCCCACATCCCACGCAGCATCTGAGCACCTCGCTGCGTCAGGCAGGCCTTTGTCCCAGGCGCAGCCTCTGCTGCAAACGAAGACCGGTAATCTGACCTATCTTGGTCAGATCGCCTCTACGTATCTTCTCCTGCGCAATGACCAGGACAATCTTGTCATTATTGATCAGCACGCAGCCCATGAAAGGGTTCTGTATGGGCGTCTTTTGCAGAAGGCCTATGCCGGCAGGGGGCAGTTGCTGATGCTGCCTTTGAACATGGGCCTGCATCAGGCAGAGTGTTCCCGTTTGCAGGAAATTCGCAGCGAGCTTGTGGATATGGGCTTTGCGTTTGAGGTGACAGGACAGACCCTTGTGGTCACAGCTATTCCCCCCATTCTTTCCCTTGGCGATGCGCGCGATTTTTTGCGTGATGCCCTCACGGGCAAGGCCCTGGACCACAGTGCAATGCTGAAATCCATGGCCTGCAAGGCGGCCATCAAGGCCGGCCATAGCATGAGCTCTGACGAAGTGGGTGCTTTGCTTGAACAGTGGCTGGACTGCCCTGATCGCGAATTTTGTCCTCATGGCAGACCAACCGTTTTGACGTGGGATCAGGCCTTTCTGGAAAAGGCCTTCAAGCGCAGAATGTAGTGCAGAGAGGGCCCAGGCTGGACCCCAAAGGAGCTTTTCATGCCGGATTCCCGGTTTATCAGGCCTTTGCGCTGGCCTCTTTTCTCCCTCACGGCTGTGGCGATGATTATTGCCATTCTTGCCGTGATTTTGATGTTTGAAGCTTTTCCCAAGCGGCCACAGCCCAAGGTCGGCTTTATTACCCTTGGCGACATCAAGGAGCCAGGCTGGAATATGTCCAATTATCAGGGCATTGAACGGGCCTGCGAAGAATTCAAGCTGCCTCTGCTGGTGCGCGACAAAGTTCCCGAGCACGGCGGCAAATGCGCTGAGGCCATCAAAGATCTGGCCAACGAAGGCTGCCAGCTGATTATTTTAGCGAGTTTCGGTTTCGCCCGCGAGGCAAGACAGACCATTGCAGATTTCCCTCAAATCGCCTTTTCCACCAATTCCGCTGAAGTGCAACTGCGTAATCTGACATCGAATTTTGTGCGTATGTACGAAGGCCGATATCTGACCGGGATCATCGCAGGTCAGCAGACCCGGAGCGGTGTGATCGGTTATGTGGGTGCCATGCCCAATGATGAGGTCAATCGTGGCCTTAATGCCTTTACCCTGGGCGTCATGCGGGCCAATCCGAAGGCACGTGTCATTGTGGCCTGGACAGGTGCCTGGCAGGACCCTGCCAAGGAGAAGGAAAATGCCAGGCGTCTGGTGCGGGAAAAAGGTGCTGATGTGCTTGCCTATCATCAGGATGATAGCGCCGTACCCGATCTCGCCGAGGCCGAGGGCGTTGATTTCATTGGCTTTAATACGCCGCTTTTTGGCTATTCCGAGCATCATCTAGTCAGCATTCTCTGCCGCTGGGACATCTACTACTCAGATGTGGTGCGCCGTTTCCTCAGGGAAGAGCACAATGCCAACAGAATCAATTGGCTTGGTGTGGACCGTGGCGTGGTCATGCTTTCCAACTATTCTCCGCGTGTGGATGTGGAAACCAGGGCCGTGGTTGAGTCGGCCAGAATGGAATTTTTGCGTGATGAAGTTGTTTTTTCAGGGCCTTTGCGGGATCGCGAGGGCAATATGCGCTGTCCGGCGGGAGAAGTGATTGCCGATGATACCCTGCTCAAAAGTATGGACTGGCAGCTAGAAGGAGTAGAGATCCTTGACTAGACTCGAAAATACCGTGCGCCTGCCCAGAATCATTCTTGAAATTGTTGTTCTGCTTCTGAGCCTCTTTGCTATTGGCCTGCTCGTGCAGCATCGCATGAACGCACTTTTGCATACCTCGCTTGAGCATTCCGTTGCCAATTCCTCACGACACATTTGCAGTGTTGTCGCTGAGCGTCTGACACGCGAACTGGCCATTTTGCGTCAGACAGCAGAATCGCTGAGCGATATTCCTGAAGAGGCTGACGGCAAGTTTATTTCCATGCAGAGGAATTTACCGGCAGGGGTGACAATCGGCTGGATGCGCCTGGATGGCAGTTCTATGTACGGCGAGGAGCTCTGGCGAGAGCGCTTCCCTAACTTTTCCATGGTCTTTCGCGGCAAAGAAGTGATCAGCTATCGGGCCGGGCATGGCCTGATTTTTGCCGTGCCAGTGCTGAGTCACGGCAATGTGCAGTCCGTTATCTGGCGGCTTTTTGACGATACCGTGCTCGAAGATGTTTTTGGTCTTTCAGAACACGGTGATACCTTTCTGTTTTTGCAGGAGCGTAATTCGCACAGCCTTCCCCGTGAAATTCTGACAGCTGAGGAACTGGCTTTTCTCGATAGTCCAGAGATCGTCGATGGCTACGATAACGTGCGCGATCAGTTGTCCTTGCAGAAGGCTGCCGCTGTCCTTGTGGACGGCGTTTGGGGCAAACACTTTCTCTTTGGTGTCAATCTTGCCGGCAGTGAATGCGCCATCATGGGCCATCTCCCGTATGCTGCCGTTGTAGGCGATATTACGCGTATCTATGATCTCCTGATCAAAGTGGGCGCACTTGTGCTCGGACTCTTTGCCATGGTCAGTATCTGGCTGATTGTGATGCATTCACGAGCCGAGCAGCATGAGATCCGTTCCCGGGAAGAATCCCTGCATGCTGAGGCTACGCAAGCCAAGAGTGAGTTTCTGGCCGGCGTCAGTCACGATATCCGTACCCCGATTAATGTCATCATGGGCATGAATGAGATGATTCTGCGCAAGACTTCGGATGCCGAAATCATTTCCTATGCCCATGGCGCAAGACGTGCCGGAGAATCCCTCATTGCTTTGGTGGATGATGTCTTTAATCTGGCCTATATGGAAAGCAGCGGTTTTCGCATTACCGAAAAACCCTACCGTACGGTGAGTTTTATCGGTGATGCCGTGACCATGATTAAGCCCGAGGCCATTCATAAGGGCCTGCATTTCATTGTGGATATAGACCGTTCTCTGCCGCGAGAGCTGATGGGGGATTGTCTGCGTATTCAGCAGATTGCTGTCAATCTTCTCTCCAATGCCGTGAAGTATACCGAAAAAGGTCATGTGACTTTTCGTGTTGCTTATGAGCCCCTGAATCTTGACCACATTGTCTTTGTCATTGAGGTTCGTGACACAGGCATCGGTATTCACGAAGATGATCGCTCCAAGCTCTTTCACAGTTTTCAGCGGCTTGATCCTTTAAAGAACAGACATATTGACGGCACAGGTCTTGGTCTTGTGATCACGTCGGAGCTTGTGCAGCGTATGCAGGGAACCATTGAGGTCAAGAGCGTCTATGGTCAGGGCAGTGTCTTTACCGTGCGTCTGCCACAGAAAATTGTCGATGCCGAACCCATTGCTTCCAAGGGCAAGCGTCCGCCGCTTTTCCAAAAAGTCACAGGAACCCTTGAGGCCGATGGGGCCAACGTGCTGGTTGTGGATGACAATGAGCTGAATTTGCTTTTGACCAGACGTCTGCTTGAGCGCACCAGAATCCGTGTGGATACCTGTCTGAGCGGGCAGGAGGCTTTGGAAAAACTGGCAGCCAAGCCCTATGACGTTGTCTTGCTTGATTATATGATGCCCATGATGGATGGTGCAGAGACCCTGCGCAGGGCAAGGGTATTGCCCAATTGCCGCAAGACGCCCTTTATCGCCTTTACGGCTGATGCCACCGAAGAAAGCCGTAAGCGTCTTTTGGCTGAGGGCTTTGAAGATCTTTTGACCAAGCCTGTGGATGGGGCAAAACTGGAAGCCATGCTGGCGCGTTATGTTTCCGGAACGAATGGGCGTACTCAATATTTTCCGGTGCATGAGCCAGTTCTCGATGAGGTGGAATTGGATATTTCTCTTGGGCTGGATGCCAGCGCCGGCTCGCGTGAGATTTACCTTGAACTGGCTAGCATGTTTGTGAAGCAGAAGGACGAGAAAAAGCGGGCTCTTGAAAACGCGTTTTTGACCAAGGACTGGCCAGAATATGCCATTCTCGTACACGCGTTGAAATCTTCGGCCATGTCTGTGGGTGGACGGGGTCTTGCGCGCATCGCCGAAAAGCTCGAAAACGCAACGCGCGAGCTGACACAGAAAGATTTATCTCCTGAGATCGAGGAAACGAGCCTGACCAGTGTCTATGCCCATCACGAAACGCTGATGCGCTACTGTGATGAGTTGACCGAGCGTCTGAAGGACGTTTTGGCGCCTGAAGAGAACGGCAAGGAGGTTCAAAATCCCGAATAGTCAAGGACATTGTTGAGGGAATTGGCACGGCTCGTGATTGTGCCCTGACCGATAACATAACGGCGCATGCGCCAGGCATCGAGATCAAGGATGTCAAGCTTGCCCACCTGGGACGGCTTGAGATGCTGCTCAAGGGTGGCAACGACATCTTCTTCGGGAAAATAGAGACCTTCAAAAGAAATGCGCAGCATGTCCTTTTCGCGGCTTAAAAGCGGCACGTCGTGGGAGATTTCGTCGGCAATGGCGGAATCCAGGGCACGTTGGAGATCTGTCTCAAGCGCTTGATCTGCTGGATAGATGTGACCGTAGACTTTAAGAATGGGTTGCACGCTTGCATCCTCCCCGTCCGGGGTGTCCTGGCGAAACTGGACTGCCCGGAGGCATGTGAGCCTGATTTTTGCCAATTTCCGCTGCGGGGAATGTACGGGGCAAATCAAACACCTAGCTCCGAAAGGCTCTCACTTCTCTCCACAGGCTGAACGGCTTGCCAGCCGCCAGTGAGCAGTTTAAAGCGGGAAGCAGTCAGAGGTGTAACTGTTGGCTGATGAGTAGGGATGTTACCAGGAGGTGGCTTCCCTTTTTTTTGTCTTTGGCGTAAAACGAGTCGTAGAATTGATATTTTTCTTGCTTACTGTTTATTGTATAAATTATTTTTTGCTAGCAATATTTCTTAGTTTTTGTTTCTCTTGCTTACTCTTTCTGTAGTTTTTTTGAATAAATATAGACAATGGAAAAAACTATGATTTCAAAGAATTTACTTTATTTGATCGTAGGTATTATGTTTGCTTGTGTCTTAATATTTTTAACATGTTTTTATTCGATGAATAAAAACTTTGATGTTAGCTATAAGAAAAATTTACAAATACAAGCTAACTTTATTAGCGCATACATCTCTGATGAAAAAGCTAGATTGTATCTTGAAGCAACATCTATAGCTGATTCAAGTATGATGAGAAGCTTTTTTCACGAATATACTAGACAGTCCTATGATAATCTGGTTAGTTATATTGAAGAAACATATGATGTAAACATAACTGTTATCGTTGATGAACAAGGTGTTGTCTTGTTTGGTGGCGAGGCTTTGCCAGAAGGATATAAGGTTAGTGTAGATTTAATGGTTAAAGCCTTAGGAGGAAAAGCGGTATCTGATATAGTAAATTTTAAAAAGAATGGAATCTCCATTTGTGCTGCCGCACCAATTATTATTGATAAAAAAATAGTTGGTGCTTTAATGATTGGTGATTTACTAAAGACTAATAATCTCGTTGATAAAATAAAAATGTTGGCTAATATTGATATGACAGTTTTTGATGGCGATACTCGAATTTCAACGACTATTCTTCAAAATGGACAGCGTGCGATAGGTACTCGTCTTGAGAACTATGAACATATTATTGATATAGTTGATAAAAAGACAGTTTATAATGATGATGTTGATATTCTTGGTGTCCCTTATAAAGCAATTTATTGGCCTTTACTCAATAATGCTAGTGATAGAGTTGGCTTACTCTTTCTTGGAAACCGTCAAGACGAAGCTAGGCAGAGAATAGTTTATTCATCACTAGTTTGTTTTATTATTTCTGGAATTATTTCTGTGCTTATTTGTTTATTTAGTATTTATTTCTTTAACGGTATTGTTAACCCATTAAAAGAGCGTTCAATAACAGATAATCTTACCGGTGTGCTCAATAGGCATGGTATTGAAAGCCTTTTTAATATTGCTTTTCGACGTTGTAACGGCACGGGCTGTTTTATTCTGGTTGATTTGGACAATTTTAAAGATATTAACGATACCTTAGGCCACAGTGCAGGCGACCAGGTTTTGAAACGCACTGCGCGCGAATTAAAGACCTTTTTTAGACATTCTGATGTAGTAGGAAGATTTGGTGGCGATGAGTTTATTGTTTATGCGCCAGATTTAATAGATTATAAAATAATAAGAGACAAAATTAGGGATCTTGTTAAATTATTAAGATATGGTTATAATTTAGATGGTAATGATACATTATTTGTGACGGCAAGTATTGGTATTGCTATTTGTCCAAAAGATGGTACTACATATAGGGCGTTGTTACATAAAGCTGATCTGGCATTATATGAAATAAAAGAAACAGGGCGCAATGGCTATGGCTTTTTTGGTGAAGGTCGCAGTTACTAAGAAACTCTTTTTGGCTTGAAAAGACGTTACGAGCATAGTATAGTTTCTATAAAAAATAGTGCATTGTCTATTCATCTTGCGGCAGACAGTGCATCAGGCTGCGGGCATGTTTTAGGCCATCACAGTCACCCAGGCTGCAGGCCTGCGTGAAATCCTCGCACATGCCGGGAAAACGGCCGAGCAGCAGACGTACTGCGCCACGGGCGCGATAATAGGGCAGCAGTGTAACAGGCTCTGAAGCCGGTGCCTGCAGAATGACCGAAAGATCGTTTTCCGCCAGCCCCAACTGCTGTAATTGCCAATGGGCCAGAGCTCTGAGATAGCGCGTCCTCGGCAGGTCTGCAGCCTGAGCCAGGGCACGTGTGGCTGTTTCCACACAGAGCTGTGGCAGATCGTGCAAAAGGCGGGCTTCAGCCAGAAGGCTGAGCAGACAGGGATCAGCCGCTTGCCAGGACACGGCTTTTTCCAGGTGCTCAAGTTCCTGGGCATTGGTCAGCCAGTCGTCGGACGTAGCATCGAGTGCTTGCACACCCAGCCAGAAGGCCTCAAGGCTGTGGGCGGCTGCAAGCCAGTCTTCTTCAGTCCAGGTGTCCTTTTCTGGTTTTGTCTGGCTTTGGGCGTTATGCCCAAGATCTGCCGTATAGAGCCGCCCCTTTGGCCAGTGCTGATCCATGCTCTGCAGGGTTTTTTCTGTGGCCAGCACAAGATGCTCGGCTGCGTGCAAGAGGTCGAAACAGGTACTGCGGGCAAGCAGCTCCTGCACTGTTTGCCTGGGTGTGGCCGAAAAGATGGCCGTAACCGTATTGTTCCCCCGCTGTTCAAAGGTCACGTCTATGCTGTTGAGCAGAAGCGCCAACGCTGGATAGCTTGTCGTGGCAAAGTGCAGGCTCAGGTCGTGCTGGCTGGCATAGCTGTTTTGCAGCTTTTGGATGCCATCAAGCCAGATGCGAGCCCTGAGGGCGTCTTGGGCAATATTGTCCGTTAGTCCCTCAGGGATGCAGAGCTGTTCGGTTATCATCAGGCTCTTGCCCAGCGCTTGCTCTGTCGGCAGCATGACCAGCATGAGCAGAAGGGTACTGATAAGGGAGAAGAGGGCTTTGTGCACAGGCTACTTTTTCTTTGACCAAATGGTGTTGGCAAATGTATCGGCCATAGGCTCAATGAGATCGCGCAGGGTATCTCTGAGCATGACTTCGGTCTGTGAACTTGAGGCCGGCCAGCTGCGACTCTGCTGTGCCTTATTGTTTTCACGCATAAGATGCTTTTCCCTGTTGGCCAGGGTAAACTGAGCTTCGATAATGGCCTCAAGATACGTGGCTGAGGCCTCCTTGAGCCAGAGACGCTGCAGCTTGCCTGTCACGATATAGTCAGGATTGCCCTTGCGTGCCTGCTCAAAGTTTTTGGCGTAGCTCACGGCCAGACCGTGTCGGGCAATGGCATCGGCCAAAGCGTGGCTCAGCCAGAGCGTCGGGCTCTCAGACGTGGTAAAGGCACTGAGATCTCGGCGTTTGCCAATGGCAAAGGTATCATCTCGGCTGTCCTTAAATTCTACCACCGTAACGGTGGGCGCATTGGGTTTGGGCAGAACGCTGACAGCAGGCTGCTCGATGGCCAGCAGGCTGATTTCATTGCCAGGTCCGCAGGCACTGAGCAGGCCTGCGGCCAGGAGAAACAGGCTGAAAGCGAAGACTTTTGAGAGAACGCGGCGTTTCATAGCATTTCCTTAACGCGTCGATTCCTGCTTGTGGAAAAACGCGTCTGACATAGGTTGTTTGCGGTGTGGAAAAACAGCGCTTTTGCCAAGCTCTTTTTTACACAGACTCTGGTCTGCACAGACAAGCGTTGTCTGCCCATGGCGTGAAGCCAGGGACTCCTTTTCCCCATGCAAAAAGAATTTCATATATCTTTCTAGAATAAACCTTAGGCCATTGCCTTGCAAGGTCCGATGCCCCGTGCTAGAGAAAAAATGTCTTTTGGCTGGAGGAAGCAAAGATGATCGATTTGAAATTGATACAGAAGAACCCTGACATTTTGGCCAAAGCGCTGGCAGACCGACATTCAGATATGGATGTGAAGGAATTTCAGCGCCTTGACGAAGTACGGCGCAAGTTGCTGTGTGAAGTTGAGCAGCTGAAGAGTCAGCGCAACAGCGCTTCGCAGGAAGTGGCTAGACGGAAACGTGCAGGCGAGGATGCCGAGGCGCTCTTGGCCGAGCTTGGCGAACTGTCCGAGCGCATCAAAGACCTTGATCTCAAAACCAGTGAGGCGAAGAGCGAAGTTCAGAAGTGGCTGATGCGCGTACCCAATATCCCGGATGCTTCAGTACCTGTGGGCCGCGATGAGAACGACAATCCCTGTCTGCGGACCTGGGGCACACCACGGACCTTTGATTTTCCCGTCAAAGAGCACGGGGAACTCGGTCAGGCTCTTGGTGGTCTGGATTTTGAACGCGCCTCACGGCTTTCGGGCAGCCGCTTTGTGGTTTTGCAAAAGTGGGCGGCCAGACTCGACCGTGCCCTGATCAATTTTTTTCTTGACCAGCATACCCTGCACGAAGACTATATCGAGGTCAGTCCCCCCTATATTGTGAACAGTCAAACCATGACCGGGACAGGGCAGCTGCCGAAGTTTGAGGAGGATCTTTTTAAGCTTCGGGAAACGGATCTTTACCTGATTCCCACAGCAGAAGTTCCCCTGACCAATCTGCACGCAGGCGAGACGCTGGATGAGGTCGATCTGCCGAGAGCCTATTGTGCGGCCACACCGTGTTTCCGTTCAGAAGCCGGTGCCGCTGGCAAGGACACGCGCGGCATGATTCGCATGCATCAGTTCAACAAGGTGGAGATGGTGCGTTTTTCTCATCCTGACACAAGCTTTGAACAGCTTGAACTGATGACCGGCCATGCCTGCCATCTGCTTGAGCTGCTTGAACTGCCCTACAGGGTTATTACGCTCTGCACCGGCGATATGGGCTTTGGTTCAGCCAAAACCTATGATGTGGAGGTCTGGCTGCCAGCCCAGAAAACCTACCGCGAAATCTCCTCCTGCTCTAATTGCATTGATTTTCAGGCGCGTAGAGCGGGGATCCGTTTCAAGCCCAAGGGGGGCAAGTCAGAATTTGTGCATACCCTGAATGGTTCTGGCCTGCCCACAGGCAGAACCATAGCTGCCCTTTTGGAAAACGGGCAGCAGAAGGACGGAAGCATCGTACTGCCGCAGGTGCTTGCCCCTTATCTTGGAGGTCAGTGCCTCATTGAGCCGGCCTAGTTCTCTGGACCAAAGCCTGAAAGAACTCTCTGCCTTTGTGCGGAGAGTTTTTTTGTTTTTGCGGCCATGAACCGTGAAAATCAGCGCAGCGCTGCAAAAAAGGCTTTGTTACGGTTGACAAAGCTTAGTGCCTCACTTCTATTGACTTTGGGATCGCAAGCCGCACGGCTGTAGGTCTCGACAACGTCATCATAGAAGGCGCGTGAAACCTTGCACACGCCAAGATAGTCCATGAGTATGTTGGGCAGGCGTTTGGTATTGAAGGCCTGGCACCCGCCTCTGATCACCATCAGGAGATCCGCTTTCTTTGTGAAGAGAAAGTAGCGCCATGTGCTATCGGCTTTACCTTTTTGCGGAATGATTTCAAAGCCTTTGGTCTTGTACTTTGCGATGAAGAAGGCCGCGATGTCTTTCATGGAGCGACCGTTTTTGACTTCAAAAAAATACGGCTCCTGGAAGCTCAACTGTCCGCTTTCCGGGTCTTTCTCAAGACTGAGAACGTCGGCGAGCAGAGCGCGTTTGGACTCATCTAAGCGGTACTTCTCGCTAAAAAACCAATCAAGATGGCGCAAGGGAATGTCGAGCATGGCGGCAAGGGCGCGCGGGTCGCTGGGAAAGCAGCTGGAGACACATTTGGAAAACCTGGCAAGTTCATCCTGTGTCTGCAGCACATCTTCGATGTCTCTTTTTTTGTCATCTTCGGCATTGCTGCCAGAAACAAGACTGTAAAAGGTTTTGTTGAGATTTTTTTTGAAGAAGTGTTCATGTTTGGGCGGCAGATCCCATTCCCAGCGTGTCACCCAATCTCCGGCTTTCCAGTCCATTTCGGCGTCAGGACATAATGGCACGTCGCGTTTGGGCAAGTCGAGCCATCTGCGCAGGGCTTTGGTCTTTTGCATGCTCAAACATCCCTGCAGGGGCAGGCAACTCTTTTCATGCTGCTGCTTGCTCAGATCTTTGAGGAGGCTAAGCGCCTCCTCAAGGTTGCCCTCCTTCTCCTTTTTGTTCCAGAGCAGTTCAAAAACCACATCCTGTGCCACTGACTGCAATTTACGGGGTCTTCTGTCCTGGCCGTCGTCGACTTTGAGCGTAACACCCATGGCGGCCATATTTTTCGCAAGTGTTGGACTTGCCGAGGCCAGGTGGTGATTGACGATCAGAATATCGGGGCTGCCACGCAGACCGAGACCCTCATGCCAGGCTTCGCAGAGGACATCCAGCAGAGCTCTTGGCCTGTCCTGAGGGGTCAGGCAGATCCAGCGTATGGCTAAATGCGCAACGCTGAGGGCATAAAGGAAAAAGGGGCGTAAGCCGTAGGTTTTGGCTTCGCTGAGGCGTACGGGATCCCAGACATGCACCAGGCCGTAGCGTTCGTGGTAGAAAATGTGTTTGGCGATGGTGACAAAAAAATATTGTATCCTTGGAACAGACTGTGACTGGTCCATGCTCTACCTCAATTTCCTGTCAGGCTCTAGTACCTTGTAACATTTATTTCTTTATAAAAAAACGGGATACAATCTCTTCAGCTTGATCCTGGCATCCTCCGTACTGAACTGCCAGTCGATCTTTTTATCCACAAATAAGCCTTAGAAGAGAACAAAAGTAACACTACACAGAATCTGCATTCTGAGGGTATAATTGTTGCAAATACGCACTCATACTGATTTGAGATGGAATTTTAATATCAAACTCACGATAACAATCCTTAACTTGTTTTCGTGGCATTTCTACATAGACTGTATCAGTTTTTCTATCTCTAAAACACATAAGAGGCTGGCATTTTCCTATAATTGAACTAATGCTCCAAAATGTTCCTTTAATATATTCATAAACTTTTTCTCTTATTATAGAGTTCATTATACCAGTAAAGATTTTTCCCCTAACAGTAATATCGCTCCATTTACATAAAGGCAATAATTTTAGATGCTCTTTGTCAGTTTTAAAAACTGTTTCTATATTTGTTTTGGTGAAATAATGAAAGTGGAAATAACGTTGTTTTACAGAACAGGCTTAAACTTCCAGGAATGCGGTGGAATACCCAGACCGCCCAAGACGTACTTTCCCTGAAGGCCAAGCTGGAAAGCCGTTTATGGGACTCTACAGTCGTCCCCTTGATTATGGAGAAGCTTGGGCTTTAGCACAATAACTGGCAAGCGACGGATTCTCCC
>JAGADH010000102.1 GCA_017613715.1 Desulfovibrio sp. | reverse complement strand
GCCATGGGGGCAGGACAGTCGGCCATGCTCAATTATTCGCGCATGGACGAAAACGAAGCCGATCAGATTGGCCTGCAGTATCTGTGCAAAGCCGGCCTTGATCCCAAGGGCATGGTCGAGGCCTTCAAAGTGCTGCGCCAGAAAAGCCGCATGAGCGGCTCCCAAATTCCAACCTATCTCTCAACCCATCCGGCCATCGGCGACCGCATTACCGGGCTTTCCGCACGCATTGCCCATCTTCCCAAAGAGATCAGGACACGCACAAGCGACAATCATCGCTTTTTACGCGTGCAAACGCTGCTCTGGGCCCGCTACGGCGACGCCCAGGCCGCCATGCAGCGCTTTCGTGGCAACGATGCCCTCTCACTGATGGGCCAGGGCATTGTCCTGGCACGACAGAACAGCGTGGGCAAAGCCCAGGAGGCCTTTAGCCGCGCTCTGGCCAGCGCTCCCACGGACAGTCTTATTCTGCGTGAAGCCGGTGCCTTTCACTACCGCAAGGGCAATCTCAGAGAAAGCGAAGGTCTCCTGCGCCGGGCTCTGGCCAGCAATCCCTCCGACTATATGGCCTCCTTCTACCTTGGCCGCCTGCTCGCCGACAGCGGTGACCATGCCAAAGCCATAGCCTACTTCCGCGATGTTCTGCTCAAAGTTCCCCAGGAAAGCGAAGTCCATGAGGCCTATGCGCGGGCTTTAAGCGGCCAGGGGCAAACTGCCCGGGCTTTTGTGCACATGGCCCTTGCCGCCATCTACGCAGGCGATAAAAAAAAGGCTGAACAGTATTGCCAAAAGGCCAAGAGTCTGGCCAGAAGCGACGAGGACAAGCGCAAAGTCCGTCAGCTGGAACAAGTCTACAGTGAATACAAGACGCTTTGGAAACGCTAAGGAGTGCAGGATGCTCGATACCCACGCCACGACAATTCTTGCTGTCAGAAAAGACGGCAAGGTGGCCATGGCCGGCGATGGTCAGGTGACTCTCGGCCAGACCATGATCATGAAGCATACGGCCAAAAAAGTGCGTCGCCTTTATGAGAACCGCATTCTTGCGGGCTTTGCCGGCGCCACAGCTGATGCCTTCACGCTCTTTGAACTCTTTGAGGCGAAGCTCAAAGAAATGCACGGCAATCTCGTACGCGCGGCTGTGGAAATGGCCAAGGACTGGCGCAAGGATAAATACCTGCGCAAACTCGAAGCCATGCTGCTGGTGGCTGATAACGAACACCTGCTGCTGCTCTCAGGCACAGGCGATGTCATTGAGCCGGACGACGCCGTGGCCGCCATTGGCAGCGGCGGTCCCTATGCCCTGGCCGCAGCCCGTGCCCTGGCCCGCCACAGCAGCATGGACGCCGCCACCATTGTGCGTGAATCCATGCTTATTGCCTCGGAAATCTGCGTTTTCACCAATGAGCATCTGACCCTTGAGGAGCTCTGAGATTCCATGCCCATTTCCTTGCAAGCGCAGGCCAAAATCAATTTGGGTTTGCAGATCACAGGCAAAAGAGCGGATGGCTACCATGAGCTTGACTCGCTCTTCTATCCCCTTGAGGAACCCTTTGACACATTGACTATCAGCCTGCGCGACGAGCCTGGACTCAGCGTGGAATGCCTGGGAGCAGAGATTGACCCTGAGAAGAACAGCCTGACGCTTTGCTATCAGGCACTTGCCAGGCTGGGCTGCCAGCTGCCGGGTCTTTTTGTGCGCCTTGACAAGGGCATTCCCCTCGGGGCAGGCCTTGGCGGTGGCAGCAGTGATGCGGCCTGCCTGCTCAGATTTTTGAACAGCAGGCTTGCCAGCCCGCTTTCCGATGTGCAGCTGCACAAGCTTGCCCTTGCCCTTGGCGCCGACGTTCCCTTCTTTCTCACCTCCAGGCCTGCCCGCGTGCGCGGTGTCGGCGAAAAGCTCTCACCCTGCCGCTGTCTCTTTCTGCCCTGCTGGCTTCTGCTCGTCACGCCAGGTCTGCACATCAACACAGCCTGGGCCTATCAGGAATATGACAGGCGCAGAAATCTCGGAGAAAGCGCGCCGCCTGCCTTGACAAAAACAGCCTTTGCCAATAAAATATCTCTTCTTCTTGATGAGGGGGACAAGGGCCCCAGAGAGCAAGCCTGGAGCCTCGACAATGCCCTGGAACTTCCGGTCATGGCCTCATACCCGCAGATGGCGGCGCTCAAAAGCCGACTGGCGAGACTTGACGCTTCGGCTGTAGGCATGAGTGGCAGTGGCTCATCACTCTACGCACTCTTTCCCCCTGACGAAGAAGCCCTCGCTCGCCAGGCCCTGCACGAGCTTGAGGACGAAGGTCTGCGTGCTTATCTGCAATTCCTGAGCAGGCCCTAACAAACGCTTTTTTGGGATGTAGCCAAGTGGTAAGGCAACGGGTTTTGGCTCCGTCATGCGAAGGTTCGAATCCTTCCATCCCAGCCATTTTCCTCTGACAAAGCGCCTTGCTGCGCTTTTCTTCATTTTATTCTCCAAATCGGAAATGACGCAATGTACAGCGATCTGAAAATTGTCACAGGCTCCGCCAATCCGGGGCTAGCCAAAGCTATCTGTGATCACCTGGGCTGTCAGCTCACACCGACCCTGGCCACAACCTTCAGCGACGGTGAACTGCGCATTGAAATCGGTGACAGTGTGCGCGGCGATGACGTTTTTGTGGTGCAACCCACCTGTCCGCCCAACGTCAACCGCAATCTTGTGCAGCTCTGTCTGCTTATGGATGCCTTGAAGCGTGCCAGCGCCCAGCGCATCACAGCAGTCATCCCCTATTATGGCTATGCCCGCCAGGACCGTAAGGTCTCCCCGCGCACGCCCATTTCGGCCAAGACAGTCGCTGATTTCATCTCTGTGGCCGGAGCCGACCGTGTCGTCACGGTGGATCTTCATGCCGGGCAGATTCAGGGCTATTTCAACTGTCCTGTGGACAATCTCTTTGCCGTGCCCGTGATGCTTGATGCCCTTCAGGAGAGCAATGAACAGAATATTGTGATCATCTCGCCCGATGCCGGCGGCGTGGAACGCGCCAGGGCTTTTGCCAAACGCCTCAAAGCTCCTCTGGCCATTGTGGACAAGCGCCGTGACAGACCCAATCAGGCTCAGGCCATGCATGTGATTGGCGACGTCAAGGGCAAGACCGCCATCATGGTCGATGATATGATCGATACGGCCGGCACCCTCTGCGCCGGCGCAGACGTTTTGCTGCAAAACGGTGCAGAGCGCATCATTGCCTGTGCAACGCACGCCGTCCTCTCAGGACCGGCCATTGACCGCATTAATTCTACCGCAGCCCTTTCTCAGGTCCTGATCACCGACACCATTCCTCTGGGTGATAAGCTGGAACGCTGCCCCAAGCTGAAAGTCATTTCCGTGGCAGCCCTTCTGGGCAAGACCATTCACAATATCCACACTGGCTCATCGGTCAGCGTGCTTTTTGTCTAGCGCTCCAGCGCCTAAGGATCTTGCCTATTCTCGTGTCTTCTGCTAAAATTGTCGCGCTTTCACGGAAGACCTGACGGCAGAAATCATCAGCCAATTATCCAATCAAGCATTCTACCCTGTCTCATCGCACGACAGTTGCTCCTGCGTCACAGTGCAACGTACGCCAGGGATATGTTCATTGAGGAGAACGACATGGATATTGAAAAGACATTGCAGGTAAGCAAACGGGCCGAAAGCGGCAAAGGTGCCAGCGGCCGTCTGCGCGCTCAAGGACTTGTTCCCGGCGTTTTCTATACGGCAAAAGGTGAAAACATCAGTGTGCAGGCCCCTTCACTGCCTCTTGAAAAAATGTACGAGCAGGTTGGCCACACCACGGTCTTCAATCTTGAAATCGATGACAATGGCAACAAGACCAGCTACCCTGTGCTCTTCTGGCAGGTTCAGAGCCATCCCTACAAGAAATGCTTCCTGCATGTCGACTACTACGGTGTTGATCTGGAAAAAGAAATCAAAGTCGACGTGCCTGTGGAATTTGTGGGTACGGCCAAGGGCGTCAAGCTTGGCGGCATACTTGAGAAATACCGCGAAAGCGTCCGCCTGAGCAGCAAACCGCTCGACATGCCCAAAAAGCTGGTGGTGGATGTCTCAGACATGGATATCAACTCGACCATTAATGTGACGGATCTCAAGCTGCCTGAGAATGTCAAAGCTGTCTTCGATCAGTCCTATGCCGTGGTCAGCGTACTTTTACCGAGCAAGGACGACGATACGGCTGCAGCTGGCGAAAACAAGGAAGAACCCGCTGCAAGCTAAGCTTTTCAGGAATTGCTTTGTTTTTTTTCAGACCAAATGCCCAGGCACTTGGTCTGTTTTTTTTGAACAATCATCCGTGGCATGAGGAAGCACGTGACGTTAGTCATGTGAGGCTTCACCACGAACAGAGCGAGCTTTCATGTACCAAGCGGTCATCGTGGGGCTGGGAAATCCGGGTCCTGAATATGCCCACACAAGACATAACTGCGGCTTTGACACCCTGGACTGTCTGCTCAAGGAAGCCAGGGAAGAGGGACGCGTACGCGAACTGAACGGCGCAAAATTTTCCTGCGAACTCTGGCAGGTGGATCTGCCGCGCTTGTCCTGTGATCTCCTCTGTGCCAAGCCCTTAACCTTTATGAATGCAAGCGGTCGCTGCGTGCAGCCCCTGCTCGCCTGGCACAAAGTGGGCTGGGACAAACTGATTGTCATCCACGACGAGCTTGATATCCCGGCCGGTCAGATCCGCTGCAAATTTGGCGGCGGCAATGCCGGACACAACGGGCTCAAATCGATCTCAGCGCAGCTTGGCAGCAATGATTTCTTGCGCATTCGTATCGGTATTGGCAGGCCACCTCATAAGAATACGGTTATCAACTGGGTTTTGGGTCACCCGACCTCGGATGAGCGCGAAAATATCGCCCTTGCTGAAGCTAAGGCTCTGGATGTGCTGGCCTGCTATTTTCAGAAGGGTCTTGAAGCGGCAGTAAGCCTGGCACGCAGTGTTGGCAAAAATGATTAAGCTTGCCCTGCAACGTGCTGAAAAGGCTTAGATTCTGCTAAAAAAACCTTCCAGCGAAAGACTACGATCCATCGACAAGCTGATTCTGCCGACAAGAAAAATTACGGGTACTTTTCAACAAAGCCTAAGGCTTTATCGCTCAAGGATCATCGCTGCCATAGTGCGCAAAGCTCAGACGAATCCTGAGTCTCGTCGAGCGCCCTATCAATAACTCTACTCATCAAACGCGCTTATGATATCCTCAATCTTCCATTTCCAGCGGAAGATCACAGGCTCGCTGTTTACAGTGTAAACTGCTGACGATAAGGATACGCCCTTTCACGCCTTTAACGCGGGACTGACGGTATACTATGGAACGTCATCAACGCGCATGCCGGAATCGATCTTTGCCAGGTCAGCATCTTTTGCGAAAGAGCCTGTGTGCTTCTGCCGCATAACTCAGCCTTCTGGCTCAAGACAAGGATCCCAGTCAATGGCGGCAAGCCTGGCCTGTTCATGCTGATGGCGCCGCTCAATACGATAGAAGCGGCCACTTTTGCGAAAATACGCCCCTGTTTGCTTGAAGCGAAAGGCCACTCCAAAATCCTGACACTGCTCCCGAATTTGCAAAACCCATGTGTAATCGCAAAGGCGAGCGTTCTTCCCTGATTCGCCACCAACGATCACCTTTTCACACCAAGAGCCAAGACCCTTGCGAAAATCAATGGCTCCAAGCAGAGGCTCGCAAATGATAGCTTTATGACGCAAAGGCAGACTGCGCAGCAAAGGCAGACGCTCGTCGGCACGCCGTTGATTTTCCATTGTGCAGCATATCGTAACATTGTCAGCGCCCTCTCCCCAGTCAGGCGGAAGACACTGGGCAATACGCTCCGGTCGCTTGGTGACAATGAAAAAGGCAAGATCTGAACGCTTGGCCATCATCTCCCAGGCATCCCTGCGCCAGGCATCAGCCTCCTCAAGAAAAAAATCAGACGTGAAGCACGTGTAAAGCAACGTGCCTGATGGCACGGTGTAGAGACCCTGACGATTTCTGCGCAAAGGCAGACTGAATGCGGCCGTCTTACGCACGTGAGAGGCATCGATACCATACTGCTCGTCACGCCTGTAGACATAGCAGTTCTGGCAGCCTTCACTCTTTTTGTGGCAACCGTGCCAGAGATTCCACATTTCAGCGCGTGACATTGCTTATCCTTTTCAGCCTGCCCGTTTTTCTGAAGGCCTGAGAAGATTGACCCGTAAACAATGAGCGAGGCAAAGAGATCCATACACAAGGCAGGAAAAGACAGGACGGCGGTCGCTCGTCGACCTGCACAGCTCGTGATACGGGAGAAACGGTGCCGTCGCCAAAGGCACGAGCGTGAAGATCTCAATCCGAAAAAGAAGCACGCTCTTGCGTATGTCGACAAAGCGCCATACAAAAGGAGCGAATACTTCAGCGTTCAGACGAACAAAGAATTCAGGACCATCAACACATGGATTCAGCTAGCGTGAGCAGAGGCGACGAATACGGCTGAAAACATATCATCAAGGAAGAATGCGGAGGCGGCGTTTCCTCCCCAGCCTCATGGGGTTTTCACGCCGAAAAACAAATGAAACTTGCAGAAGCTTTGCAAGAACGGGCTGACATACAAAAGCGGCTTGCCCAGCTTAAAGGCCGTTTGCGGAATAACGCAAGGGTGCAGGATGGCGAACAGCCGTCAGAAATGCCGGAAGACCTTTTGCGAGAACTGGACATGCTCACTGCTCGGCTTGAAGAACTCATAACGCGTATTAATCTCACCAATGCAGAAACGCTTGCTGACGGAGTTTCACTCACTGCGCTTATTGCCAAACGGGACTGTTTGCGAACAAAAATCATCATGTTGCGCGATTTCGTTGACGAAGCAAGTGATTTATCAAACCGCGCCCTACGCTCTGAGATCAAGATCAAGAGCACGGTTTCCGTTGTTGAGAAACGCAAGGCTCTTGATAAACTGGCGCAGGAACTGCGTCAGATTGACACGCGCATCCAGCAAAGGAACTGGCTGACGGAATTGCTGTGATTTCTTCGGGGTAGCAAAGACGGGCGAGCATCACCCTTTCCTGCGAGGGCAAACACAGGATCAAACCTCCCCCAAAGGGAGGTGGGTGCCTCGGAGCGGGGTACATACGGCTATGCCGATATTGTTACGCTCAGCATTGTGACAAACGCATTGTAACAAGGCATTGTGACTACCGGATGCTGACGTTTTTGCGAGGGCGGTGTGTGGGACTCGAAGTAGAAACTCCTTTTGTGAGATGCTTTGCAGGAAGTCTGGAATGATGCCAGGAGATCGTATATCCAGGACGATCTCCTGGCATCTTTTTGTGAAACCGGCATCTTCTGCCACACATCTTCACCTCATCCCGACGAACAATCATGCTACCTGCATGACCGAAGCGATATGGGATTTACGATTACGCAGAAATTCGCCGCAGGCCTCAGCACTGAGGGGCTTTGAAAAGAGATATCCCTGAATAACGTGCGCACCATTGCCGACAAGGAAAGCCAGCTGATTCCTGTCCTCGACCCCTTCGGATACGGTGTGCATACCCAGGCTGGCTGCAAGGGAGATAATGCTTTTCACCAAAGGCTGCGCAGTCTCCTTGCCGGAAAAGATGTCATCCACAAAGGATTTGTCGATCTTCAAGCTGGAAATGGGCATGGCACTCAAATACTTCAAAGAAGAGTAACCCGTTCCGAAGTCATCCAGCGCTATGCGAATGCCCGCCTCGTGCAGCCGGGAAATAGCCGCAAAAGCTTTTTTCATGTCGGTCATAAAGCTGCTTTCGGTTATTTCAATCTCAATGAGTGACGGAGGCGTTCCTTCCTCTTCCAAAATGCGTCTCACCAAATCGGCAAAACCTTCAGAAAGGATGCTGCGGACAGACATGTTCACAGCAATGGGAACCGCACCACTGCCGTCTTTTTGCCAGGCAAGGACCTGACGGCAGGCACTGCGCAAAACGAACATATCTATGGCCGTAATAATGCCTGTTTTCTCCGCAATGGGGATAAAAATCGACGGCGGCACCCATTTGCCGTCAGAGATTTGCCAGCGAACCAGAGCTTCGCAGCCGGCCACATCATTTCTGGAGATATCAATCTTTGGCTGATAGTTCACGCTTAAACCATTCTGTTCAACAGCCTTGAGCAGAGCAATTTCCAGACGCATTTTCTCGACAGCAGTGGTTCGCATTCTTTCTTTGAAGAACGCTATGGCATTACCGCCCCGATTTTTGGCATCAGCCATTGCGTGCTCAGCCTTATGCACCAAAGTCATACTGTCTTCAGCCTGATCGTCTCGAAAAGCAATACCTACGCTCGTTTTAATGTGCAGAAGATTGCCGCTGATGGTAAAAGGCTTATTCAATTCTGCCTGAAGCTTTTTGGCCTGCTCCAAGACAAGATTCTGTTCTTTTACCGTCATGGCGACCAGAAAATTATCAGCCCCTGACCTTGCAACATGGCCAATTGGGACTAATTCACGCAAACGATTTGCTATCTCTCGTATGACGATATCTCCCTGCTTATAACCAAAGCAGTCATTTATACTCTTAAAATTGTCAACATTAATATGAATTACACCTAGACATTTTCCATCACGATCAATTTCTTTTATTATTTTAGAAAGATTCTCAAGAAAAAAATTGCTATTTGGCAAGTCTGTCAAACTATCATGTTTGGCGCGATAGCTCATCTCTTCACGAATAATGCGACGCTGTTCGAAATGTAAGATGATAAGACCAGCTGCTAATACTAAGAGGCACAAAAAAAGCATTAATAAAAAATTTTTATGTGATATTTCTTTTCCAAAAGCAGCAATATCTCTTGTCTTCTGCAACTCAAAACAAAAAGCAGGTTCTCCAAAAATATCATTAACTACTGAATATACGTGTATGACATCAGGACCCCTTAAAAATTTCATACTATCTTTAATGGTTATGCCCGCTACCAGATTATAAAGACTCAAGGGCAAAACAGAAAAATCTAATCGGTAAATTTGCTTGACGCGTGTCCTAAAATTTCTGTCAATGGCACTCCCCATAATCAAATAGCCATTAGCTGGATTATCTTTTTTAGAATCGTATACTTTATGCACAACAACTAGCATGGCAACGCCATTGATATTGACAAAACCTTCCGCGGTCTCAAGATTATCATCTTTGACCTTTTTTACAACACGATCAAAAGTCTGCACCTCAACATCAGTCCACTCTTCGCCATAGGCTAATTTTGAACCATCTACAAAGGCCAGACGCTCGCCTTTTATATCATATATAGCTGTACCTGTAAAATGCATATTATCAATTTTTAAGCCACTAAAACTTCTTGAAATAAATGTATCGTCTCCGTATTTAATATAATTATATGCTTCATCAAAAACAGCCCAATCAAAAACGTGATGCCTAAAACGTAGCGTAGCAGAGCCTAATAAACCATACAATTCTTTCATATCTGCTTCTGCATCACTTAATTCAATTTCATTGACACCACGTGCTACAACGGCTTTACTAATTGAATTAACTAACAATGCAAAGATTGCAATTAAACATGCAAAGCTCAAACCTAAATATAACTTACTACGCATAGCCATTCCCCAAGCTATGGTCGGTGAACATCAAATATAGAAAAAAATATTTTTAAAAGAATAACAAAAGCCTATTACCAAGAGCAATCTGGATATTTTAGACGTATAAAATAACCTGCAAGAGCTACAGGCGGCAGCAAGAGGTTGTTGAAACACGCTATTGTTTTAGTGCTGTTGAAATTAAAGAGTAGGCTATTCTGAAGCAATCCTTTAGAGATGCCGATTTGAGGCTGAGACGCATAGGCAAAACACAGCGATTTCGCCCCGTAAAGCTAGGAAAACCAAGAAATGTGTTCAAGAGAGGCATTGTTGGTAGAAAAGCCGAAGGCAAAGTGTGCTCAAGCTGTGGCCAGGGCCACGCTCAAGGCCTTATGCCATCGGCCGTCTCGCTTGGCTACTCGAGCAAAGCCGCTTACCTCGCTCTTCAAGAACTCGCCCCACTGGCATTGGCACAGAAGGGTCTGTCGAACCTTTGCGGCATTGCCGTCAAAAACCTTTGCGAGCCAAAATTTTCCCCTCTCAGAGGAGCCTTGCCAAGGCAATGACGCTTTTGGCTCGACGTTCACAAACATCTTCAGTCTTAAATGTAATCGCAGAGGCAGGTATTTGCAATCATGCTGCCAGGCCAGGGCAAGATCTATCCTTAACGCAGAGACCTTTCCCCCCAAAACCTTGTTCAGCCACAGAGACTTCTCACACTTGCCTTTTTTGAAAAAAATCGGATAAAAATGGGGATCCAACAAGAGGGAAAGCTATGACCATCGAGGCAAGTAAAAAATGTCAGATAGCCGTGATGATGGCCTACTTTACAGCCTATCTCACCATCCTCATCACTGACCTCCAGCCGCTGTCTGCCTATGGAGATATCATTGAGCTTGTGGGCATTGGCCTTGCCCTTCTTGCCTTTGTCACGGGTATTCGTGCCCACGTCAAGAAAAATCGCCTCCCCTGGATCTGTTTTACTCTGACAGCCTTGTGCTCCCTACTCGGAGAAGGCCTTTGGTCGTACTATGATCACGTTCTTGGCATTGATCCGGGCTCACCTTCGCTCTGTGACGTTTTCTTTGTCACGTGCATCCTTTTTTGCATCACCGGGATTATTGCCTTCCTGCGGCAAGATAAGAGTATTAGTATAGCCGGATTCTCTGCTGATCTTATCATTTCTCTCGTTGCGGCAGCGGGGCTCATCTATATTTTCCTGATTTTTCCGGCCATTCAAAACTCCGAACAGGCTCTGGACGCACTGCTCCTGCAGATCTCCTACCCTGTTTTTGATTTCGGTATCCTCTTTGGCTGCCTGGTGTTTTTCTTCAATGCCGAAAGAGAGGGATACCGCAGAAACTCGTTCTTCCTGATGGTGCTCGGCTTCATCATTGTATTCCTAGCCGATCAGATTAACTTGCTCTCTGAGGTACACGATTTCGATATTGTGACCTTGATCGAGCCACTCTGGCCACTGTCGTACTGTCTTCTCGGCATTTCCTGCATTGTCTCTGCCCAGGAGGAAGCTCAACCAAGCCATCTTGCAACCTTTATCTCCCCGTTGCGTGAAAACATCATTGAGCTCATCCGCATGCTCGTGCCCTATGCTATCACCTTCTCGGCCCTGGGCTTCATCTATATACGCTATCAGCTGCACAATTTCGTCTTCTACTGGGCCATGTTTCTTTTGGTTATTCTCTCCATCCGCCAAGCTTTCATGCTGATGAGCAATAAAAGACTCAACAGAGAACTGCGAAAGCTCAACCTCAAGGCCACTCGCGAAGCACAGATCGACTTTCTGACCAAACTCGCCAATCGGCGCCATATTGATGATGTCCTTGCCCACTACAGTGAAGAAAGCGAAAATCAGCCCCTTGGCTTACTCTTCATTGATATTGACCTGTTCAAAACGATCAACGACACCTTCGGGCATGACGCAGGCGACAAAGCCTTATGCAATGTGGCTGACGCCATCCGTTTATCAATTCGTGACTCTGACATTGCAGGCCGTTTCGGTGGAGACGAATTCATCGTTATTTTGCCCGGTGCCGACATGCAAGCCGTAACAGTCGTCGGTGAACGGATACGGGCGCACATCCGTGCCAATCAAGAACTCGCCTCCTTAAATCTCTCGCTGAGCTTTGGAGGCGCTTCCATGTTGCCCGGAGGAGACCTGCATGCCCTGCTCAAAACCGCCGACAAGGCCCTCTACGCAGCCAAAGAAGCCGGACGAGACAGACTGGTCGTCGCCCCCTGCCTAAGCAGCCCTGCGACTCAGACAGGCCTAGACTAAGTTTGTACGTTTTTTTCTCCAACGCGCCGTACAATCGGGCTCATGAGGACGAGGAAATCTGCTGCACCTTTACTGGTATGGCCTGCTTGAAGCCTGATCCTTGGCGGCTGGACAAAAGCACCTCTCCTTCCAAGACGAGGCTTGTCAAAAGCAAACAATTCTCGGCCGATTGACCAGCCTCAGTTCGTTGGCAACGAACTCCGTTGTATCAGGCTCACGACAAGTGCAAGGCCCTCAAAAAAAAAAAACCGCCTGACGGCGGCTAAGGAAAAGACTTTTTAAAAAGCTACCGAGACCACTATTTGCCTGTCCCATTACCTATGAAGCGTCAAGGTGAAAAAAGGCTCTGTCGTTGCTCGATCAGACTTGAGCTTCTAAGATTGTTCGTATTCAGGGCATTGCGCAAACACGGTTTCTCCAACGCACCGTACTCCAAGCCCAAAAGACATGAGGACTTGAAGCCCACCTTAACGGGAATATCCTTTCCTGCTGCATTCAGCTCCCTGGCGACTGGGCAAGCCCTGCCTGTGGAAAGAAGTGAGAGCCCTGCGGGAAGATGACGTTGGTTCGCAGCCGTCAAATTCCCACAGTGGGAATTGGCAAGCGGGCCTCTGGACAATCTCCTTGAAGCAGGAAGCCATCCAGTTTGCAGACGCAAATCTGCCTCCGCGGGAATCCCCTGACAAGGCGGGGAATGCTGTCAAACGTGCAAAAGGGTGTGAAAAGGCATATCCAGATTCTTTCGTCCATGGAGCGCATCCAGTTCGAGAAGCACAGCGCAACCAACAATCTGCGCTCCACTTGCCGCAACAAGATCCCTCATGGCATGTATGGTGCCTCCTGTGGCCAGGACATCGTCCACAAGAAGAACCCGGTCCTTACTTGCAAGAGCATCAGCAGGTATGTAGAGCGTATTTGTCCCGTATTCAAGCGAATAGGAGACAGAGCGTGTTTCTCCAGGCAGTTTCCCTGGTTTGCGAACAGGCACAAAGCCAATGGCAAGTCGCATGGCAAGCGCTGCGCCAAAGATAAAACCACGCGCCTCCGGAGAGAGTATCTTTGTTGGCTGCCACTTGCTAACGCCTGTGGAGAAATTTTCAATACACTCTCGGAAGGCCTCTCCATTACCCAGAAGAGGCGTTATATCGTAGAAGAGAACGCCTTTTTTGGGATAGTCAGGAACAGAACGAATGAATTGACCAAGATGCATCAGATATTCGGCGTGGAAACGCCGCCTCCATTGGTTTTTCCCTATTGGTAAGAATAAGCGTCCGACTGCAGATCAGGCGGAAGCTATGCCAGAAGAACCCCTCAATGCACGCTATCAGAAACGAACAGTCAGCCGGATGCTGAACGGGACGATCATGTGCAGGCAGATACGCCAGCTTTTCCGAACAGGCCATCAGAGGCTTCTTAGGCTGTCCAGAACGAACGGGGCATTCACGGATGGCTTTATCATCTCTCCTCTCGCCAGTTTGGCGCCCGGCGCGCGGCAGACTCGTTTCGTATCTTGCCCGGGCTTGTCTGCCGATCCGCCTTGCAGGGTCCTTGCCGAAGTGCCCGGAGTGCGTCTTTACCAAAGAAAAAGCGATTGCCCAGGCAGGTCAATCATCCCTAAATTTTGAGGCTTTTACAAGCCCTCTCCGAATGGCGCGGAGTGAAGACCAGGCACTGTCCTTCCTCGTATCTGCGACATACCTGTAATGCCAGAATGCGTTTTCGCCCACGGCAAGGCCTCTATGGAATATTCTACAGGCGTGTCATGCTGCAGGAGCCATTCTCAGCCTTATTCCTACCGCGTCTCCCTTATGTTGACCTATGGCGGGCAAGAAATTCATCTTAAACCGAACGCTACGAGGGCAAGGCGCTGATGGAATTCTTCAGACCGACACTTCATAGTATTCACGTTGCCACTTGCTATCGTCATATCTCTCCCGCAGAACTGCAGAAAGCCAACGTTGTGCATCTACCGCTCTCTTCTCTTCCACGAGACATCCATGTCACTACACAATGCCCATGGCCTTTTACTCTGTTTCCGTATCAATCCACTGCAGATACTCTTCACTCCCTTCTATTATATCATAGGCAACAATTTCAGGCACATCATAGCTACTCTTTGCTATAATAGTTTCTTTTATTTTAGAAAAAAGTTTTTTTGTACTTTTTATTTCTACCTTATACTCTTTAGATCTTTCAATATTTCCATGCCAACGATATATACTTTCTATTTCACTTATTTGACAACATGCCACAATGCGTTTGTCAAGTAATACGGCTATACACTTTTCTGCCTCTGCTTTGTCAGCAAATGTTGTACTGACAATAATATATTGTCCATTCATATTATCTCCTTTTTTAACGAAGAAGGGAGGTCAAAACCGTTGAAAAAAGTTTACGGACAAAGCGACCAAGCGTCTTTGCCTGTGCTCGTTTGGCACGACTGTGATAATCAAGAAAGCACTCATATTGTCTTGCAGCCAGCTTTGTGCAGCTTCGCTTCGTGAACGTGACGATCGCAGACCAAAGGCCGCGTGCGCTAAGCCAATACCCTATGCCTTGATTGGCTGCGCGGTCCAAGCAAGAGACCTCTCTCAAAGGGCGTCAGATCGCCAAAAGACCGGAAAGGCTTTTGGCGTATGCGAGATGCCGCATAGGCTTTGCCAGCACTGAGACAAAGAAATATCATAGGCCCCTCCTTCAGGAAATCACTCTTCTCGTGCTTTGTGCTGTCCACGCTACAATCTTCCCGCTCCACCCAAAAAATACCCTTCAAGACAGCGTAAATCTGCTTCCTCTTTTTGACATCAAAGACAGGGGAGAATTCCACGTAAGTTCCGGAAGTATTTGCCCCCATGCAGGACAAAGAACTCTGCAAGCTTAGCATCTATGCCGTCGGTCAAGCCTATTTTCGTCTCAGGAGGGCTTTTCCCAAGGTATGCAAGAGACTTCAACGTGCTTTTTCCCTGCCTTCAGAAGCCATACTCCTGGCCGCCCAAGTCAGCGTGGTACTGGCTTGGGCCTGACAATCCCGGCAGGAAAGCATTGCGCTATCGGCACGCCTCAGCTATTTTGCCATCAGAAAATGGCAATTCTACCGAGGCTGCTATGGCTGAACATCATTCTCCTGCTCGACACTTTTCCTTACTGGCTGTATGGGCCATGTCTTTTGGCTGCGCCGTGGGCTGGGGAGCATTCGTCATGCCCGGCACGGTCTTTCTGCCCAAAGCCGGACCACTGGGTTCTTCGCTCGCTCTGATCCTTGGCGGGCTTTCCATGGTGATCATTGCCGCCAACTATCACTACATGGCTCAGAAGCACCCAGGTCCGGGCGGAGCCTTTGGCTATGTCAAAGCCCTGCTCGGCAACGATCACGCCTTTCTCTGCGCCTGGTTCCTCTGGCTTGTCTACGCGGCTGTCAGCTGGGCCAATGCCTCTGCCTTCGTGCTCCTAGTACGCAACTTTTTTGGGGATCTTTTGCAGTGGGGCTTTCATTACACCCTGGTCGGCTACGACATCTATCTGGGCGAGGTTTTACTCTCGGCTGCCGTCATTCTCTTTGTTGGTTTCTTGTGCATACTGCGCAATCGTATGGCCATCGCCCTGAATACCACGCTGGCCATAGTGCTTCTGCTTGGGGCAGTCGGCTGCTTTGTCGCCATCTTCGGAAAGCTCGATGGGGGTCTTGCTGCGCTGGCACCACCCTTTGCACCAGAAAACAGCCCGGCCTTTCAGATTTTCAATATTCTGGCACTGGCTCCCTGGGCCTTTGTGGGCTTTGAAGCCGTATCCCATGTGACAGGAGAGATGCTGTGCAGTCGCAGATCGCTCTTCGTGCTCATGGCCTCAGGCGTCTGCGCCGCAGCGTTAATCTATGTACTGCTGGTCATGATCGTGGCCATGCCTCTGCAGGGCCTTACTGACTGGGGCACCTACGCAGCCAGTATGGGCAACGCGAAAACCGCCACTAGCCTGACCTTGGACATGCCGGTATTTCAAGCTGTCTCCCAATACTTGGGCTCTGCCGGTTTGACCGTGCTTGCTCTTGCCATCATCGGGGGAGTAGGTACGGGCATGTTTGGCTTTTTCTTCGCTCTCAGCCGTCTGACCTGCGCCATGGCCGACGACGGCATACTACCCGCATGGTTCGCTCGACGGACTAAGCAAAATCTTCCCAGAAACGCGATCCTCTTCATTATGGCCATCTCGCTCGCCATTGCCTTTACAGGGCGTACAGCCATCGGCTGGATTGTGGATATTTCCAGCATCTGTGCCACCGTTGCCTATACCTACGTATCGGTCTGCGTCTACAGACAGGCCCAGAGCGAGGGTAAAGGCCTGTACCGTATTACGGGCATGGCCGGCATTTTTTTGGGAAGCGCGTTTTTCGCCTTCGCCTTCGTGCCCAATCTCTGGTCCATTGCCTCCATGCCAACGGAGTCCTACCTGATTTTTTCGCTGTGGGGGCTGATCGGCTTTCTCTTCTTCCTGCACATCTTCAAGAGTGATTCTTCGGAACGTTACGGCTACTCCTCCTTTGTCTGGCTTGTGATGCTCTTTCTTGTTTTCGTGTCATCACTCATGTGGATGCGCCAGGAAATACACGATGAGTCCATGGGCATGGTCTCACACGTGAGCCTCTACCATCATCAGAGGGCAGAAGAGAATCTGCAGCCAGGCACCTCTGCCGCCAAAGAGCGCCTGCATGATGTGGACGATTTTCTGCAGCAAGAAGTCAGTACCTTCAACAGTCGTTTGCTCAAACACAGTGTCATCCAGATGTTTATCATTTTAGTCAGCATCTGCGTGATTTTCAGCGTGTATTCGCTGATGCACAGGCGGCGGCACCGGCTGAAGATGGAAAAGCTCAAGGCGGAAAAGGTCAGCCGATCCAAAAGTACCTTCCTCTCCAATATGTCGCATGACATCCGTACGCCGATGAACGCCATCATAGGTTTTACCGAGCTGGCACTCACCAAGGATGACACGGAATCCATGCGTGACTATCTGCACAAGATCAATATCTCAAGCAAGCATCTGCTTTCGCTCATCAACGATGTGCTCGAGATGAGCCGTATTGAGAGCGGCAAGGTGGAACTGCAGCCCGTATTTACGAGTATTCCCGAACTGCTGCATAATCTCAATACCATCATCATCGGTCAGTTGGAGGCCAAGCAGCACAGCTTGAAAATCAATGCCATCAATGTCCGTGATGAAAACGTCATGTGCGACAAGCTGCGTTTGAATCAGATTTTGCTGAACCTCTTGAGTAATGCGATCAAATACACGCCCTCAGGCGGCGTAATTACGCTCAATATCTGTCAGCTTTCTTCAGAGGACGGTTTTGCCGACTACGAGCTGAGTATCCAGGATAATGGTATCGGCATGTCGCCTGAATTCGCGGCACACATTTTTGAATCGTTTGAGCGGGAAAACAGAACTGAGATAAGCAAAATCCAGGGCACAGGTCTCGGCATGTCCATTACCAAGCATCTGGTGGACATCATGGGTGGCAGCATCCGCCTGGAAACAGAGAAAGGCAAAGGCTCAAAATTTATTCTCCACTTCCGTTTTCCCATTGTCCAGCAGGAGAGCACACCGGCAATCCCTGAACTTAAGGGCTTGCACGCCCTTGTGGCGGATGACGACTATACTGCCTGCGAGGCCATCTCCGATATGCTGTCGGGTATGGGCATCAGAGCAGAATGGACCATGTCCGGCAAAGAGGCGATTTTGCGTTGCGCCAACGCCAGAAACCACCAGGATGCCTTTACGCTCTGCATCATTGATTGGAAGATGCCAGACATGTCCGGCGTGCAGGTGGCACAGGAGATTTCTGCTGCGGCCGGCGACAAGGCCCCCTCCATTGTCCTGGTCACGGCCTATGATTGGCAGAATATCAGGGATGACGCCAAGGCAGCCGGCGTGACCGCTTTCTGCAATAAACCGGTCTTTGTCTCTGAATTGCGTGCTGCCGTTTTGAAAGCCCTGGGTGAACACACAAGTCAGGAAAAAAGCGCTGATGCTTCAGATGAGATAGACTTCAGCGGCAAGCGTGTCCTGCTCGTGGATGATATCGAGATTAACCGTGAAATCGGTGTCGCCATGCTCTCCATGCATGGGATTGAAGTGGATCAGGCCGCTGACGGCGCCGAGGCCGTGGCTATGGTGGAAAAGGCGAGTCCAGGCTACTACGATGTGGTCCTGATGGACGTACAGATGCCTACTATGAATGGCTATGAAGCCACCAGGGCCATTCGCGCTCTGGCAGACCCGCTCAAGGCCAATCTGCCCATTGTGGCCTTGACGGCCAATGCCTTTGACGAAGATAAGAAGGCTGTTCTTGCTGTCGGCATGAACGGACATCTGGCGAAGCCTATCGACATGGAGAAGCTCTTTGCCACGTTGCGTGAAATTCTCTAAGCCTGCACGGCCTTTTTTCCGTCCCCCAGGTTGCACGAGAGATGTCCCAGAAGATTTAGGCAAGCCGCAGGAGCTCGACGTAAGCCGGTTTTTGGGCTATGAAGGTCTGCTCTGGCTGGCTTGGGGATTGCAAAGCAAACTGCGTGTAAAAGGAAGACAAGGAGGCGGCATTTCCTCCCCGGATTTTTTTGGGGTTCTTCTGCCGAAAGAAAATGAAAACAGCGCTTTTGATTTATGCCAATGGCAGTGAAGATCTTGAAATCACAGCCGTAGCCGACATCCTGAATCGGGGTGGTGTGGCCGTAACGCGTGCCGCCCTGAACAGCGACGGCTCAAAGACCGTTACCCTGGCTCAGGGCACGGTGGTTGTCTGTGATGGCACGCTTGCGGATTGTGACAAGGACTATGACGCCATCGTCATTCCAGGTGGTCTGAAGGGCTCGGAAAACTGCCGGGACAGCGCCCTGCTTGTGCAGAAGCTTAAGGACCAGAAAGCTGCAGGACGCCTGATTGCAGCCATTTGTGCGGCTCCTGGCTTTGTTTTGCAGACGCATGGTCTTCTCGACGGTGGCGTCAAGGCCACATGTTACCCTGGCTGCAATGACAAAGCCATTGAGGGGCTTTGCTCTGACGGCGTGGTCTTTGATGCTGCGGCCAATATCGTCACAGGCAAAGGCCCGGGTTTCGCCGTGCTCTTTGGTTTGAAGATCCTGGAAGTGCTGGCTGGAAGCCAGGTACGTGCCAGTGTGGCCAAAGGTATGCTGCTTGCTTAGAGAGCTCCTCTTCTGTCACGAAAAAAGGCCGAAATCTCGGCCTTTTTTCGTGGCAGAACAGGCTTTTGTACGCAGACAAGGAAAAGCTGCCCGGGAAATGCGCTGCTCATGCCTTCGGCGTCAAAGGTGGCAATGCCCGGGCTGGCTTTCTTGCCCTTGAGAGGCCCTATGAACTTGAGCGTGCGTTCAGGCTCAGTGCAAACCAATACCGTACTTTTTGTCGCCAAAGGTTGAGCATATGCGCAGATGTCTTTTTTCCCTTGAAGAATGGACACTGTGTTTTGTCACCATGCTCTGGGGCGCGACCTTTCTGATCATCCGTTTTGCCATGCAGACATGCGGACCCTTTTATTTTGTGGGGCTGCGTTTTGCTTGTGCGGGCCTTGTGCTTCTGCTGCTGAGTCTGCCACATCTTGCTCAGATCACAAGGCAGGAGCTAGTGGGCGGTATTGTCATCGGCGTGGCGGTATTTTTGGGCTTTGGTTTGCAGACGCTGGGACTTGTCTCTATCCCGGCTGCCAAGTCAGCCTTTATTACCGCCTTCTACGTTCCTCTGGTGCCAATTTTTGAGCTGCTCATTCTGCGCCACAAGCCTGGCCGCTATGTCTGGCTTGGTATGGCCTTTGCCTTTCCAGGCGTTCTCATGGTTGCCTGGCCTGAGCAGTTCGGGTCTGGCTTTGGCCAGGGTGAATGTGTGACCATGATCTCGGCTCTGGTCTTTGCTCTTGAGATAGTCTTGCTCGCCATTTTTGCGCCAAACTGCAATGCCCGTCGTATGGTGACTGTGGAGGCCCTGGTTTGTTCGCTCTTAAGTTTTGCCTGCATGCCCCTTGCCGGTGAAAGCGTGCATCCCCTGCCACTCTGGCTGGTGGCCGCGGTATTTGGCCTTGGTCTTGTCACGGCCTGTATTCAGAGCCTTCTGACCTGGGCCCAGAAGAGTGTACCGCCGTCACGGGCAACACTCATCTATGCGGGTGAGCCTGTCTGGGCAGGTCTCTTTGGCTCCATGGCCGGTGAACGTTTGGGAGCTCTGGCTCTTCTTGGCTGTCTGCTGGTGATCACAGGCACTCTGGTCAGCAGCCGCAAACAAAGCAGCTGATGGAAGCTTACGTAAGCCCTGATTTAGGCATGGCGTCAATAAGAAGCCCCCGCTCTGCAGGGGCTTCTTATTGCTGACGGCTTTTAGGAGAAATGAGCAGAGTCATATAGGGTGGTTTATCCTCAGAGCCAAGGCCCTTAAGAATACGTTCCTCTTCTTGCTCCACATGACTCACCTGCCAGACATCCTTATCTCTCCCAGTTTTTTGCAGAGCTTCTCTGATGTCCGGAAAATTGCGGTAGGCCTTGAGCACCACGGCTGTGTCAGGGCCCTTGAGTTGTGCTGTGAGATTCTCCTTGCTTGCAATGCCTGAGAGGATGTGCAGATGCTCTTCCCCTGCACAGAGCGGCAAAAGAAGGCGTGCACTTGCAGCTTGATAGGCGGTGATGCCGGGAATGACCGTGATTTTGCAGTCGGCTTGGCGCTTGCGGAGAGCCGCTAGAAGATAGCCGAAGGTACTGTAGGTCAGAGGGTCGCCAAGCGTCAGAAAGGCTGCATTTTTGCCCTGCCTGAGAATTGTCAGAGTCTTGTCTGCTGCTCTGCTCCAGGCCGCCTCAAGCTTTGCGCGGTCTCTGGTCATGGGAAAATCAAGCGCAACTTCCGTGTGCTGGGCTGGCAGATGGGGACGGGCGATCTCAAGGGCGCGTGAATAGTCATTGCCTGTGCGGGTGGCCCCTAAAATGACATCGCACTGTCTCATGGCCTCAATGGCGCGCAGTGTGAGAAGATCCGGAGCGCCTGGACCCACACCAATGCCGTATAAGGTTCCTTGCACGGTATCCACCAGTTCCATGTCTGCTTCCTTGAAGTTTTGCCAGAGTTTGCAGAAACACCACTTAATGCGCCGCGTGCAGCCAGCGTTCAAGCCTGTCACAGGCCTCAATGGCTTTGGGACCGGGCCTTGAAAAGTCCTCTTCAGGCACCACAAGACTCTGACCGTTGTGAGCGGCACGCAGGGAAGCGAGATTCTTGCGTGCCGCAAGCGGCTGGGGACTGGGATTCATGGGCCCCTGCTGCATCAGGTAAACATCGGGATCCAGAGCCAGAAGCTCTTCTTCGCTGAGACGTACAAGCTTTTTCTTTGTGACGATGACATTGACGCCGCCCGCAATGGCAATGATTTCACTGACGATATTCTTCTGGCCTGCGGCCAAAAGATTGGGCGAGCGAACTTCAAAGAAGACGCGCAGAGGCGTACCGCTGTGCCTGCTTCTGATGCCATCAAGTTTTCGCTGCCAGATTTCACTGAGCTTTTGTGCCCTGGCCTTGGCATCTGTCAGTTCACCCAGACGTTTTGCGGCCAGCATCAGATCGGCAAAGGAGTCGAGCTCAAGTTCCACAACGCGTAAACCCTGTTTGCGCAGGGCTTCACTCTGCAGGCTGGCTTCGCTGCGTCCGGCAAGCTGCAGCACAAGATCGGGCTTAAGCGCCACAATGCTTTCGATATTGGGACGCATATGGGTGCCGATCACAGGCAGTGTCTGCACACAGGCATTGGTGTCGGACTTGGTTCTTGCCACAATGCGTTTTTCCTGACCAAGGGCCTCGAGGATTTCCGTAAAGGCCGCATAAAGCACCACAATGCGCTGGGCCGGCGCCTCAGCGGCGAGGACACTGAGCGGCTTTGTCAGGATGAGCAGCGTGATGAGCAAAGCTGTCAGGAAAGGCCACAAGGCATGCGGTGTCGGCAAGAGTCCAGGTGGACATGGGTAGGTCGTAGATTTTCGAGAGATTGTCAGGGGTAAAGCCTTGGGTAGTCGGAGCATCAAGGATTTTTTCTCCGTTTTTAAGGGCTAGCAGACGGGTGGCAAAGACCGCGGCGAGATTGGCGTCGTGGAGGGCACAGAGCACGAGCATACCCTGGGCGCAGAGTCCCTGGAGCAGCTCAAGGATGGGGAGAACGCCGGCAAGATCTATGCCCTGCGTTACTTCGTCGAGCAGGAGCAGTTGAGGTTCCTGGGCAAGCGCCATGGCGAGAAGGACTTTTTGCAGCTGTCCTCCCGATAACTCACCCAAAACGCGGTTTTTATACGAAAGAGTTCCAGTCCAGGCAAGGACTTTTTCCGCAAGCTCGTGATCGTAGGGGCTATAGCGGCCAAAGAGGCCAAGTCTTGCGTAGCGGCCAAGGAGTACACATTGCAGGACGGTCAGGTCTCCCGGCAGATGGGCTTTTTGAGGTACACAGGCCACAAGCCGGGCACGCTCTCGGGTCTTGAGTCTGCGCAGGTCCTGGCCTTGAAAAAGCACGCGGCCCTGCATTGGTCTGAGCACTGAGCCAACACTGCGCAGAAGTGTGCTTTTGCCGCTGCCATTTTGACCAAGCAGGGCAATGAATTCGCCGCTGCGGGCGCTGAAAGAGACATGCTGCAAAACAGGTTTTGTCGTGTAGCCGGCTGAAAGATCTTCCACAATGAGCACAGGCAGTCCTTGGCAGGCAGATGAGCCGAAAAGCGTTAGTGAACGGAGCTACGATGTCTGAGCAGCCACGCAAAAAAGGGGCCGCCAATGAGGGCTGTAACAACACCCACGGGTATTTCCTGACCCTCAGGCAGAAGCGTACGAGCGCAAAGATCCGCAAGCACAAGCAGTATACCGCCGCCAAAGACTGCACCTGTCAGGAGCGGGGCGTGGCTCGGGCCTAGCAGCAGGCGCAGAATATGTGGCACAACAAGACCCACAAAACCAATGATGCCGGCAACAGCCACACAGCCTGCCGTCATCAGGCTTGCGGCAACAAGGACCAGAATGCGTGCGCGTTCGACATTGAGGCCGGCCCGTCTGGCTTCCATGTCATCAAGAAAAAACATGTCGAGCGCGCGCCAGCAAAAGCCAAGGAGTATGAGGCCTGCCAGGCAGGGCAGAAGCAAAAGCGGCAGATCGTCCCAGGTTCTGCCCTGGAAAGAGCCCATGATCCAGAAGACAATGCTGGCCACGGATTCCTCGTTGAGCGCTTTGACGAGCGCTAAAAGAGCCCCAAGAAAGGTGCTCATGGCAATGCCTGCCAGAATGACCGTGCTCCGGTCCATGCGGCCGCGTTTGGCACCAAGCAGCAGCGTGCCGGCAGTGGCAAGGAGTGCGCCACAAAAGGCTGCGAATGCCACAAGTTCAGTCTGACCCAGGGCAAAACCGGAAAGTGTTGCGGCCAAGGAACCTGTGAGCAGAAGACTTGCCCCGCAGGCTGCTCCCTGTGAAATGCCCAGGGTGAAGGGCTCGGCCAGATCATTTTTGAGGACGCCCTGCAGACAGACGCCGGCGAGAGCCAGAGCGCTGCCTGCGAGCGATGCCAGCAGAATGCGGGCCAAGCGGATATTGAGGACAATGGTTAGCGTGAGCTGATCGCAGTCACCAAAGCCCAGGAGATGCAGGAGCGCTGCCAGGACACTGCCGGCAGTAAGGGGCACGCTGCCAAAAAAACAGGCGCCCAGCATCACACAGAGCCAGAGCAGCGTGAGGAAAAAAAGTCTGCGTATGGTCTTGTGGCCGGGGCAGGCAGACATGGAGTGCTCTACTCTTCGTTTGGCTGTGCTTCGCGCCAGATGATACCGCCCTGCCGGCCGCAGACCTTGTCGCGGCGATAGGAAAAACACTGGCTATTGGTGGCTGTACAGAGATCAAGACCATAGATATGGCGTGGAGCGAGCCCTGCCTGGGTAAGCTGGTAACGGGTCAGTCCCCAGAGATCCATGCTACGGCTCCGGCTGTCAAACCAGGGGCTGAAACGTTCCGGCCATTCACGCTGAAAGTGCACAAATTCTGCCTTGTCCGGGCCAAGACTTGGGCCGCGCACAGCCAGAAGATCAGAGGCCTTAAGCGCAAAGCGGCGACAGAACGTCTCAATGGCTTTGGCGATGAAGTCGCTGGCATTGCCGCGCCAACCGACATGCAGGGCAAGCAGAAAACGGCCGTTCTTATCAGAGATGAGCAGAGGCTGACAGTCGGCTGTTTTGATCAAAAGACCAAGACCGGCCTCGCAGGTGGCAAGACCGTCAGCTGCCTGAAGGCTTAGACCGGCATCAAGAACAGGGTCATCGCCCAGGGCTTTTTCTTCAAGAAAAAGAAGATCGCAGGCATGTACCTGATGCGCATCACAGAGTCTCTTAAGACCAAAGCCCCGATAGCAGTCAAGCAGACGTTTGCGCGTGCTGCGCACACGTTCTCTACTGTCACCGACTTCAAAGGAGAGATTGCCGCCAAGCCGCGCATCACCATCTTCGGAAAGATCCTGATCGCGCAGAGGAAAGAGGCAGTGGACATGGGCAAGGCCCGGGAAGTGAAAAAAAACGGCATTCAGAGACATAGAAGCTCATCCTCTGTGCAAATCAGATTAACGCTTTGATCAAAGGTATTGCTGGGCAAGGTCTCCACGAGCTGAAAGCCATAGCAGATCCCGGCCACAAGCACGCCCGGCCGTTGGGCCAGGGCACGGTCATAATAGCCGCCGCCAAAGCCAAGGCGCGTGCCCTGACGGTCAAAGGCCAGACCTGGCAGCACAAAGAGCTCGATGGTCGCATGGCCCAGCGTCTCGCCCTGAGGTTCAAGAAGACCAAAGCGATTTTTGACGAGCGGGGTTTCGTCGGTCCAGGGCAGAAAGGCAAGCTGATAGTCTGGCAGAACTTTTGGCAGAAAGACGCGTTTTTGGGCAAAAAGAGCCGCATGCAGCAATGCCCGGGTGTCCACCTCGTTATCGGCAAGCTTGGGGATATAGAGGGCAAGGCTTTGCGCCTCTTGCCAGGCCTTTGTCCTAAGAAAACGCTCGGTGATGCGCTGTGAGAGATCAGCGACACGGGCAGGCGCAAGTTCACGTCGCATCTGACGCAGCTGGCTGCGCAGGCGGGCCTTTTCCAGGGAGACAGAAGCTGTGCTTGCTAAGGTGTGACGTGGCATGACGAGGTCTGTAAAAAAAATAGCGGCTTTGCCGTGAACTGCGTGGAAAAGCTCTTTGGATACGCTTGGAAGAATCTTTCCGGCTCTTTTCATCACGAACAAATTGTGGCAAGATTCGCCAAATTTTTCGCTCGGAAGAAGATCTCTTTTTGATCAGGCGTTCAATACTGTCCGCAAGCCGCGGAGAGAAGACCAAGGTAGCCTGTTCGTTCTTCCGGCGTCAATATGCAAGCCGCAGGCAAAAATATTTTGTCCGTGGACAACGTTTTTTTTGATCCGGTGCGGCCTTCTTTGGCACCGATTTTTTTCTTACGGGAAACAAGAGGCAGACATTGTGAGTGAGCAGGCAGCCCAAGCGCAGCACTGGATTGTCCTTGGAGATATCCATGAAGGCAGTCCTGCACTGTGTGAAATTCCTGAGCTGGCAGGTGCCAGCGGACTTCTTGTTACGGGCGATCTGACCAACCTGGGTGGAGTAGCCCGGGCGAAACAGATTGTGGCGGATCTTCGAGCCTGCAATGCGCAGGTTTTTGCTCAGATCGGCAATATGGACCGTACGGAAGTGGATGCCTGGCTGAGTTGCGAAGAGATCAACCTCCACAGAACTGTGCGGGAACTTGCACCCGATGTCGCTGTTTTTGGTGTGGGCGGATCTATTTTTACGCCCTTTGGCACGCCAAGCGAATTTCCCGAATCCAAATTTTCCATCTGGCTTGAGGAATGTTGGCAAAAGGCCTGCCACTATCCTGTGAAGATCCTCATTGCTCACAATCCGCCCTTTGGTACGGCCTGTGACATTGTGACGAGCGGTGCCCATGTGGGATCCCGTGCCGTGCAGGAATTCATCGAAGAGTACCAGCCAGATATCTGTTTTTGCGGCCATATTCACGAGTCGCGTGCACTTGACCGTCTCGGACGGACACAGATTGTCAATCCCGGAGCCTTTGTGCATGGCTATTATGCCACGTTGACGCGCGACACTGATGGTCAATTTTTTACTGCATTACATAGCTTAGCGAAAAAGTGAGCCAAAACGTTATGACGAAAGAACAGTCGGCTGTTGCAAACAGCAGCGTGGAAACGGAAGAAAACAAGAAAAAAACCCGCAGCACGAAAAAACGTGAGAGCAAAGAATCCTCTGCCAAAAGCCCTGCCACTGCCGTTGAGGCCGAGGCAAAGCCTGCGCCTAAAAGGAAACGCAGCGCGAAGGCAGAGAATAAGGATGCGCCCGATCCTAACGAGAGCTCTGCAGAACCTCAAAGCGAGGCCAAAAGCACGCGTAGCCGCAAAAGCAAGAGTCAGGCCACTCAGGACGATGCTCCCAAGGCTGCAAAACCACGTTCGCGCTCAACAAGGTCTCGTACGGCAGTCAGTTTAGCGGAAACATCCGAGACCAAGACAGGCTCAGACGAGGCAGCTCAGACTGTGGCTGCTGATACACCTAAAAGGGCCAGTCCGACGAAAAAAACGCGTTCAAGCAGAAAAACTCAAGAATCTGCCACTGGGCCAGACCAGAGCAGTCTTGCGCCACAGGCTTTGGAGAAGACCGAGGAGGCAAATGCTGAGCCTAAAGCCAAAAAACCTGCTCGCAGTCGTTCTGTGAAAAAAAGCGCCAAGGCCGCACAAGAGCCTTTGCCGGAAGTGCCTGCTGACAAGGAAACACCCATCGAGCCTGAAAAGGCCAAGGAGCCTCTAGCACAAGCTTCTCTTGATGGCACAGAGCGTACGTCTGAAGAGCTGAAACCTAAGGAACAGAGAGAACAGCCTGCTTTTGAGGCGGTAGACGTTGAGAGCTCCCTGGCTAAGCTTGTCATTCCTGCCGAACGTGTCGATGTGCAGACTGTGCAGGAGTCGCAGACAAAGCCTGAAGAGGCTTTGCAGAGAGCGACTCAGGCTGAAGAGGAGGCTGCGTCGAAGGTTATGCCCGAGGCTAAGCCTGCCGAAGAGCTCAAAACCGATGCCTCGGATCCTGCACAGGCCATTGCGCCAGAAGCGCAGGTGCCTTCGCAGGCTATGGAACAGCCAGAAGAGAGCTCTGAACGCCATAGCGAATCAGGGCGTGTCTCAAGACGACACCATCGCGGCCGCCGCAGACCGCAGTCGCGCACTGGTATGCAGAGCAGATCGCAGGCCGAAGGAGAGCAGCAAGAGCCCCTGCCTGAAGAGGAGCAGTCTTTTGAGCTTTCCGAAGCCAGGCCAAAAGAGACTCTGGAGGTGCAGTCCGAGACCAGGTCAGATCGAACGATTTCGGATACGCCTGGATTATCCGAAACTGAAGCTTTTTCAGACGCTGAATTCTGGGATGCTGACGATGAGGATGAGACTGACAGCAAAGGCCGTTCTCGTCGTAAAGAAGCCCAACTGCAGCCGCGTAAGCTGAACCGCAAGATGTTTTTTAGCGTGTTGGCAGGTGAGTGTGTGGAAGTTGCGCTTTCGGCAGAAGGCAAGCTCTGCGAATACTACCTCGACATGCAGCATCAGAAAAAACTCAAAGGCAATATCTATAAAGGCATCATTCAGAATATCGACACCAATCTGCAGGCGGCTTTTGTCAACTATGGCACGCAGAAAAACGGCTTTTTGCAGATTGACGAAATCCACAGCGAATACTGGCTCAGCCACTATGAGCCCACCAAGGGCAATAAATTTCCCCCCATTCAAAAGGTCATCAAACCGGGACAAGAGGTTCTGGTGCAGGTGGTTAAAGAGCCCACGGGCAATAAAGGGGCTTTTCTGACCACATGGCTTTCTTTGGCCGGACGTTTTCTTGTTCTGACCCCCGGACAGGATCAGATCGGCGTTTCACGCAAGGTTGTGGATGAGGCTGAACGTGCCCGTCTTAAGGATCTGATCAATGGCATTGATCCCGGCGAAGATATCGGCGTGATTGTACGCACGGTGAGTGCTGGCACGACCAAGACGACGCTCAAGAACGATTTGCAGTACCTGAAACGAATCTGGCGTGAGATCCGCAAGAAAGGCACAGAGACGGAAGCTCCCTGCCTGATCTACACAGAGCCGAGTCTCGTGGAACGGGCTGTGCGCGATTATCTGACCGAAGATGTGACGGAAATCTGGGCGGATGATGAAAAGGTGGCCGAAACCGTGCGCAATATGGTCAATCTGCTTTTTCCGCGCAAAAAGGATCTTGTACATCTTTTTGTGGACAAGAAACAGAGTCTCTGGGATCGTTTCAATCTCCGCCGTCAGATCGAACAAGTCTATTCGCGTGAGGTCTTTCTGCCCTCAGGCGGCCGTCTTGTCTTTGACCAGACCGAAGCCCTGATGGCTGTTGATGTCAACTCAGGCAAGATTTCCTGCAAGGGCAGTTTTGAGACCATGGCCTACCGCACCAATATGGAGGCAGCAGAGAGCATTGCCAGGCAGCTGCGCCTGAGAGATGTGGGTGGCCAGGTGGTCATTGACTTCATAGAAATGCGCGACAAAAAACATGTGGAAGATGTGGAACGCAATCTGCGTCTTGCCATGAAAAGCGACAAGGCACGCTACGATATCGAGCATATGAGCTCCTTTGGCCTGCTGGAGCTTGTGCGTCAGCGTACGGGTTTTTCAGCCCTGTCCATCACCCAGGAGCCGTGTCCCTATTGTTCAGGTACTGGACAGAGACGCAATCTTGAATGGCAGTCGCTGCAGGTTGCCAGTGACATCCAGCGCCAGATGCGTCTCTCCAAGGCTCCGACTTGCGTTTATGAGACATCCGCCGAGCTTGGCATGTATCTTCTGAATCACAAGCGGGAAATGCTGCAGGAGCTTGAGCAGGAGTACGGCAAAAAGCTTGAAATTGCCATTCGCCACAATTCCTGAGCATCATGAAAGGCATAAAACTGCTCTTGCATGTCTGTTGCGGGCCATGTGCGATCATGCCAGTGTTGCGCTTTCTGGATGAAGGCTATGCGGTCACAGCCTGGTTTATGAATCCCAATATCCAGCCTTTGGCTGAATATCTCAGGCGCCGCGAAGCCGCCACTCAGTGTGCAGAGCATTTTGGCATTCCCCTCCTCTATGACGATGCTAGCTGGGACATCACCTTGTGGCTCAGGGCCGTGTCGGGCAGAGATAGCAAACCCGACCGCTGCCGATATTGCTGCCAGTCTAGGGTAGATGCCGCTTTTGCCAAAGCCAAAGAGCTCGGTTTTCAGGCTGTGAGTACGAGTCTTCTCTATTCAATCTATCAGCCCCATGAGGTGATTGCCGAGCGTGGCAGAATGCAAGCCAAGAACTCCGGCATTGAATTTGTCTACCGTGATTTCCGCATGGACTGGCAGAACGGCATTGATCGTTGTCGCACGCTTGGTCTTTACCGCCAGCCATACTGTGGCTGCGTCTACAGTGAAGCTGAGCGCTATGAGAAAAAACTCAGGCGTATTATCAAGGATCCTTCGGCAAGACCGGTTGTTGCTCAGCGACCATAATGGCAGTGGAGATCGCCTTACTTTCAGCATACCATACTTCCTAACCCATGAGTGCTTGTACTTGGCAAGTGAGCCCTGCAGGCTCAAGTCAGTAGCCTGGAGACAATAGAAGAGATCGGCTGAACAGGTTTGCATACACATCCATTGTGGGGTTAGCATGGCTGAAGCCATCTGGCGCCGCGCCTTGGCGGCCGTAGTCTGGATTGTGAAATCCTGTCTTGTGGGCAGACCCTGTCCTGCCGGTCGTATTTGCCGGGCAGGCATGAATTGTCCAGCTAACATGGCCTGTGTTGCAAGGGTAATGCGGCTTGAAAAAGAAAGCACTCAGCGTAAGGGAGAACATCCATAAGGCTCTTCAAATGCGTCAAAGCTCCTCTTTCATCTCCAGCCTCAAAAAATGACAGGTCAAATTTATTTGTTTTTTAGCCAAGTTGTTTTTCGGCTGTCGATCACGCATTAAGCACAAGGCTCAATGCCGCATAAAGGCCGAAAGGCACGAACAATTCCGCATTGCGGAGCGTTTTTGGGCAAGATCGGAAAATTCTTTTGAAATTTTGATTGACAGAAGTGTTAGGTTCAAGTACAAGCAATTTGTTGGCACATTCCCCGATGGCTCAATCGGCAGAGCGGGTGACTGTTAATCACTAGGTTGGCGGTTCAAGTCCGTCTCGGGGAGCCAGAAATTTCAAGGGTTTGCGAGAAATCGCAAACCCTTTTTTTGTCGTTTTGTGCATTTTTTGTGCACTCTCTCCTCTCCCTTGACGTTTTTTTGGCCCTCATATACCAAGTGATTGTATCGCAAAACAGGGGGCAGACATGTCTGTGCGGCAGATTGCCAATGGCCATTGGCAAGTCATGGTCAGGAAGAAAGGATATCCCACTCAGAGCAAGGTTTTCAAAAAAAAGACGGATGCCCAAATGTGGGAAAACGAAATCCTTGCGTCCATGAACAAGGGCGTGTTCACGAGCGCGAAAGAGGCCGAACGCACGACTCTTCAAGAACTCTTGCAGCGGTATCTTGAAGAATGTGTTCCAGCGTTATCTGATCCGAAACGTGAGAGCAATCGGGTTAAGAAGCTCATGACGAGGCCTTTGGCTCTGAGGATCGTGGCGACTATCAGAAGCACTGATATCGCTGATTTTGTCAAAGAGCGTCAGGCTGAAGGCGTGAGCGGGAATACGGTGCGCCTGGACGTCGCGGTGCTCTCGAAATTGTTCAATCTGGCGCGCAGCGAGTGGGGTTTTGAGAGCCTGGGCAATCCCGTGGAAAACGTGCGCAGGCCGAAGGTCAACAAAGGCCGTGAAAGAAGGTTGGAAGAAGGCGAGGAAGACGCGTTACTGGCCGCGGCTTCAGATAAACTAAGGCCTTGCATCTCATTTGCGCTGGAAACCGCCATGCGGCGGGAGGAGATCGCCTCTTTGGATTGGTCGAACGTCGACATCGAGAAACGGAAGGCCTTGTTGCCGAAAACAAAGAACGGTGACCAGCGGATCGTGCCACTGTCGTCGAAGGCGGTTGAAATCTTGAAAAGTCTTTGTCCTCGGAAGGAGGGCTGCGTGTTTGGGATAAGCGCTGACGCAATCACTCAAGCAATGGAAGCGGCGCGGAAAAAGGCCGGAATCGAGGATTTACATTTTCATGACTTGAGGCATGAAGCAACCAGCAGACTTTTCGAAAGGACTGACTTGGATATCATGGAAATTAGACAGATCACGGGTCATCGGTCTTTGCAAATGCTTGCCAGGTACTCACACTTACGCGCCGAACGGCTGGCTGAACGGCTCGACGGCGTGGGCAGGGGCAAGGCAGAAAGCCAGTAATTGGCCTGATGCGTTTTCGGCAAGTTTGACGCAGTACCGGTATTTGCGCTAAATTCAAGGTAGACAAAAATCAGAACTGAGAGGAAAAATGGCCGG
>JAGADH010000101.1 GCA_017613715.1 Desulfovibrio sp. | reverse complement strand
TCGGTTTTCGGCAGTACCGGAGCGGGAGGTATTCTCGTTAAGCTGACAACCCTCATGGCGCTGATCTTTGTGGTGACGTCGTTGTCCTATACCTATGTGACGAGTTCGCATAGCGAGAAGGAATCCACCATTCTTGATGTGCAGATTGAGTCTCCTGCCAAAGCACAGGATGCTGCAGGTGCAGCAGCGGTTCCGGCCGAGCCCAAGCCTGAACCTAGTGCGGCAAGCCCTGCCAAGGATGCCGGGGTAGCCCAGGATGCCGGAAAGGCACAGGAACCTGTCAGTGCACCCGCTGATAAGCCGCAATCGGCTTCAGAGAAGGCCGGCAGCAAGTAAAGGCCAGTATTTTCAGGCGGTGAAAAGAGTTTTGCTCTTTTCACCGCCTTTTTTATTGGCTGCGGGAGTTGAGATAAGCTTGCTTGAGTTTGAGCGTTGCCTATGAATGATGGTTTTGCGAATAATCCTTTTCAGGCCCTGGCCGGTCAGCTGCATGTGGCAGACAAGAGCCAAAAGCGTCCCAAGGCGTCAGAGAAGAAAAGCAGCGTCAATTGGCAGAAACGGGAGGAGGCCAAGGGCCAGGATCTGCGTGACAACGAAGATCAGGCTCTTTTTCTGCGAGCTGTGGGACGCCTTGAGCGGCAGAAGCCCTGCGCCAGGAAGGCCCCTCTTGTGACTTTTGGCGAGCAGTGCCATGAGCTGACCCCCAAAAAACAGTGTGCCCGCCCGAAAACGCTTCAGCGTAAGAGCGATGAAAAACGGAGAAGGATCAACGATCGTACGTTGTCGCAAAAGGAAACGCTTGAGGCACAAGGAAGTGAAGCGAGTGCCGCAGAAACACGTCAAAAAGCCGTTATGGATGAGTCTGAGTTTACGGAAAAAGAATGGCAGAGCTTTTTAAAGGCTGTGGATGGCGTAGAACCGCTGAACGAACAGCGTGGCCGCATTGTCAGGCCTGAGAACAAGCCGCAAACGGCTGCGCCTGTGTCCTGTGATTTTGCCAGCATGCTCGAAAGCCGCCTTGAGTTTCAGCTTTTTTGCCGTGATGAATATCTTGAAGGCCAGATTGCAGGCCTTGATCAGCTGATCATGGACAAATTGCGCAGCGGCAATTTCAGCCCCGAAGCCCATCTTGATTTGCACGGCTTTACGGTGGTTCAGGCTTTTGAAGCGCTGCGCGGTTTTATCAAGTCGTCGTGGTATAAGGGCTTGCGCAATCTCTTGATTATTCCGGGACGTGGCCGCAATTCCCTTGACGGTGTTGCTGTGCTGAGAAGCAAATTGCCGCACTGGTTTACGCAGGAACCGCTGAAGCGCGTTGTCCTTGCTTTTTGCACAGCTAAGCCTGCTGACGGTGGACCTGGCAGCATTTATGTGCTTTTGCGCAAATACCGCAAAAAAGGTCGTGTCTTTTGGGAACGTCTGCCTATGGATGAAGAACTTTTTTAAGCCTTGTGGCCAGATCGCATCTCAAGTGCCCAGGGAAGATCGCTGGCAAAGTTTCTGCTCGTGTCAGGGAAGAACTGGGCTCGTTTGAGCAGATGCACCGGCTCGTCTTCCTGCAGTCCCAGAATACTCTGGACAAGCCGCAATGGAGAAAGATAGCCGGCCGTCCAGTCGAAGCACAGAGAGAGAATCTGCCAGGAGCTTGCTGTATCAGAAGGCCGTTCGCTCATGCTGCGTACCATTGGTCTGAGATCCAGCGATTTTGTGCCTTTTTTGCCAGTCATTTCCGCGTAAACTGTTTTTGCAGCGAAAAAGGCCTTGAAACGCGCAAGGCTTTCGGCAAAAACGGATTGTTCTAAGGCTAGGTCGAAGTCTTCGCCTGTGGAGGCAAGGCTTCGGCTTTTTTTATCGACGCTTTCAATGCGCAGAAGGCGCATGCCTTGAGGGAGATAGGGCTCGGTGGCCTTGGCAATGGCCTGCGCGTCCAGAAAACTGGCCAGTGTCAGCGAGAACCATTCAGCCAGACTTTCCACGCCGACGGGCAGCGCCCGGCCAAAGGAAAGCAGAGGCATGGGGTGAAAACCGCGAGAAAAGGCCACAGGCACTTTTCCCCTGCGTAAGGCGCGCTCGATAACGCTTTGCAGTTCAAGCTGACTTAAGAAAGCGCAGCCGCCCAGTTTGCTGTGCCAGATACGGTACTGCACGACGTTTTGCGTGAGAGAGCTCGCAAGGTTGGGTCTGCGGCCAACGTTTTCCCGAAGAGCGAGTTTGCCGTCTTCATCAAAGTGCGCTTCGTGAGCATTCTGATCCCTGTGATCAAAAATCAGACGATTGGTGAACCGGCGTGTTTCGCGTACGAGATCTGTGCGCAGGCGTGACGGCGAGCCTTGAGTATCGCAGGCGCCGCAGCCATGGCAATGATTGTAGCGGCAGTCAGCGCTTGTCTGGCCTCTCAGCGCTTTCTGCCATTCGCGTTTGAGAAAGTCCTTGGAGATACCCGCCTCGAGATGATCCCAGGGAAGCGGTGCTTCCAGGTCCCGGGCCGCAATGGCCTTCTCACTTGAGATCTGGCATTCTTTCATCGCTTCAAGCCACGGAGCAAGGGCAAAGTGTTCGTTCCAGCTGCAAAAAATAGCACCCTTGCCATAGGCTTTTTCCACCACGTCAGCCATGTTGCGGCCAGCGCGGGAAAGAATGCCTTCAAGATGGCTGACAGCCGGTTCATGCCAGCGCAGGCTGAGAAATTTCTTGCCTTTGATCAGATTGCGCACCAGGCTGACCCGGCGGCTGATTTCCTGCTGATTGATCTGTTCAGCCCACTGAAAGGGCGTGAAGGGCTTGGGGACAAAAGGCGAGAGGGCGGCTGTGACCTGCAGTCTTGGATTGCCAGGGCCTGCAGCATCGCGCACTCTACAGCACAGATCCACAATGGCCGCTAAATCGTCGTCGTTTTCTGTGGGCAGGCCGATCATGAAGTAGAGTTTGACCATGCGCCAGCCGTGCTCGAGCAGCTTCTGGGCATGCAGAATGATCTCCTCTTCACTGATGCCCTTGTTGATGACATCGCGTAAGCGCTGTGAACCGGCTTCCGGGGCAAGGGTCATGCCCGTGCGTCTGAGGTCAGCCATACGCGCCATGATTTCATCGTCGATGGAGCCCACGCGCTGGGAAGGCAGGGAAAGCGTGATCTGATGGGCTGCGCAATGGTCAAGTGTGGCGTGGCTTAAGGTCTTGAGTGCTGAATAATCGCCCGAGCTTAAGGCCAGAAAGGAAATTTCCTCAAAGCCTGTTTTTTCAAGACAGTCTGTGAGCAGCTGCGTGATATTGGCAACAGAGCGCTCGCGCACAGGCCTGTAAACCATACCGGCCTGGCAGAAGCGGCAGCCTCGTGTGCAGCCGCGGGCAATTTCTATGGAGAGCCTATTATGCACAGCACCCACCGGTACCACCTGCCGGGCCGGATAGGGCGTTGTGTCAAGGTCAGCCACAATGGTGCGTGTCGGCTTGTGCTTGATCGTACCTTTTGGGCGCATGACACCGTGAACCTCCTCGAAGAAGGATGGCACATAGATGCCTGCTAGCTCACAGGCTTTCAGGAGAAAGTCTTCTTTGGCAAGAGAGCTTTTGCGCGCATCTTCAAGCAGTTGAAGCAGCGCAGGCAGAGCTTCTTCGCCATCGCCAAGGAGCATCAGATCCATAAAGGGGGCAAGGGGCTCGGCACTTAAGAGCGCGCCGCCGCCAGCAATGATTAAAGGCCACTGCGTCAGAGTCTGGCCACGGTCTTTGGCACGCAGGGGAATGCCCGCAAGGTCGAGCATATAGAGAACATTGGTGTAGCAGAGCTCGTGGGTGATGGAAAAACCAAGGGCATCCAGTTTGGCCAGAGGTGTATCGGATTCCAGGGTGCACAGGGGAAGCCCATGGGCTTTGAGATAGTCACCTGTTGCTTTTTCCGGGGCCATGACCCGTTCGGCCCACCAGCTGTCGTGGGCATTGACAATGCCGTAGAGAATTTTTTGTCCGAGATAGGACATGCCGACCTCATAGAGATCGGGAAAGGCCAGAGCAAGATGTAGGGAAACGGCGTCTTTAGCTTTCAGGCAGACACCGTCTTCAATGCCCGCAAAATGACTGGGACGGCGTATAAATGGCAGAATTTCTCGCACGACAGACTCGCATCGCGTTGAGGATTACGAAGAGCAAAGCGTAGCATTACAGACCAAGATGAACCTCTTCAAGAAGCGTTTTTTTGTCAAAAATGCTTGGTGTATATCTTGACAGCTTCACTCTGCCGAATAGACTTGAGCAAAGAAAAAAGCGGAAAGTAGCCTTTCCGCATCATTATGCAAACGGAGGCAGCGTTGTCTTGCAAGCAACGGACACGCTGAAAAGTCATGCAGCGTATAGATTCTGTAGTATTGGCTTTGGTTTTTTTGCTTTTACTGCTGTCTCTTGTCGGCCAGCAGTCTTCGGCCTTTGTCGGTGGGGCGCCTGTTCAACAGCAGAGGACTATTGGCGGCAAGAATCCTTTAAAGCAGCCCAACTTGCGCAAGGGTAATCCCCAGACGCGTATCTTTCACAACAGATCCTGTCCCTACTTTAAGAGCAAAAGCTGCACCATTTTTTTTAAATCGGCCGAAGAAGCCATATTGTCTGGCTTTAAACCGTGTCCACGCTGTGGGGGCTAACGAAAGCGTGAAATCCAAAGGTTAGATAATACCTCTTACAACACAAAATTATCCCTGAAAAATCAGAGCGGAATGGCCCTTTTGTTGTGTTTCCTATGAAGGTTCAGGAAAAGGGCAAGTGCAATCAGCAGAGCACCTGCGAGAAGCAGAAGCAGAGGATGGGTCTGGAGGGCAAGATAGGCTGTCAGGACGAGAAAGGCGAGCAGTGTGAGAGCAAACTCTGTTTTGGCACAGGGTAGGACAAAAAATCGGTTGGTAGCGACGGCCATGGCTAAAAAGAAGAGGACTGATCCTACTGTCTGCGTGAAATTCGCGCCTGCGTTTTCCCCCATGAGCAGAATGCCCGGCGCATAGACAAAAAGGAAGGGCAGAAAAAAGGAAGGAAGAGCTGCTTTGAGCGCTTCTTTTGCGGTTTTCAAATAGTCGGATGAAGCCATTTTGCAGGCCACCATGAGGCCGATACCGACCGGCGGCGTGAGATGGGAGAAAAGGGCGTAATAGAGAGGAAAAAGGTGAGCCACAAGGAGGGGAACGCCCATTTTGACGAGAGCCGGTGAAAGAATGGTGGCGCAGATGATATAGGCGGCTGGCGAGGGCAGGCCGATGCCGAGGATGATGGCCGTAAGCGCAGTAAAGAGGAGCAGCAGGAAGAGGTTGTTCATGCTGAGAGAAATGAGGAAGGAACCGAGTTTCATACCGATGCCTGTCACTTCGACACAGGCGACGGCAATGCCGATGAGTGCGAGCACTACTGCAATCTGACTGCCTGAAACCACACCGCGTACCGTACAGTCGAGGACATGGTGCCAGTTGAGTTTTTCTTTTTGCAGACAGTTACAGAGAAGGCCAATGCTCACTACGGCAAAGATGCAGAAAAAAATGGTCTTCATGAGCGAAAGCCCCATGAAGAGCAAAATGAGAAGGCAGGCGAGAGGCAGGATGAAGACCGGGGCCGAGAGTAGAAGGGTTCGGATGTCGACGGGCTCACCCTGCATGGGCAGAATATCCCGTTTTCTGGCGTTCAGTTCGGCGTAGACGAGAAGCTGGGCAAAGTAGATGAGGGCCGAAATGACGGAGGCTTTGACAATGGCAATATAGGGAATCCCCGTAAAGCCGCTCATTACAAAGACTGTGGCTCCCATGATGGGGGGGAGAATCTGTCCGCCGCAGGAGGCCGCCGTTTCAATGGCTGCGGCCTGTTCAGCCGTGTATTTGCTTTTTTTCATCAAAGGAATCGTGAAAACACCGGTCACAGTGATATTGGCGACGGTGCTGCCTGTGATGGAACCGAGTAGAGCACTGGAAAAAATGGAGAGTGAGGCCGCGCCGCTTCGAAAATAGCGGGCCACCCAGTTGCCAACGCTCATGATGAAGCGTAGACCGCCAAAGGCTTCAAGGACAGCACCGAAAATGATGAAGAGAAAAAGATAATTGGCTGAAAGGATGAGGAGACTGCCATAGAGACCCCAGGGAGAAGTGACGTCGGAGGCCAGAAGCGTGACCATGCGCTCACAGTCGATGGAGGGGGCGTGCAGGGCACCCGGCAGATGTTCCCCGAAATAGAGATAGGCGATGCCAAGGGCTGCGATGAGCGGGAAAATGTAGCCAAAAATACGATAGGTCAGATAAAATGCCACAGCCGCTGCGAAAATACCTGCCACAAAGGCTGTCTGAGGGGGATAACTCGGGTCTTCGAGAATGGTTTCGTAGTCCGTACAGAAGTATACAGTGACAGCGATGGCGATCAGCAGGCAGAGACAATCAACAACTCTGATCTTCAGAGAAAGATTGGCGAGACAGAGCACGACAAAGGCAAAGCCAAGGTGCACTATGGCGTTGACCGAGGGCTCGTAGGGGAGACGGGCAATGTAAAAAAAATGGTACGCGATCATGGCCAACGCCACGATCGCGCACATACCCCGTATCAGGGAAGAGAGTTTGATATTCATATCGTCGCAGGCTGCGGGAGGGGAAAAGGGTGAATTGCGTCCGTTCTATTTTTTCGCGTAGGTCTCACTCACGCTTCTCAGTCTGATGCCTCGTTCGTCGAAGTATTTGAGGGCGCCAGGATGGTAGTTCTTGCGGCATTCTTCCTCAGTAGGCCAGAAGGAGGTGACGATGAATTCGGGGGTCATGCCCTTGCCAATCACATGATATTGTCCAAATTCCCCCTTTTCGGCTGCTTCGTACATGATGCGGGTCACCTCGTAGATAATCTCGTCAGGCACCTGTGTGCCGGCGGCCCAGAAGACCGGGGGCGTCATAATAACCACGGGCTGTGTTTGCGTGGGGCCAAAGGAAGAGGGCGCTGCCACCATGGCAAGGGGAGGCACGGTGGCTCCTTCAAATTCTTTTTGCTTGCCGGCTTCGGTCATCATAGCAATATTCTTTTCGATATTGCCCTGCTCAATGAAGTAGACGGGGCCACGGGTCTGCAGCTGTTCCAGGAAGGGACCGGGGCTCGCTGAATCGGGAAAGATGAAGGAAATCATGATGGCGCCGGCATCGGCTGCGCCATCGCGAAGCGCGGTTAGACATGCGGATGTACCTCCGTGCTGCAGTTGCACGCTGTCCAGAATGCCGGCTTGGCGCAGCATGTCGATGTAGATATGCGTATAGGATTGTTTGACCTTGCGTGGTAGAGCAATGGTCTTTCCCTTGAGATCCGCCCAGGTTTTAATCTCGGGATTCAGCGTTACCAGAGCAGTTGAAAGCATGCCCATGGAGCCCACTTTTTTGGTCGTGTACTCGGGAGTGGCCCAGAGCTCCATGCCGGGCGTCATGGTGATGACGATATGATTTTTTCTTTTCTCGGGATCTCGCTGTGCCAGACGCGTGGCATCCCCGATACCTGCTGTGGCGATGACTTCGGCTTCAAGCCATTCGGAGCGTTCGTTGATCATCTTGGCGAGCCCGTGTGAGAGAGCAAACCAGGCATCGTCGGGTCTGCCAGCAGCAAACGTGATTTTTTCTTTTTTGGCTGGGGCCGCCATTGAGGACGTGGAGACAAGGCCGAAGGCAAGAAAGGTCATGACGAGAACACAGAAACGCAGAGAAAGACGTTTTTTCATGAATAAGCGTCCTTGACGTGAGATGTTATGGCTGTGCATCACCGGAGAGTAACGCGGAAATAAGTGTAGTTCAGTCATCAAGGCTTGGCAAGACGCTTTTCGAGGAGAGAGTGTAGCTAAAAAAATGTGGTAACGGAGAGGGTCTACAGCTTATAGTTTGTCTTTTGAGAAGGCAAAGAGCGATTGTTTTGGTAGAGCCTTTCTTGTTAGTCAAGCTATCGTCCAAGTTTCTTCATGACCAGCGGAATGACCGTGGATTCCCATCATCGGCTTACCAGTTTTTCCTTCAAGGAAAGGACGTATTGGGCGGTCTTCGTATGCCAGCGCCTTCCTGGAAGTTTAAGTCTATTCGGCAAAACAACTATATTAGCTTTTTCTAGGGTGTTGCTACCAACAGAAAAGCTTTTATACTTTTTCAAGCTTGCCATTTTTTGAGTATGTTGCAAATTTTTCAGATTATCTTAGGTATTGTCAATCATAATTATTACGTTATGAGAGTGATATATTGCCTTAAATGTCAATCACAATATATTTATTTGATATTTTGGCGCGATTAAGTTGAAATAGCGTCAGAAAAAGGGAAAAGAGGGAATGCTGCGACCAGCAGCCGTGACAGACTTTTTAAGAATGGCTAGGCGTTGACCTAACTGCAAACAGATAGACTTGTTTTTGGTAGCTATTATCCAATTTTACGGTGAAAGAGGGGGCTGTGATGCGACGCAGTGACCGTGCCATGTCGTCTGACTGGGCCTGGCAGCTGATTATCAGCGGAGAGTATGG
>JAGADH010000100.1 GCA_017613715.1 Desulfovibrio sp. | reverse complement strand
TTTGCCAAATTACTGGGTGCCCGTATCAGCATTTAGGCTGGCAGCCTCATGAGCTGTGCCTAGCAAGGCTTAACCTTCTCTTTGTCACGAGTGAGGGCTCTGTGCCTGAGTGTAAAGTGCGGGAAGGTCGTTGCCGGGGACGCTTTCCGCTGACGTTTGCTGCATTTTCAAGCAAGGCAGGTTTGCACAAGGCTTTTCAGCTTTGGCAAACCTGCCTTTGATTTTTTAATAATGTCGCGGCCTTGGCGGTGGCGGAGGCACATGGCCTGGGCCAGGGTGAGGCGGTGGTGCAACATGATGCGGCCTGGGTGGCGGAGGCACATGGTCTGGGCCAGGTGGGGGCGGGGGTGCAACATGATGCGGCCTGGGTGGTGGCGGTGGTCTGTGATCGCAGAAGGCCGGAGAGGCCAGAAGGAAAAGCGAAGAGACCAGCGCAAGAAAAATGGCAAGATTACGCATAGTACCTCCTGGGTTGACGTGACAAAAAATGCCTGTTCAGAGGCCCATCTCTGTTTTTGCCATGCTTTGGCAATGATCTCAAGTCACGTTTTTGCCAGAGCAAAATGGCCTGTATTTGGCGCTTAGAGCTTGGAGGCGGCTGAGCACCAGGGCGTGACATTGCCCTTGACGGCCAAAAGTTCCGCGACGATGGAGACAGCAATCTGCTGAGGACTCTCGGCCTTGATGGGCAGACCAATGGGGCAGAAGACGCTTTGCAGACTTTCTTCTGAAAAGCCTTTTTGTTGCAGAGCGCTGAAGATCTGGGCCTTCTTTTGGCGGCTTCCGATCATGCCAAGATAACGTGCCTTGCTTGTCAGAAGCTGTTCAAGACAGATCTGATCATAAGCATGGCCACGCGTCATAATGGCCAGATAATGCCCCGCTCCGATGACTAGCTGTTCGCACAGTCCGGCAAATTCCGGCAGCACAAGGCATGTCCTGGCCATGGGAAAACGTTCGGAATTGGCAAAGGCTTCGCGGTCATCAACCACATCCACGACAAAGCCACAGGCAGAGGCGAGCTTGGCCACTTCGAGAGCCACATGACCTGCTCCAAGCAAAAGCAGGGTCGGCGCTGACTCAAGGGGTTCCAGATAAACGCAGCTATCCTCGCAGGTCATGAAGGTTGGCTTTTGTTCTGCCTGCGTCCATACAGCTGAAATGGCAGGCCTTATGGCCAAAGGCAGCATCGACAGGTCCTCAGGTGTCAAGAGCAGGTGCCGTGTGCATGGCAGATTTTCCGCATAATCGTCAGCAGCGTTTTTGGGACAAAGCACCAGCCAGAAGCCTTTTTGACCGTGACGCAGGGCTTCGCGTGCCCGGATAAAGTCAGGTTTGTGCTGTTGATCAAGCCATTCGCAGAGGATGCGCATCTTTCCGCCGCAGATCATATCGCTTGTGCCGGCATTGAGCTTGAGGCTGAAGTTTGCGGCAGAGTTTTGCTTTTTTGCCAGGCAGTTGCGTGCGCACTGCATAGCTTTGGCTTCAAGGGCTCCACCTCCCACAGTACCTTCAAAACCTGCACTGGTCTGCAGAGCGCGTGTGCCGGCATGCCTGGGCGCTGAACCCTGGCTTTGCACAATGGTGATCAGCACACAAGCGGCCTTCTCGTCCAAGAGTTCAAGCACACGCGTTTCAAGGCTTTCTTGCCAAGGACTGGTCAAAGGCTGCTGGGGAGCTGCCTGGCTTGTGCGTGAGATGTGCGGGTAGATCGGTTTTTGTGACACGGTGCTTTCCTGAGCTTCTGGCTTTGTTTGGTGTTGTCGATTTTCCGATGAGGCAGATGGCGCGTAGCATGTTTTGCTTTTTGTGCCAGGTTCTGGTCATGGGTCAGGCCTGGATAGCCATTTCCCGTCAGCAAGCGGCAGGAAAAAGGTGCTTGCGTAGCTTAAGGGAATACGCAAAAGCTGGTTGAGGGGTGTGGCCAGATAGAGGGCTACAAGACTGCGCAGCACACCGGCATGACTGACAATCAGCAGATTTTTCTGCGGATAGCGTTTTTGCCAAAAGTCTCTGGCAGCGCAAACCCTGCGTACAAGCATGCGAAAACTCTCGCCATTGTCGGGGACATAGCTATCGAGAAATTGTCCGCGCAGCGTCCAGGCGCCTGGTCAGAGTGTGGAGATTTCTGAGGCTGTGTGCCCTTCCCAATGTCCCAGGGAAATTTCCCTGAGTCGAGGCTCAAGATGTCACGGCAGGGTAGATGGGCAATGCTGCAGCAAAAGTTCTGTGTTTTCCTGGCAGCGTCTGAGATCTGATGTCAGCACACAGCCAAGTGCGGGAAAGACTTCTGGCATGAACTCCAGGGCAAGCTGGCTCATTTGCCTTCGACCCAGCGGACTCCCATGGCGTACAAGCCAGAGACCACGGGAGTTTGAAGCTTGGATCTCTTTGGCAGAAGCGTTTTGCATTTTTAGGCGTGGAAACCCCGTCCTCTTCGACGGGGAGGTCACGCATCCCCTCAATTTTCCCTGGATGATTTGGTAGCCATGGTGCCGTCGCTTGAGCCGATGAACTCTTGGTCAATTATTGCCCTACAGCTTTCTTTACGTCCACGGAGGTGTCGAACAGTGAATAGCCTTCGTCGTAATGAAAGAGCTGCCCCTTAAAGGTACATGAGCCATAATCCTTGTGAAACTTGAATATTTTGCCGGCATCGGCATCCTCTACGATTTCATAATCATCTTTGCTCAGGCCAAAAAAACTGATGAAGCTTGCGTAGCTGGCAAGTGCCTGATGGCCCTTGAAATATTCAGGCATTTCAAAAAAGCCGTAGCCGGTCAGAACTTTGTCTTTAAAGGAAAAAGACAGCATACTCTGCGTTGAGTAGGCCATGTCGTAGTACGCCTGCTTTTCGTCGTCATCCTTGCATTCCGGCGGATACATGATGAGTGAAAGGCTCTGGACGTTTGGGGGCATGTCAGCTTTGCTTCTGAGCAAAACAAATTCCGTGCCGGTTGCAGGATTGACAGTTCCTTCCGGCAAATCTGCAGAAATAATCATCAGCTTGTTCTTAATGATGCTTGTCTTTGTGAGCTTGTCAAAGACAAGATCAAGGCTATCGCCAGGTTCAATGCCGAAGAAGAAGTCGCCTGCAGGGGAAGCTTGGGCCTTGCCGGCAAAAGCGGCAAGGAAGAGGACAAAGGTTAGGGCCAGGACGTGTTTCATCAGATATCTCCTCTTTGCTGCGGTTTGAGCCGCAATGATCAATGCCTTGGCGCCGTTAGTCCAGCGCCTTGTCGTTATCCCTCAAATTGTCTGCCTGTGCGTGTGAGCGCAGGGGAAGCATTCTGCAAAAGGTCGATTTTTGTTGAAGAGCCTCATACGCCAGGACTTCAGGTTTTTTGCCTATTTCCATGGCAAGCCGTGTCGCCAGGTCTTTGGCGTGTTGTCTGCGCACGGCAATGGCCTGGGCACTTTGTGGGTCGGGCGCGTTCTGGATTTTTTGCCCAAAGCGCTGATCAAGCGAGACAAAGCTTGAGCCGTAGCAGTTTTTGTCGGCAAGATAGACAAGTTCCCGTTTACTGATGGCTTGCAGGGCTGTGAGCGTCAGATCCCAGTGATCGCGGACGAGTCTTGCCATGAGCGGAAGCTGCATAGCACAAAGCATATTTGCTGCGGCTTCCTCATGCCGGGCGCTGCCCTTGGCGAGATCGTACAGAAGACCGCCTGAGCGGGCAAGCCAGGGGAAGAGTTTGGGACTTTCTCCCTTCTGTCTGCGTGCCCTGGCCAGGGTATAGGCAAAGTGAGCGGCAACTGCGCCCACGGCTTTGCCATGGCGGAGTCCTTTGGCTGAAACCTGCTGGATGCGCAAAAGCTCGCGGGCCTCTCTGGGATGTAAGAATTCTGTGCTAGGCGCAAGCTGGCAAAGTCTCTGATAGTCGCAGGGCTTGTCCATATCATGGAGAATCATGGCATCTGGCACCTCAACGAGGCTTTGCGGAAGCTTTTGCATAGCACAAGCCAAGCCCTTATCCCCCTGCCAGGCAAGAATGTGCGGCAGAGCACTGTATGGGATGAGAGGCGGGTGTCCTGTTTTGCCATGGAAGGTCGGCAGGCAGATCGCTCTGGCTTCGGACAGGGCTTTTTGATGCAGTGCCAGAAGTGTCAGCGGACGGATCAGCGGCACATCCACAGGTTGATTGAAGCAGGTCCGTGCTCTCGGATTTTTTTTGAGCAAAAAGCTGAGACCTGTTGTGATGGATGAGAACATGCCAGAGGCTGGCCGGGGATTGCGTACCCAATCAAGCGTCAGCTTGTGAGCGCAAGCTTCCATCCCATGTCCTTGATTTGTCTGATGGCTGACATTCTTCCCTGATCCCTTTTCAGTCTGCCTCGAACGCGGACTAAGCGCGGCAGGGGACTGTGA
>JAGADH010000099.1 GCA_017613715.1 Desulfovibrio sp. | reverse complement strand
CTGGTCCTTGAAGAGGGCAAAAGCATTACCCTGAATACGATAACGGTCACGGACGAACTTGGCCAATCAGCCCTTGCTCTTTCACTCACAGAGATAGACGGCACAAGCGTAACTTTGGCCAAAGATCTGTCAGATGATACGTCGAGCTTTACCCTGGCCATTGCCGGCATAGGCCAGGATACAGGGAGCGTAACCATAAGTAATGGCAAAGAAGTGTTTTCTTTTGCTGTTGAACATACGGGAACACAGGTAGCGTTTACGCAGCTTGCCGGAAGTGCAAAGTTCAGCCTTGAAGACACCGTTCTTGACGGCGAAAAAGATGGCACGGTGACGGCCAGGGTCATTTATAGCCGCAGTGCCGAAGAAAAAGACGGAATTGCCGATGATTACAGCTTTAGCTTGAGTGCCACAGATGTAACCGGAACAGCAATGTCTGTGACGCAAGACAGTATTGCTTTACATACAGCAATGGATGCCTTGGGGGCCTCAAGCCTTGCTTTGTCGCTTTTTGCCATTGATGACACGGTCTGCAGTACATCGACAAAACTCACAGCACTTTCAGATACTGCTTCATCATTTATGTTTGCTGTGGCAGGTATCGGTCAAGATGCTAAAACAATAAGCATTTCTGATGGACAGGATATTTCTACTTTTGCTGTTAATGTATTAGGTCCAAAGGTGACCTTATCACCAATCGATCAAACTTCAACGAGTAAGTTCAGTTTAGCACTTGATCAAAATGAATTCACAGGTACCAAAGGTGGCAGTGTTACTGCATATGTAAAATATGTTAGAAATAGTGCAGAAACACTTGGTCTTGATGATGATTGTTATTCGTTTACGATTTCTGGAACCAATCTTGATGGCAAATCTTTTACAATTCCTAGTAATAGATTAGATCTTGAGACAAAAAATGATTTAACTGGCTCAGCCATACTTCCTTTAAGTCATCTCAAGTTAGAATTGGTAAAAGTTGGAGATTTTGACTCTTCCCAATTGACTAGTAGTATTGATGATACAGCTGATTCTCTAACATTTAGAATATCAGGGTTAGGGCGAGATGCTGGCGAGATAACAGTGAGTAATGGTGATGACTCTTTTACATTTAATGCGGTAACTCAAGGTACAACTTTGAAAATTACGCCAAAAGCTGGGACAAATAGTAATAAATTTGCTTTTAAGGAACAGGTTTTTGAGTTAAGTGGTAGTAGCTCTAAGACTGTTGATGTTGATATAGTTTATATAAGAGATGATGATGAAAAATCTGGTCAAAATATTGATAATTATAATTTTAGTTTAGAGGCAAAAAATCATGAAGGAAAATTATTGTCTATAACAGAAAATAATCTTGCTATTTCAACAGAAATAGATAGTACTGAAGTGAGCTCTGCTTGGGTTGTTTCAAACAATAAGATTATATATAAAGGGCTTAAGCTAACCTCTGCTGATACCGTAACGGCCAAAATGAGAGCAGATGGGAAATTAGAGATTGATAATAAATATGTTGATGGAGCTGTATCTACAATTGTCCTCAGTGATGATAACCTTGTCGATACAAACGTTACTCTTTCCGGAAAAGCAGGAATTGGTTTGGGTTCAAGTACGAAGCCTCTTACTATAGAACTCGGAAGTACAAAATTGCCAACATTAACATCGGTGTTTTTGACAAAGGGAAAAGAAGATAATGTTATAATAAAAAATGTCTCAGATAGTCATGTTGGTGATGTTACTGTTTCTGGTCTTTTAGAATATGGAGGGAGTGATAGAAGTTCAGATCAGATCAAAGGGACTTTTACTTTGAATGACAGCTTAGAGGTTTTTAGTAGCTCTATATCTATGTATGATGAATCCACTCTGTCTATAAGATCTTCTGGTAATGGTTCTAAATTATCTGGTAAGCTTGATGGGTTAAATATTTCAGGGCTTTACGTCGATGGTGGCTTATTCTTTGATATAAGTAATTTAGACTCTACTGGTATTAATTCGTTGACAATATCCGGTGATATGAACTTGGCCTTACTTGATACTCAATTATCTGAGATTACAAAGATTTCTTCAGCTAATAGTGGTACAAAAATTATTTCTATTTATAAAGATTATATGAATTTGTCTTCAGATATAACTTTTAGTAATAATAATTTTGATTTTGGTGAGTTTTCTGGTTCTTTAGAAACAGCTTCAAAAACTCGATTTACCATCACAGGAGATAATACCTCTGTTGATTTAGGAAAAACTACTATATCAACATTATCAACAATAAATTTTGGCAGTGAAACTAGCCAAGATGATGATGAAAGACAATCTATTACGCTCAACGGCAATTCTCTGAAAAATGTAACGACAATAAATGCTGATAGTGAAAATGATACTATCTATCTTTCTGAATCTGTAGGACAAACTGGTTTAAGTTATGTAATCGGTTTTACAAGTAATGAAAATGGTATTTTACAATTAGCAACAACTGGTGAGGCTGGCAGTATTAATCATAATTATGTAAGAATTGGCGATAATGTACATACAAAAATGCATATTAAAGCTGGAGATAATGGTGATAGATTGCAAGGTGGAGTTGGACATAATGTATTTACGTTGGGAAGTGGCTGTGATACATTTAAGTCAAATGTCAAAGATTCAGCAGATTCTGATATTATACACGCTTTTGATGGGACTAATGACAAGTTTATATATTATGGGTCATTACAGAATGATGGCGCTTCAAATGTTACTAGTAGTACTGTAGTAGGTGGTGAAGATTTAGCCTCAGCCATGACAGCGAAAGCAGATGCCTTAGTATATGTGATAAGTACAAATGACGAAAATTTGAACACAGCCATTGATAATTTTATTGAAGGTAAGGCATCGGCTGCGGACTTGCTCGATGTTTCACGTGCTGCGCTGGGCACACTGAGCGGTTTGGACGACTGCATCAATGGTTCGGAATCTGTGCTGCTTGCCGTTAATGCCGGAGACACGGGTGGATCAGTGATTATGACCTTAACCAATTCTGAGACGACGACGCAGGATACCATCGGCCAGAATGAAGTGCAGCTCGTAGCCGTATTCGACGATACGGCACTGACAACGTCGTGCTTTTTCTCGTAATTGTTCAGCACGTCAGCTACCTAGCCGCATGATGAGGCTTGCACCTGTCCTTTGAAGGGGAAAGCCACATCATCATGGCTGATTGACCAGCTCATGTGTCAAATTGGCGCGAAGAGATGGATGCTACGCGTAAGATACCCCGTACGGTCTTTCCTCCATGGTCTTCAGCCTGAGCTTTTCACGCTGAAGAGGTGATGACGAAGGGATGCCAGCCATGTCGAATCTGGCTGGCATCCCTGGGGATTTGTGAGACGCTCAAAAGAGAGATAGCCTGGTTGAACGGAGCCTTCTGACCTAAGATTAGTGAGGTGGACTATGCTGTTATTTGATTCAGAGAAAAAACTGGAAAAAGCCTTTACCAAAGAGCAGTTTGATGCCCTGGTGGATCTGCTTGATCAGCGACAGGGAATGCTGGCGTCAAGCCGAGAAATAACCGATGTGAAAGCCGCACTGAAAGCAGATATTGTCGGCGTTCGTAATGCCTTGAAAAACGGCAATGCCGACGTGTGCAATGAAGTGATTTCTGACATTGCTGCTGTCCGCAGCGAACTGAAGAATTGCATGACTCAGGGTTTTTCTGAAATCAAAGCGCTTGAAGGTCGACTGCAAAGAGCCTATGAGCCCGTACAGAGCGAGATCAAGTCGCTCGAGTTGCGATTTCTCAGATGGCCGCTTGGAGTCGGCGTGGCGCTGCTTTTGGTGATGGCTAAGGGATTTGGCTGGCTTGGTTTTTGATGAATATGGCGGTCCTCGCTTCCTTTGACGATACGTGGACCGCCAATAACGAGCATACGATATTCCCTTGCCTTTTTGGATTTCTTGCTCCATACTCGTCTGCGCAAAGAAGAGAGGAGTTGCGAGCGTTCCTGCCTGGTTGAGCACACCGTCCTTTTCCGCCTTTTTGATCAGCGATTTCAGAAAAAAAGTTTGGCTTTTTCGCCTTGGTCTGACTTTTTGCCTGCAGGGAAGCCTTGTAATCTGCTGCAAATCCTTTCTTTTGCTCTTTTCCCCCTGGTCTATGCCTTACGGCTGATTTGCTCATCGCAAAGCAGACCGATCTCTTCTTTCCATGCTGTGTCAACAGGCAGATTTCTGATGAACGCAAACTCCATTGAAGAACATATTCTGAGTATCGTCTGCAGTGTCTTTGACGCTTATTCTGCCGTACTTTTCCTGCCTGAGGAGGACAGCGAAACCTGCAGTCTGGCAGCGCAGTACAGCCTTGGCAGCAAGGTCGATCCCAATGCACGCATTGTGCCCGGTCAGGGTCTGGTGGGGTGGATTGTGAGAAATCACGAAGTGCTTTGCATCCCGAATTTTGACCACTATCAGAGCAATCTTGGCTACTATCTTGACCGAGAGGAAGAGACTATCAAAGCGTTTATGGGCTGCCCGATTTCCTGTGGTGGAGTTCTTTGTCTTGATAGTAAACGGCAGTATGCGTTTTCGGAAAAAGACAATAAAATCCTGCAGCTTTTTGCCGAACTGATAGCTCGTTTGCGTGTGAAGAGCGGACAGCAGGACTTTCTCGCTGATATACCCCGCTATTTTGCTGATCTTGCCGTCTTGCAGGACCTTCCCTTCCGCTACAAACGCTGGGGGGAATATCTGCGTCAGTTTTTGCAGACCGTGGTTTCTGCCACAGGTTTTGACTATGCAGCTTTTGCTTCACTGGAGAATCCCGGGGAGACCTATTCCCTGGAGGCAGAAACAAGCCCCATGCTCCTCACGGATAATCTCCCCCTATCTCTGTCCATGCATACAGGTGTAGTAGGCTGGGTCTTTAAAAATGATCAGTCGCTCATAGTCGAAGGCCTTGACGATGGACCCTGTCCCGTTCTTTTTGGCAAGATTCCCGATGTGGTGGAATTTAAGGCGGTGATGTGTCTGCCCATAGCTGTCGACAAGGGTACACGTGCGATTCTCTGTCTTGCACAGCGTGAAGGCCGGCATTTTGACGAAAGCTTGCGCAGTTTTGTCCGTCTCGCCGTGGAACAAATGTCGTTTTTTCTTGAAAATCTTTATCTTCGTACGCGTCTGCGTCAGCTTTTGCCCAAGGTCAAGGTGCATGGCGACGGCTTGGGCGGCGTGCGCTAAAGAACGGATTGCGATTTTATGTTCTGGCAGCGCCTGCGACGTTTTTTCTCCCAGGATATCGCCATGGACCTGGGGACTGCCAATACTCTGCTCTATACACGGCGGCAGGGTATTGTGATCAATGAGCCCTCAGTGGTGGCCCTGGATGTTGAGAAGAAAACGGTTTTGGCTGTAGGGGCTGATGCCAAACGCTATATGGGGCGCACGCCCAGAAATATTGCAACCATAAGACCCTTGAAAGAGGGGGTCATTGCCGATTTTGACGTGACGCGCTCGATGATCGAGTATTTTGTACGCAAGATCATCCGCGGTGTGCGGCTTGTGCGGCCATCGTTTGTTATCTGCGTGCCCATGGGTATCACACAGGTTGAGAAAAAGGCTGTGATCGATTCGGCAACACTGGCCGGTGCCAGTGAAGTCCGGCTTGTGGAAGAGCCTATGGCAGCTGGTATTGGTGCGGATTTGCCCGTCAATGAACCCATTGGCAATATGGTTCTGGATATTGGTGGCGGAACGAGTGAGGTGGCGGTTATTTCTTTGGGTGGTATTGCCTGCGCCCAGTCCCTGCGGGTGGCCGGCGATGCCATGAATATGGCTGTGCAGCGCTATATCAGAGACGTCTTTCGCATTGAGGTTGGAGAAAATACGGCAGAGAATGTCAAGAAGATCATTGGTTGTGTGACGCCGCAGGAAAAATCTCTGGCTATTGAAGTTTCAGGCAAGGATCTGGTGCAGGGAGCTCCCAGAATTGTCATGATCACCGAAGGGCATATGCGTGAGGCCCTGGCCGATACAGCCCGCCTGATCAGCGAAATGGTCCTGCGTGCTCTTGAGAGCACACCGCCTGAGCTCTCGGCAGATATTTATCGCAACGGCCTGCTGATGGCCGGAGGCGGTTCCATGATCAAGGGCCTTGATCAGTACATTGCCCGCGAAACGCATCTTCAGGTTTATCTCGACAGCGATCCCCTGACCACGGTCTTGAGGGGCACGGCCAAGACCATGCTTGAGCCAAAAGTCTACCGTACCGTCTTTGTCAACTGAGTGTGGCCGGGGGAAAGGTTTGGCCCTCAAGAAACGGTGCAAACAATTGGTGCGCCAGAAGTGTTTGCAGCAGATCGTCTACGGAGATCTCAGCCGTTTTTTGCAGGCCTCTGAGCTCGTCGGCATCAAGGAGCAGACCGTCCTGTCTGGCCGTGATCCTTCTGATAAGAAGACTGTGCGCCATGCGGACGTAGAAGATGCGCAGACTATGGGAAACAGGGCAGCTGAGATAGCCAAGATCCTGCAGGCGGCTAAAGGGACTGAAGTTTTCAGCAAGCAGAATCTCTGCGGCAAAGTCAGCAAATACCTGGCCTGCCAAATGCGATCGGACCAGAGGCAGTGACAGGCAGCTCTCGTTGTGAAGTCGAAAGAACATATGCCCGCATTCGTCACCGATGAGGATGACGAGTTTGCGATGAGCGAGCTTTTGGGCCTGCACGGTGCTTGCTGTCAAGTAGCCAAGCAGTCTGTTGTTTTGGTCCGTGGCTTCAAGAAGCTTTTCCCTGTGCTCGGCTGTTCGGCTGCGTTTATGTTTATTACCCATATATCATTTGGGCTTTTGCCGGCTTGAACCGTTGAATGTGTAACAAAGGACGTTTTTGTGCCGGGTGAGCATGGATTGTGCCGAAAGCTCACTGCAGACGACGCCATGAAGATGCACGCTCTTGAAAAGCGTTGTTTTTCTTTGCCCTGGAGTCTCGAACAGTGCCGTCTCGCGTTTTCGCGGCCAGCATTTGCTGCTTTTGGACTGTTTGCAGCACCTGATGTCCTTTTTGCCTATATTTCATTGTATCATGTGGCCGATGAAATGGAAATCTTGAATCTTGCCGTTGTGCCTGAGATGCGCAGGCAGGGACATGGGCATTTTTTGCTGACCACCGCACTGCAAACCGGCCGTAAGATTGGACTGCAGAAAGTCTGGCTTGAGGTGCGTGAACACAATGTTGCGGCCAGAGCACTCTATGCTGGCTGCGGTTTTCGTATGGCAGGCCGGCGCAGAAACTATTATACGGATACCGGAGAAGATGCTCTTGTTTTGGCATTGACCTATTCCGCATAAAACGCAAAATGTCATCTCTTCAGGAGCAGGGCAAACGTGGTCGTTGTCGTTCCCTGCCAATCTCTTCAACGGTCAACAATGGCTTTGTCCTGCAAGCTGGACAGGGCCTGCCCGTCAAGGAAATTGTATGAAAAAGATTATTGCCGCCAACTGGAAAATGAACAAAGATCGTGCGCAAGCACGTGCAACAGCCGAAGAGCTGGCCGCCGGTCTTTCGGCCGGCAGGGCGTCCGGGCGAAGTGTCATGGTCTTTCCGCCCTTTCTTGCCATTGCCGAGGTGAGCAAAGTCCTTGGCGGCTGTGCTGATACCGTGGTTGGGGCACAGAATTTTTATCCTGCTGAGAGCGGGGCCTATACCGGTGAAATCTCTCTCGCCATGCTGGCCGATGCCGGTGCAAACTGGGTGCTTGTGGGGCACTCGGAACGGCGCCATGTGCTGCACGAGAGTGACAGCCTGCTGGCCCAAAAGACGCAGTATGCCTTAAGTCGTCAATTCGGTGTTGTCTTCTGCATTGGTGAAACGCTTGAAGAGCGTGAAGCTGGGAAACTTACGGATGTTTTGACCCGGCAGATTTCTCAGGGACTTTCCGGCGTGCTTGATCTGTCCAAAAGTCTTCTGCAGGAAAAGCTGATCATTGCCTATGAGCCTGTTTGGGCCATTGGTACGGGCAAGGTCGCCGGCGAGAAGGAAGTGCTTGAGGCCCATGCCCTGGTCAAAGATGTGCTTGCTAAGCAGGCATGTGATCTTTCCTCGTTGCCCGTGCTCTACGGTGGCAGTGTCAAGCCTGCCAATGCGCAAGCCCTGCTTGCCCTTGCCAATGTGGACGGTCTGCTTGTGGGCGGAGCCTCGCTTGAGGCCAAGAGTTTTCTTAACATTATCAATGCGTAAGCGGCATTGCAGCCAGAGGGTTTTGGAGGGTTTTGCATGCAGTCTTTGATTCTGACGCTGCACATTGTTGTCTGCGTTTTGCTTGTCATCCTGATTCTTTTGCAATCAGGCAAGGAAGGTATGGGGGTTATTTTTGGCGGCGGCAATTCTTCGGTTTTCGGCAGTACCGGAGCGGGAGGTATTCTCGTTAAGCTGACAACCCTCATGGCGCTGATCTTTGTGGTGACGTCGTTGTCCTATACCTATGTGACCAGTTCACATACCGAGAAGGAATCGACCATTCTTGATGTGCAGATTGAGTCGCCTGCCAAACCTCAGGATGCTGCAGGTGCAGCGGCTGTTCCGGCAGAGCCCAAGCCTGAACCTGCTGCGGTAAGTCCTGCCAAGCCTGATGCAGCGGCAAGTCCAGCTCCTGCTTCACAGGGTAAGGCTCAGGAAACCCCTCTTGGCGCACCGAGCGACAAGCAGCCATCTGCTCCCGAAAAGGCCGGCAGCAAGTAGAGGTCTGTTTTTTCAGGCGGTGAAGAGAGCTTGGCTCTTTTCACCGCCTTTTTTATTGGAGCTTGAGAGCGGTATAGCTTGAAGTTGAGCGGTGCGTTATGAGTGATGGTTTTACGAATAAGCCTTTTCAGGGCCTGATCAGACAGCTGCAAGTGGCAGACTCCAGCCAAAAGCGTAAGGCGTCGGAGAACAAGAGCACCGTAAAACGGCAGAAACGGGAAGAGACTGACAGCCAGGAGACGCTGGAAGATCAGGCCCTGTTTCTGCGAGCTGTGGGAGGCCTTGCAAGGCAGACGTCCTGTGCAGGCAGGGCGTCTCTGATGACTTTTGGTGAGCAGTGTGCTTTGGGCAGTGGAACGGCGGAGCGAAGAAAACAGCGAACGTTGAAGATGGTTCAGCCGCAAGCCAGGGACGTGCGGAAAGAGATGGCAGACCTGAAGACGCAGCAAGAAGAGCTTGCGATACAACGAAGTGAGGCGTGTGCCAAAGAGATGCGCCAGAAAGCCGTTTTGTATGAGTCTGAGATTACGGAAAAAGAGTGGCAGAGCTTTTTAAAAGCCGTGGATGGCGTAGAGCCGCTCAACGAAGAGCGTGGCCGTATTGTCAGGCCAGAGAGCAGGCCGCAAACGGCTTCGCCTGTTCCCTGCGATTTTGCAAGCATGTTGGAAAGCCGTCTGGAATTTCAGCTTTTTTGCCGTGATGAATACCTTGAAGGTCAGATCGCAGGCCTTGATCAGCTGATCATGGACAAATTGCGCAGCGGCAATCTCAGCCCCGAAGCGCATCTTGATCTGCACGGTTTTACGGTAGTACAGGCTTTTGAAGCGCTGCGCGGTTTTATCAAGTCGTCGTGGTACAAGGGCTTGCGCAATCTGCTGCTTATTCCCGGGCGCGGTCGCAATTCCCTTGACGGCATTGCTGTGCTGCGAAGCAAATTGCCGCATTGGCTGACCCAGGAACCTCTGAAGCGCGTTGTGCTGGCTTTTTGTACAGCGCAGCCCGCTGACGGCGGACCTGGCAGTATCTATGTCCTTTTGCGTAAATACCGCAAAAAAGGTCGTGTTTTTTGGGAACGCCTGCCTATGGATGAAGAGCTCTTCTAAGCCTTGCCGGCCATGTTCTCATGTGTCCAGGGGAGATCGCTGGCAAAGTTTCTGCTCGTGTCAGCGAAGAACTGGGCTCGTTTGAGCAGATGCACAGGCTCGTCTGCCTGCAGTCCCAGAATATTTTGCACAAGGCGTAAAGGGGATAGATAACCGGTCGTCCAGTCGAAGGTCAGAGAGAGTAGGCCAAGGGAGCCTGATACGGGGGATTCCGTCATTGTGCTCACAAACGTTCTGAGATCCAGTGATTTTGAACCTTTTTTGCTCATGATTTCCGCGTAGACATGTTTTTGAGCGAGGAAGGCCTGAAAACGAGCCAGACATTGGGCAAACGTTGACTGATCCAAGGCGAGGTCGAAGGCTTCACCTGTGGAGGCCAGACTTCTGCTGTTTTTATCTACGCTTTCAACGCGCAAAAGGCGCATGCCTTGAGGCAGATAGGGCTCTGTGGCTTCGGCCAAGGCCTGGGCATCCAGAAAGCTGGCCAGAGTCAGTGAGAACCATTCGGCCAGGCTTTCCACGCCCACAGGCAGTGCACGGCCAAAGGAGAGCAGGGGCATGGGGTGAAAACCGCGAGAAAAGGCCACAGGTACTTTTCCCCTGCGCAGGGCGCGTTCGATGACGCTTTGTAGTTCCAGCTGACTTAAGAAAGCGCAGCCGCCCAGCTTGCTGTGCCAGATTCGATACTGTACGACGTTTTGCGTGAGCGAGGCAGCCAGGTTGGGTTTGCGGCCAATATTTTCCCGAATGGCGAGTCTGCCGTGTTCATCAAAGTGCGCTTCATGGGCATTTTGATCCCTGTGATCAAAAATCAGGCGATTGGTGAACGGGCGTGTTTCCTGGACGAGCTCTGTGCGCAGGCGTGAGGGCTGGGCCGGCGTATCGCAGGCGCCGCAGCCGTGGCAATGATTGTAACGGCAGTCGGCGCTTGTCTGTCCCCTCAGCGCTTTTTGCCATTCGCGTTTGAGAAAGTCTTTGGAGATACCCGCCTCCAGATGATCCCAGGGAAGCGGCTCTGCAAGGTCCCGGGCCGCAATGGTCTTCTCGTCAGAGATCTGGCATTCCTTCAGCGCTTCAAGCCATGGTTCGAGAGCAAAGTGTTCGTTCCAGCTGCAGAAAATTGCCCCCTTGCCATAGGCTTTTTCCACCACATCAGCCATGCTGCGGTCCGCGCGGGAAAGAATGCCTTCAAGATGGCTGACAGCCGGTTCATGCCAGCGCAGGCTGAGAAATTTCTTGCCCTTGATCAGATGGCGTACCAGGTTGACCCGGCGGCTGATTTCCTGCTGACTGATCTGTTCGGCCCACTGAAATGGCGTAAAGGGTTTGGGCACAAAAGGCGAGAGGGCAGCTGTGACCTGCAAGCGTGGATTGCCAGGGCCTGCCGCATCACGCACTTTACAGCACAAATCCACAATGGCCGCTAAATCCTCGTCATTTTCCGTGGGCAGGCCGATCATGAAGTAGAGTTTGACCATGCGCCAGCCGTGCTCCAGCAGCTTTTGAGCGTGCAGAATGATGTCCTCTTCAGTGATGCCCTTGTTGATGACATCACGTAAGCGCTGCGAACCGGCTTCCGG
>JAGADH010000098.1 GCA_017613715.1 Desulfovibrio sp. | reverse complement strand
TGAAGCAGGAACCCGCCTGTGAAACTCGGTAGCAATACTGGATTTCAGCAGGAATCCCCTCCCTTTAGGGAGGGGAGGATGTCAACCAGGCCAGATGCGTTATGGCCTTGATCCGGCAAAGTTCCCGCTTCAGCGCGGAGAAGCTGAGGAAAACGGGGACTCGCAGGAGAGAATCTTTTCTTCGAGGGCACGATAGTCTTCAGCGGATTGTTCGCTCAGTTCCAGGACAAGCCTCTGAAGAAGCCTGGGATCTTTCTGCCGTTTTTGCGCAAAACGACAGAGCCCGAGTGTGTCTATGAGCAGACGTGCCCTTGAGGCTTTTTCTTCCGTTTGTTCGGGAAACCAGTCCTTGAGAGAGCTGAGAAGAGACGAGGCTTCCGGTTTCTCGTTCAGGATGGTGAGCTCTTTGAGCACAAGATCCGGGCGCTTTTCAGGCAGCAGCTGCTTCAGTTCCGTGAGCCGCTGGGCCAGGGCAAAGGCATCAATTTCCAGCTGATCACAAAGAGCAGCATAGCGGTCAAGGAAAAAGCGATCCTTCTCAGGGGATCCGCACGACCAGTATTCGGCAAAGCCGGGCCATTTTCCCTTGCTTTTCCTGGCATGGCCTTTGGTTACCTGGCATCGGGCACAGACAAGGGAACAGGTCGGGTCAGCGCCGCTTTCTGCAGGCAGGCTGGCAAAAGCCTGCAGGCAGGAGCGTAGCCTTTCCTTGTGTTGGCTTTTGGCTTTTGTGGCGCAGCTTCGCTGGAAGATAATCGAAGCGATGCCGGCACGGCCCAGCAGAAAACCCGAAAAACTGCCCGCATGGCTTGATGGTCGCAATTGGCTATCGCTGATGCTTGTACTGGCAATGGGAATATTGTACCGCCCAAGCCGGCTTACGGTGATGAGGCAGCTTGCCTTCGGATAGCTGCGGCTCAGATTGGCCATGCGCTGCCCCAAATCCGAGCAGGGCTCGGACTGGCAGGGTACAAAGCTGCCGCCTGTGTCATCAATGACAAGATCGCAGACCTTGGTCTGTGCAGAGAGACCCTGGACAAGAAGGGCGCGGAAACCGAGCTTGGCTAAGGCGGCAGCCGCAGCGCCGCCGGCACTGGCAAGCCGCAGTCCCGGCTGACCCGGAAGATAGGAGGCTATGGCCAGACGTGAAAAGGTCTCGTCTGTGTAGTGCGCAAGAAGTCCTGGGGCAAGCACAAGACGGGATTCTTGAGGAAGGGCCAGGTCAGCCGATCCCTGGGCCAGAAGAGAAGCGAGAGCTCTTCCTCCCAAAGTCCCTAAGGATGGGGGTAGAACAAGGCTATGGCACAGGCCGCGTGCGGCATCAACAAGCAGAAGCATGCTCTTTTTCCAACTGCAGACAAACGTTGAGCTTTCAGGGCTTTGTCAGGTCAAAATGTTTGCGCCAAAGCGGAAAGTCTTTGGCAAAGCGCATTGTCACGCCAATTTTTGCCTGAGGAAAAACGCTTTTTCAACACAATGCCACTATATGCGAAATAAAACATATTGCATATGGTTAAAAAAGGCATAATGAGCAAAAGAAAGAACCTTTCCTTCACATTCAACCAGGAGAAACCCATGAAAACGCTCTCAGGCATGCTTTCTGCGCTTTTGGCTGTATTTTCGCTGGCGTGTTCTGCGCAAGCGGCCGATACGCTGATGATGGCCACCACCACCAGCACCCAGGACACAGGCCTTCTTGAGTACCTGAATCCCATTTTTCTCAAAGAAACCGGCATTGAACTCAAATGGGTGGCCGTGGGCACGGGCAAAGCCCTTGAAATTGCCAAAAACTGTGATGCCGACGTTCTGCTCGTCCATGCTCCTGCAAGCGAGAAAGCCTTTGTGGAAGCCGGACACGGCATTGATCGCCGTCAGGTGATGTACAATGATTTTGTTCTGGTCGGTCCGAAGAATGATCCGGCCAAGGTCTCAGGCAAGGCTACGGCAGACGCCCTCAAGGCCATTTTTGACGCCAAGGCGACCTTTGTCAGCCGTGGTGACCAGTCAGGTACCCATAAGGCGGAACTGAAGCTCTGGAAAGCCTCAAACTTGAGTCCCGACAAAGAGCCTTTCTACGTTTCAGCCGGACAGGGCATGATGGCGACACTGAATATGGCAGCGGAAAAGAACGGCTACGCCCTTACCGACCGCGGAACATGGATCAAGTTCGCAGGTCAGCACGCCAACGATAATCCTCTGAAAATCGTCGTCGAAGGTGATAAGGCTCTCTACAATCAGTACAGCGTCATCACCGTCAATCCCGCTCAATGTCCCAATACCAAGGCTGCTCTCGGCAAGAAGTTTGAAGACTGGTGGGTTTCTCCCTCCACACAGGCCCGCATCGCCGACTTCAAGCTTGAAGGCAAGCAGCTCTTCTTCCCCAACGCTGGCAAATAAATTTTGGCGCGGGGGGGCAGGAGACGGAAGCAAAAATCTTCTGCCTCCCCTTCGGGAACACGCATGGAGTATTTTTCGCAGGGATTTGCCAAGGCCTGGGCACTGTTGTGGTGCATGGACAGCGCCACCATCTCAGCGGTCAAGGTTACGCTCAGCTCAACCTTTATTTCCCTCTGTATAGCGCTTCTTCTGGGTCTGCCCCTGGGCTTTCTGCTCGGCTATTGCCATTTTCCCGGAAGGCGTTTCCTCCGCCTCATCTCAGATACGCTTCTGGCTTTCCCCACTGTGCTCATTGGCCTGATTGTCTACGCCTTTATTACCAGACGCGGCCCACTCGGTGAGTTTGGGCTGCTCTTCACCGTACCTGGCATGGTCATTGGTCAGGCCATGCTCGCTCTGCCCATCATTACGTCATGGGTGGCCCAATCCGTGGAAAACCTCGACAAACGCTGCCGCGAAACGCTTCTCACTCTAGGAGCGACCAATGGGCAACTCGTTCTTATGACCATCCGTGAACTGCGTTACGATGTGGCTATGGTTTGTGTGACCGCCTTTGGACGCGTAGTCACTGAGGTCGGTATCGCCACCATGTTAGGTGGCAATATTCGCTACGCCACACGCACAATGACCACGGCCATTGCTCTGGAAACAAGTCAGGGGGAATTCGGTCAAGGCATTGCTCTGGGCTTCATTCTTTTGCTCATCGCATTTTTCATCAATATCCTGCTTGTCGGCATCAGACGACGGGGGCGGGTATGAGCGAACTCTATCGGGCACGCAACCTCGTCCAGGTCTACGGAGCCGTGACAGCGCTTTCGCTTGCCTCATTTGCCGTGAACAGAGGTGAAGTCGTGGCGCTCACAGGCCCCAATGGAAGTGGCAAGTCGACCCTGCTCAGACTTTTGGCCTTTTTAGAAAAACCTCATGCCGGAGAACTGATCTTTCACGGCAACGGAGGGGATCCCAGACGCGAGGTGACGCTTTTATTGCAGGAGCCTTATCTGCTCAAGGAAAACGTCTTTCGCAACGTCACGCTCGGACTTGTTCTGCGCGGAAAAACCAAGGGTTTGAGCTCAGCCTTTGAGGCTGCCATGCATGCCGTGGGTTTTGAAGACGTGGAGACAATGAGCAGGCGTTCTTTCCATGCGCTCTCGGGTGGGGAGAAACAGAGGGTAGCTCTTGCCTCGCGACTGATTATCCACCCGACAGTTCTGCTTCTTGATGAGCCTACTTCCAGCGTAGACGCACGCAGTGCCCGCGCCATTGAGTCCGCTGTACGTGGTTGCATCAGCTGCGGTACCACGGTAATCTATGCCACGCATGATATGGCCCTTCTCAAGGCTTTGGGCGGGCGCGAACAGAGGCTGGGAGAAGTTTCTGCTTAAAGGGCTGTGATTTTGCGCCATGATGTGAAGCGCAAGCGTTTTCCCTGCAAGAACAGCGTGAACAAAGGCTTACTCAAAAAAGCTGCACAGACAGTACAAAGAGAAAAGCCTGTCGAGTCCGTTTTTTTTCTTATAAAATACTATACAGAGAACCGGCTACGCTCTCTTTGTGATAGGATAAAACCTGGGACGGAAAGAAAATAGAATATTCACCTGAGCCTGAGTTGAGCAAATTTTGATTCATCGATCAAATAGCATGTTAAAAATGATGGTTATGCTTTTATTAATCGCTAAAATTGATCTGACTAACCATTCTGGTCTTCATAAGGCTTCTTGTTGTAATAAATTTAATGAGGCAAGCCTGTTTTTCGAAAATACTCAGGCAATTAGGAGAGAAGTATGAAAATTTTCGATTTCAGATTGCGTCCGCCCTACAAACATTTCAACAATCTCGGCATCTACGCCAATCCCGTCTGCAATGAAGCGTCGCCACAGAAATGGCACGGCAAGCCAAGTCAGGCTGCGCGTGAGAAATCGTTGGATCTTTTCTGGCAGGAAATGGATGAAGCAGGCATCAGTGCCGGTGTGATCATCGGCAGGCAGGTGCCTGACGATACGGCCTCTGTGCCCAATGATGACATCCAT